>NZ_JBIAHP010000004.1:181713-429285 GCF_042870715.1 Streptomyces sp. NPDC006463 | reverse complement strand
CCGCCGGTCCTGGCCGTCGGCCTCGTACTGCTGGTCTGGCAGATCCTCGTCGCGGCGAAGGTCACCGAGGAGACCAAACTCCCCGCCCTGTCCGCCGTGTGGGACAGCCTGTCCGACATGTGGCTCAAGGGCACGCTCCTGGAGGTCATCTGGACCAGCGTCTCGCGCGGTCTGCTCGGCTTCCTCCTCGCCCTGGCCATCGGCACCCCCCTCGGCCTGCTCGTCGCCCGGGTGAAGTTCGTCCGCGCCGCGATCGGCCCGATCCTGCAAGGCCTGCAGTCCCTGCCGTCCGTGGCCTGGGTACCCCCGGCAGTGCTCTGGTTCGGCCTGAACGACGCCATGATGTACACGGTGATCCTGCTGGGCGCCGTCCCGTCCATCGCCAACGGCCTCGTCTCCGGCATCGACCAGATCCCGCCCCTCTACCTGCGGGCCGGCCGCACCCTGGGCGCCACCGGGCTGAGCGGCGCGCGGCACATCGTCATGCCGGCCGCACTGCCCGGCTACCTGGCCGGCCTCAAGCAGGGCTGGGCCTTCTCCTGGCGCTCCCTGATGGCCGCCGAGATCATCGCCAGCTCCCCCGACCTGGGCCTGGGCCTGGGCCAGCTGCTGGAGAACGGCCGCAACAACATCGACCTGCCCGGCGTCTTCCTCGCGATCATCCTCATCCTCGTCGTCGGCATCGCCATCGACCTGCTGATCTTCAGCCCGGTCGAGCGCTGGGTGCTGCGCAGCCGCGGCCTGCTGGTCAAGTGAGTCCCGTGTCCCCCGCGCCGGCACTCCTGGTCATAGCCCACGGCAGCCGCGACCCGCGGCACGCGGCGACCGTGCACGCCCTCACCGGGCGGGCCCGGGCGCTGCGGCCCGGGCTGCGGGTGGAGACGGCCTTCCTGGACTTCAACACCCCGTCCGTCGGGCAGGTTCTGTCCTCGCTGTACCTGTCGGGCGTACGGGACGTCGTGGCGCTGCCGCTCCTGCTCACCCGGGCGTTCCACGCGAAGTCCGACATCCCGGCGGCGCTGGCCGAGTCGACGGCCCGGCTGCCGGGACTGTCGGTCCGGGTGGCCGATGTCCTCGGCCCGTCCCCGCTGCTCGTCTCGGCCCTCGAACGCCGGCTGGCCGAGGCCGGACTCACCCCGGCGGACCGCACCACCACCGCGGTGGTGCTCGCGTCCGCCGGTTCCACAGACCCGGAGGCGATCGCAGCGATCGCTGGAACCGCGCGGGAGTGGCGGCACACCGGTTGGTGCGCCGTGCGGCCTGCGTTCGCCTCCGGAGCCTCTCCCGCAGGGTTCTCCCGTACCGAGGACGCCGTACGGGCCCTGCGCGGCGAGGGCTTCGCCCGGGTGGCGGTGGCTCCCTACGTCATCGCCCCGGGGCGGCTCCCGGACCGCATCGCGGCGGGCGCCGAAGCCGCGGGCGCGGACGTGATCGCGCCGGTCCTGGGCGCGGCCCCGGAACTGGCCCGCCTGTTGCTGCGCCGCTACGACGCCGCCGCCTCGGCGCCGGCCCGCCTCGCCGCCCTGTCGGCGTAGCCGCGCCCCGGCCGGGACGCCGTGGCGGCCGGCCCCGGCTGGTCCCTGAGCTAGGGGGTGTCTGACGGATCAGGGTCGGACAGCCCGGGTCGGCTGGTGCCGTGGATTGCAAGGCGGAGGAGGGAGTCGACGCGGTGGGGGCACCTCCCAGCGGTAGCTGGGGGACGTCGGCGACCGACGACAACGCGGCAAGCGCCGGTGCCGGGCGAGCCGGGCCCGGCCCTGATCCGTCAGACAACCCCCTAGGACCGGGCCCGGGCCGCGGCCTCGTCCGCGAGGGCGGTCAGGTCCTCGATGGACATCGCGCCCGGCGGCAGGCCCTCGCGGGCGAAGATGTTCGCCGCGTGCCGCAGTACGTCGTTCACCGGCGTCGGCACCCCGTGCAGCCGGCCCAGCAGGGAGATCTCCCCGTTGAGGTAGTCGGCCTCCACCGACCCGGTCGCCCGCGCCAGGCTCTGCCACGACGACCCGCCCCGGATCCCCGGCGGCTGGTTCACCTTGCCGTCGCGCGCATCCGCCTGCTCGGCCTCCGAGGCGTACGCGATGCCCGCGGCGGCGAAGGCCGCCTTCGCCTCGCCGGCGGCCCGCCCCAGCAGCGCCGCCTTCGCGGCGTCCGGCTCGGGGCCCGTCGTGGCTTGGATCGCGTTGCCCAGGTTCCCCAGCAGCTTCGCGTACTTCCACCGCATCACGTCCTCGACCACCGGCGCCTCGAAGCCGGCCTTCCCGAGGTCCGCCGCGACCGCGCGGGACACGGCGTCCGTGCCGCCCGCCGCCAGGCCCACGTGCAGGATGCCGGTCAGCGGCGCGCACAGCGCCGAGACCACGCCCGGCTCCAGGAACGTGGCGGGCAGCCATACGCACACCCCGTACACCCGCGCGAAGCGCCGTAGCGCCAGCCGCTCGCTCTCCACGCCGTTCTGGGCGCACAGCACCGGCAGCCGCTGCGCCGCCGTCCCGCCGCCCGCGACCTCCGCGTCTCCCCACGCGTCGAGCGCGGCGACGGCGTCCTGGGTCTTCACCGCCAGCAACAGCACGTCGTCCGGCTGCAGTTCACCCAGTTCGGCCGGTCCGGTGACCACGGGCAGCCGGTGCACCCGCGTCCCGTCGGCCGTCGTGAGCCGCAGGCCGTCAGCCCGCAGGGCCTCCGCGTGCGCGCCGCGCGCGACGAGGACGACCTCGCCGCCCGCCTCCGCGAGCCGTCCGCCGATGGTGGCGCCCACCGCGCCCGCGCCGATGATGATGTAACGCATGCCCCAGAGCCTGGCACATCCGGGGCCCCGCGCTACCGTCGGGGCACGGTGAACGAGGTACTCACGCGCGGCGGGCGCGGCGGCCCGTACCGAGTGGTGATCAACGGGTGGTCCGGGTGCGGTCCTGACCTGCGCGAGTTGCGCCCGAAGGCTGTCCGGTAAATCCAGGTGCCCCCTCCCGACTGCCCAGGTAGCGTGCGCCGACATGGCATCGGAACTGGAACGCCCCCCGCTCCAAGCGGACGAACGCACCGCGCTCATCGGATGGCTGGACCTGCAGCGGCAGATCCTGCGCTGGAAATGCGAAGGGCTCAGCGACGAGGACGCGCACCGCTCGGTCATCCCGACCTCACCGATCATGACGATGGCCGGCCTCGTCTCCCATATGCGATGGACCGAACACACGTGGCTGGAGGTGCTGTTCCTCGGCGGCGACGAGAAGCAGAACCCGTCGTTCGACGAGTCGAGCGAAGACGCTGACTGGCACACCGACGGCCGCCCCCTCGCCGAGCTCCTCGCGGAGTACGAGGCCCAGTGCGCACGCAGCAACGAGATCGTCGCCGCAGCTTCCCTGGACGAGGTCGGCCGCCACCCCGGCTTCCGCTCCGGCAGCGCCAACCTCCGCTGGATACTGACCCACCTCGTTGAGGAGACGGGGCGGCACGCGGGGCACGCGGACATCGTCCGGGAGCTTCTCGACGGCACGAAGGGCTACTACTAGAGGCTGCTGTCACCAACTCGCCGAAACAGCGCTGCACCGCCCGTGAGCCGCCGGACCGTGCTCAGCCCTTGGGGGTCGGGCACACCTGCCAGGCGAGGTGGTAGAGGGTGCTGACACTGGCGTCCGTGGAGTCCATGGCCATGAAGCTGGTGGACGTCTGCGGGTTGGAAGTGCCCGCATTCACGCGCAGTTCGGTATTGATGTTGAAGTTGCGCTTCTCTCCGCACGGCGCCCAGACGAGATCGGCGTACTCCGTCTTGTCGCTCGATTGCCAGTTGTCGTTGAGCGGCCCGTTGAACTGATGGGTCCGCTGGGAAGTCTGGGGCATTCCCTGGAAGTAGTAGTTCGCCCGTTCCTGACCCCAGGCACCGGGCTGCAGAAATGCGAATCCGCGGTAGTCCGCCTGGACGATGGCGTAGGTGAAACCCGAAGGTACGTGCACGCGGAGATTGAGCTGGCAGTTCTTGCGGAATGCCGTGGGCGGGGCGCCGGGGCCGACCTGCGCGAGGTATTCACTGTAGGTGACAGTGAAGGCGGTGTTGTCCGGTGCGACGGCCACCTCGGCGGTGCCTTCGCGGCAACCGGATCCGTTCACCGTGGCGAGCTCGATCACGATCTTGTCCGGTGGAGCGGTGATCAGCGGGCCGGGACCGGCCGCCCCGGCCGGCGTCGCCGTGGCGATCAGCGCCGCGGCCGCGCCGATGGTGAGCAGGGTGCGAGACAGGGAATGGGACATCGTTGTCACTCCTGACCATGAGTCGGGTCCTGCACTCACTCGGTGTCGGGCTGCCGGCGTCAGACCGCGGTGCATTCCTTCCACTCGAAGTGATAGACCGTGCTGACGCTGCCGTCCGTCGAGTCCATGCTCATGAAGCTCAGGGCCTGCGGGTTCGACGTCCCCGCATAGACGCGCAATTCGGTGTTGACGTTGAGGTTGCGCTCCTCGCCGCACGGCGCCCAGACCAGGTCGGCGTACTGGGTCTGGTCGCTCGCCTGCCAGTTGTCCGTGTACGGGCCGTTGAACTGATGGGTCGTGCGCGCCGTCTGCGCCGAGCCCTGGAAGTAGTAGTTCGCGCGCTCCTGGCCGAAGGCCCCGCGCTGGAGGTGCGCGAAGCCGCGGTAGTCGGCGCGGGCGATGGCGTAGGTGAACCCCTGGGGCACGTGGATCCGGAGGGCGAGCTGGCAGTTCTTGCGGAACTCGGTGCCGCCCGCGTCGGCTCCGGCCTGGGCGAGGTAGTTGCTGTACGTGACGGTGAAGGCGGTGTTGTCGGAGGCCGCTGCCACGTCGGCGGTCCCCTGCGGACACCCCGATCCGTTGGCTCCGACCACGTCGACCGTAATTCTCCCGGGCGGCGTGTACGCGGAATCGGCCTGCGCGGGTACGGAAACGGCCATGGCCGCTAATGCCGCCACGGCCGCGCCGGAAGTCAGTCTGCGGAGCAACATCTCGATTTCTCCATTCGTGCGGACCGGCCCTGAATTGGGCATGCACATGCCATCACGAACGGGTGGGACCGGGAAGGGTGCGATACGGCCAACAGCACCCGGCCGCGATTCTCTGGCCGGTTCCGCGCAAGGCCCCGCTCCCCTCCCCGCCCCCTCATCAGCCCGCTCCCCCGCCGCGAGCAGCCACCGTCGGTCGCCCGCAGACCGGGAGAATGACCAGAACCACCCGGAGCGCCCCGTCAACCCTGCGTCAGTTCCACCAGCTTCACGACGGTGTTCCAGTTGCGGCTGGTCGCGTCGATGCCCTTGAGGACGGAGGGCCTCAGCAGGACCGGGGCCAGTTCGGAGCGGCCCAGGCCGCCCGGGGCGTAGAGGTAGATGACGCGGTCGCCGAGCCGGTACTCCTCCGGGAGGTACGCCGCCTGGTCGATCGCGGCGAACCGCTCGGCGCCGGGCTGCTCGGAGAGGAAGGTGGCGTGCAGCTGCTTGCCCTCCAGCTCGGCTGCCGGGAAGGGGCAGTCCTCGGCGACGGCCCGCAGGTACGCGCCGTCCATCACCAGGCACGGCACCGGGAATCCGAAGTGGGCCTCGACGGCCGCCTCCAGCTCGCGGGCGAGCGCCGCCGGGTCCTTCTCGGCGCTGGTGAAGACGGCGTTCCCGCTCTGCAGGTACGTCTGCACGTCGCCGTGGCCGAGCCCCTCCAGTACGGAGCGCAGCTCCGCCATCGGGACCTTCTTGCTCCCGCCGACATTGATGCCGCGCAACAGCGCCGCGTATTTCTTCGCCATGGGGGCACCCTAAGGGCTGCCCCGTAATCCCCGGTGGGTCAGCGCACGGCGTCGGATGCGGTGCATCGCAAGGCGGAGGGGCCCCCATACTGGGCGTATTCGGGCGTTCCGACAACGCGGCGAGGTGCCGTAGCCGGCGCCGTGCGCCCGCCGGGGATTACGGGACAGCCCTTGCGGCCGCCCTATGACAGTTCGGCCTCGATGAGGTCGGCGGCCCGGCGTGTGCCGCCCTCGGTGGCCATCTGCGCGCGGACTGCTTCGGCGCGCCGGGCGACCTCGGGATCGGCGAGCAGTCCGAGTACCGCTTCCCGCAGGGTGGTGGCGTCCGCCCGGTCCATCGGGACGTGCCGGGCCACGCCGAGCGCGGCCAGCATGTCGGCGTTGGCGAACTGGTCGACGGCCTGCGGTACGGCGACCATCGGGGTGCCGGTGGCGAGGCCCTCCTGGCTGCCGCCGGCGCCCGCGTGGGTGATGAAGGCGTCGGCCTGGCGCAGGATGTCGAGCTGGGGAACCCAGCGGTGGACCTCGACGTTGGCGGGGATCGCGCCGAGGTCCGCCTCGTCGGTGAACTTGCCGATCTGCAGGACCACGTACCAGTCGGACAGGTCCCCGAAGGCGTCCATGCAGGCCCGGTAGAAGGCGGGCTGCTTGGTGAAGGCGGAGCCGAGCGAGACCAGCAGTACCTTCCTGCCTCCGGCCGACTCCGGTCGCTGCCAGCGTCCCTGGGTCGCCGCGCGGTCGCCCTGGCAGGCGCCGACGAAGGTGTGCACGGACTCGTCGACGCGGTCGGCGTTCGGCTGGAGCGCCCGGGGGATCAGGACGAGGCCGCGGCGCGGGCGGGCCTGGAAGCTGTCGACCTGGTCGCCGAGGCCGTTCTCGGTCAGCCAGGCGGCGAACCTGGCGTAGTACGCCTGTCCGCGCTCCGACGCCTTCAGCTCGGCGAACATGGGCGCCGCCACCTCCTCCTCGTACCCCTCCCAGGCGACCATGTTCGGCGAGAGGGAGACGGCGGGCACGCCCCAGCGATGGGCGAGCACGGGTGCCGGGTAAGCGGTGATGTCGTGGATGACGAGGTCCGGTTCGTCGCCCTCGAAGGCGGCCGCGAGCTGCGGGAGCGCCTGGACGGCGTCGTTCAGGAAGGGTTCCAGGTTGTCGATGAGCTCGGTGCCCCACGCCTCGGGATCGTCTTCGGTGGGGAGGGTGGAGGTCCAGATCACCGGCGTGGCGCCGGTCTCGGCGATCTTCTCGGCTAAAGCGGCGGGGATGGCGTAGCTGACGCGGTGGCCCCGGGCGACGAGTTCCCGGATCACTTCGATGCTCGGGTTCACGTGCCCGTGGGCGGCGATGGAGAACATGGCGATGTGTGCGGGCTTGGCTGAGGTCATGCCCACGACCCTAGCGAGACGATACGTCTCGTGCAACGCGAATTCACCTCTGGTAGCGCGCGAGCACCCGGTTCCCGTCCCCCACCAGGCGTTTCTCCAGCTCTCCCAGGTCGATGGCCCCGCTGTAGAACTCCTGGAGCGTCGGCGTGGCGACCTTGTCCTTCCACTCGGGATAGCCGCGCACCGACTGGGCGGGCGCCGGGCGCAGCCCGCCCGCCAGGGCCGTGCCCGTGGCCCAGCCGAGCTCGGGGGTGTGCAGGGCGGGGTCCGCCAGCGCCCGCGTGCCGGTCGGCAGCATCCAGTCGCCGCGGGCGAGGCGGACCATGTTGGCCGGGCTCAGCATGAAGTCGACGAAGGCCGCGGCCTCCTTCTTGTGCGGGCTGTCCCGCGCGATGGAGAGGGTCTGCGGGCTCACCCCCTGCATCGGCCCGCCGAGGCCGTCCGCCCCGGCCGGAGGCGGCAGCACCTGCCACGCGAAGCCGGGCGGAGCCTGCCGCGCGATCTGCTGGCGGTAGGAGAACCCGAGCGGCACCATCGCGTACCGGCCGCCGAAGAAGCCCGGCAGGGTGTCGGACCCGCCCATGGCGAGGGTGGCCCGGGAGGCGCTGCGGTCGGTCTCGATCTGGGCCCGGATGGTGGCGGGGACCACGGCGTCGCCTTCCGCCCAGCGGATGACGGCCTTTCCGCCGGAGTCGCGGTGGAAGAGCCTGCCGCCCGCGGACAGCCCGAGGTCGAGGGTGGCGGAGACCGGATCCTTGAGCGGCCAGGCCACCCCGTACCGGCCCTCGCCGGTGAGCTGTCGGGCGGCCGTACGGAACTCCTCCCAGCTCCAGGGGGCTTCGGGGGTGGGGATGCGGACCCCCGAGGCGCGCAGGAGCCCGGTGTTGGCCATCAGCACCCTGGGTTCCTGGAGGAACGGGACTCCGTACACACCATCGTCGGCTCCGAAGGTCACGGACTCCCAGGAGGCGGCCGGGATGTCGGTCTTTAGCCGCTCGGAGAGGAGGGGCCGCAGGTCGGCGAGGTAGCCGCCGTGGGCGAAGTCGGCGAGGTCGTCGGAGGCGTCGTGGATGACGTCGGGCGCCTCGCCGCCCTCGAAGGAGGTCAGCAGCTGGTCGTGGACGCTGCTCCAGCTGCCCTGGACGTAACGGACCTGGACCTCGGGGTGGGCGGCGTTCCACTCCGCGACCAGGGCCTTGTTCGCGTCGACGGACTCCTTCTGCCAGGCCAGCGACTGGAAGCTCAGCCGCACGGGCCCGTCACCGGCGGCGGCGCCGCCCGGCGCCGAGCACCCGCCGAGCAGCCCGGCCAGCAGTGCGAGCGCCCCCGCCCCGGCCCGCCACCCGCTGGTCCTCATCAGCTCTTCACCGCCCCGGCCAGCATGCCGCCGGTGATCCGCTTCTGGATGACCGCGAAGATCACCAGGGAGGGCAGGGTCGCGAGGAAGGCCGCGGCGGCGAGCGGGCCGAGGTCGGCGGCGCCCTCGGCGCCCAGGAAGTGGGTCAGGACGACCGGCAAGGTCTGCTTCTCCGGGGTCTTGAGGAGGACGAGGGCGAAGAAGAACTCGTTCCAGGCGGTGATGAAGGCGAACAGCGCGGTCGCCACGATCCCCGGCGCCAGCAGCGGCGCGACGACCGAGACGAGGGTGCGCAGCCGCCCGGCCCCGTCCATCGCGGCCGCCTCCTCCAGCTCCCTCGGCACGGCGCGGACGTAGCCGACCAGCATCCACAGGGCGAACGGCAGCGACCAGACGACGTAGACGAGGATCAGGCCCGGCACGGAGTTGACCAGGTACAGGCTCTTCAGCACCAGGAACAGCGGGATGATCACCAGGACGAAGGGGAAGGCCTGGCTGACCACGACCCAGCCGGTGGCGGCCGCGGCCGCCCGCCCGGGCCGGCGGGCGAGGACGAAGGCCGTGGGGGTGGCGAGGACGACCGCGATCACGGCGGCGCACACCGCGGCGAGCAGGCTGTTCAGCGCGGCGTGCACCAGTGGCTGCTCGGCGAAGGCCTGGCGGAAGTTGCCGAGGGTCGGGTCCTCGGGAATCCAGGTGGGGTGCAGGCTGCCGAGTTCACGCGCGGGCTTGAAGGCGGTGGAGACCAGCCACAGGAACGGGAACGCGAGGAAGACCAGGTAGGCGGCGAGCACTGCGTACTGGCCGGCCCGCGCGGCCCGGGAGGTCCGGGAGACAGGGGCGGCCCGGGAGGCCCGTACCCCGCGGCGCGGCCCCATCAGGCGTCCCCTTCCCTGAGCCGGCCGGCCAGGTACACGGCGAGCAGGACCGAGATCACCGCGACCATCACACACCCCATCGCCGCGGCATAGCCGAACTGGCCGTAGCGGAAGGCCTCTTCGTACGCGAAGAGCATGGGCAGCCGGGTGCGGCCGCCGGGCCCGCCGTTGGTCAGTACGTAGACCAGGGCGAAGGAGTTGAAGTTCCAGATGAGGTTGAGCGCGCTGACGGACAGCGCCACCGGCCGGATCGCGGGCCAGGTCACCGCCCGGAAGCGGCGCCAGGCCCCGGCGCCGTCGAGGGCGGCGGCCTCGTGGAGCTCGTGCGGGGTGTTCTGGAGTCCGGCCAGCAACACGACCGTGGTCTGCGGCATGCCCGCCCAGATGCCGACCACGACGACGGCGGGGAGGGCGGTGGCGAGGCCGCTGAGCCAGTCGGTGTCCCCGGCGAGGCCGAGGCCGGAGAGGGTCTCGCCCAGCACCCCCGCGTCGGGGTGGTACACGAGCCGCCACATGATGCCGACCACCACCTCGGGCATGGCCCACGGAATGATCGCGAGCGAGCGCGCCAGCCAGCGCAGCCGGAGGTTCTGGCTGAGCAGCAGGGCGAGGCCGAGTCCCAGCAGGAACTGCGGGACGGTGACCCCGGCCGCCCACACCAGGCCGATCCGGAACGACTCCCAGAACAGCCGGTCGTGGAGCAGGTCCTGGAAGCCCCGGAGCCCGACCCATCGGGTGGGCTCGGTCCGCCCGGACTGGGCGTCGGTGAAGGCGAGGGCGAGGCCGTAGAGGAGCGGGCCGACGCTGAGCAGCAGGATGGGTACGAGGGCGGGCAGGACCAGGAACCAGGCTCCGGGGTCGGCCCGTCGGCCCGTGCGCACGGGGGCGGCGGCGGTCACCTTCACCCCCTCCCCGGCGGATCGTCCGGGTCGTCCGCATCGGGACGGCCGGGCTGCGGTCATCGTGCGCAGGGCCTGATGCCGCGTCAATGCATCGCACACCCGGATGGGAGACTTGGCGCATTCACGACGATCCGGATCCGGAGAACGACATGGACGAGGGGCGGGCCAGGGACGTACTGGCGCAGGCCGGCCTGGACGGTGGCGCCGCGCTGCTGGCCCTGGGCGAGAACGCGGTCTTCGCGGCCGGGGACCTGGTGGTGAAGGTGGGCCGCGCGGCCCCGGCGCTGCTCGGCCGGGCCGAGCGTGAACTGGCCGTCGCGCACTGGCTGGCGGGAGCCGGCGTCCCGGCGGTCCGCGCCGCCGAACCGAGGGCACGGCTGGTGGCCGGGCATCCGGTGACGCTGTGGCACCGGCTGCCGGGCGCGGTGCGTCCCGCGGGCCCCGAGGACCTCGCCGTACTGCTGCGGCAGCTCCACGCCCTGCCCGCGCCGCCGTTCCCGCTGGCCGCGCGGGACCTGCTGGGCGGCGTCGAGCGCTGGCTGCGGCTGGCCGCGGACGCCATCGACCCGGCGGACGCCGCGTACCTGAGAGCCCGTCGCGACGCCTACGCCGGTGAGGTCGCCGGGCTCGTGCCGCACCTGCCCCCGGGCCCGATCCACGGCGACGCCCTGCCCCGCAACGTGCACGTCGGCCCGGACGGCCCGGTCCTGGTCGACCTGGAGACCGTATCGGCCGACCTGCGCGAACACGACCTGGTGGTGATGGCCCTCGCCCGCGACCGGTACGGCCTGCCCGCCGAGTCCTACGAGGCGTTCGTGAGCGCGTACGGATGGGACGTCCGCGACTGGGAAGGCTGCGCGGTGCTGCGCGGGGCCCGTGAGACGGCCAGCTGCGCCTGGGTCTCCCAGCACGCCCCCACCAGTCCGAAGGCGCTGGCCGAATTCCGCCGCCGGGTGGCCTCCCTGCGCGAGGGCGACCGGGAAGCGCGCTGGAGCACGTTCTGATGAAGCTGTCCCTGACCGTCCACCGGGCCCGCCTCGGCGCGGACGAGTTCCAGGTGATCCGCCCGGCCCGGCCGCCGGAGCGCGCCGTGCTCCTCGACGGCTCCTGGTACCTGAACGCCTACGTCGACCAGGAGGCCGCCCGGCTCATGGCCGGGCTGTGGACCCTGGCCGCCTCCTCGCCGCGCTCGCTGATCCACCTGCCCCTGCGGGGCTCCCGCCCGGACGCGCAGTCACGCGGGCTCGACCTCGTCCTGCTCCACCACTCGCTCCAGTTCGCTCCCTCGCGCTGGAAGGAGCTGCGAGGGCGGCTCGGCCCTGGCCGGCGGCGCAGCGTCGAGCTGTCCGTCCGGGAGCCCGGCACCGGCCTCGCGGCCCTGCACCACGCGGGGAACCGCGACGTGCTCCGCCAGCACCTCCACGCCGAGACCCTGTTCGTGACGGGCAGCGCGAGGGTGTTCCGCGAGACCGCCGGCGTCTTGCGGCGGGTGGCCGAGGACGGTCCCGGCCACGTCCGCGACGGCTCCCGCCACGGGCACTGCTGCGCGCAGGTGCGCTGCGGCGACGCCCGCGCCCGCGACATCCACGTCGAGTACACCGACGAGTGGGGGGCGTAGGCCCGTCCGGCGGGTCCGGTCAGCCCGCGGAGCCGACGGCGCCCGCCGAGCCCGCGGACCTATCGGCGGCGCGCGCCTGCCACTCCCGTCCGATTCCCCGGATCAGCGCCGGATAGACCCCCAGGTACCGGAAGGGCTTGATGCCCGCCATGTACAGGCCGCCGAACAGTCCGTTGGACTTCACCAGGACGGCCATCTGGCCGCGGTAGCCGCCCGCCCCGTCCGGGACCCAGCCGATGTGCATCACCCCGTGCACGGTCTTGTTGCCCATCTCCGCCGCCCACTCGTCGTGCGTCTGGTAGACGGAGGTGAACGGAACCGCAGTCAGGTCCGGCCCCCTGGGGCCCTCGCGGAGGTCCGCCGGGAGCCGGTCCCGAAGCGTGGACAGTCGGCCCCCGACGCCGTCTTCGGGCTTGTCCCAGCCGAACAGCGCCCCGAGCTTCCAGCGGATCGCGAAGAGCGCGCGCCCCACGGGGGAGTCGATGGGCTCCCCCTTGTCCTGCGCGAACTGGTCCACGAGATGTGCGAGGTCGTCAGGACCTCCTGGGGTCGGCAGCTCCCACACGTCCTCGACCTGGAAGTCGCCGGCGATCTCGTGGATCCGCCAGGGACGGGAGGTGTGCGCGGTCTTCGGGAGTCTCATGAGCAAGCCCCTATCTATACGATGCCGTATAGGAGAAGGCTAGCACCCGGCTATACGGCACCGTATAGCCGGGGGACACGTGAGCGGAGACAGATCATGGGTACGGCGCGCACGCCTCGCGGCACATGGATCGAGGAGGGGCTGCGGGCGCTGGCCGCCGGGGGCCCGGAGGCGGTCCGCATCGAGTCGCTCGCGCAGGCACTCGGCGTCAGCAAGGGCGGCTTCTACGGGTACTTCCGCAACCGGGGAGCGCTGCTCACCGAGATGCTCGACACGTGGGAGCGCGAGGTCACCGAGGCCGTGATCGATCAGGTCGAGAGCGGTGGCGGGGACGCGCGGGCCAAGCTGGACCGGCTGTTCACGATCGTCGCCTCGTACGGGGACAAGCCGATGACGGGCGTGGCGGTCGACCTCGCGATCCGCGACTGGGCCCGGCGCGACGAGGCCGTCGCTCAGCGGCTCCGGCGCGCCGACAACCGGCGGATGGACTACCTGCGTTCGCTGTTCGGCGAGTTCTGCCCCGACGAGGGCGACGTCGAGGTCCGCTGCATGCTCACCTTCTCCGTACGGATCGGCAGCTACGTCGTCGCCGCCGACCACGGCGGCCGCAGCCGCGCGGAGGTCATGGAACTGACCCGGAACTGGCTCCTGCGATAGCCGCCGCGTGCGGTCAGGCGCCCGCCGGGACCAGGCCCCTCAGCGGCCAGGCCGTGTCGATCACCGCGTCCGGGGTGCCCTGGCGGCGCAGGTAGGACTGGAAGTCCCGGGCCCAGCGGGCGTGCCAGGTGCCCTGGCGGGCGTGCAGGTCGGCCGGCGTGAGCGCGGCCACCTCGGGATGGCGCGCGGCTATCGCGCGTGCCACCTCCACCGCCGCCAACGCGTCCGCCCCGGCGTCGTGCGCGTCGTCGAGGGTGACCCCGTACACCCCGCAGACCGCCTCCAGGGTCCGCTTGCCGCGCCGGTAGCGGTCGACCGCACGGTCGATGGTCAGGGGGTCCACGACCGGCCCCGTCCCTCCCCCGGGCTGCGCCGGCGGCACCGCCACGCCGCCCAGCCGGTCGGCGAGCGACGGCAGTCCGTGCCGCGCCAGTTCCGCCGAGAGCAAGGTGAGGTCGAAGGCCGCGTTGTACGCGACGACCACCGCGCCGCTGCGCCAGTGCCCGACCAGCGCCTCGGCGACCTCGTCCGCGACCTCCCGCACCGGGCGGCCTTCGGCGACCGCCCGCTCGGTGCTGATCCCGTGGATCGCCGCGGCCTCGTCCGGGATCGGTATCCCCGGATCCGCGAGCCAGCCGCGCCGGCCGCGCACCTCCCCGCCCCGCACCTCGACCACCGCCGCCGTCACGATCCGCGACTCCCCCGGCTCCGTGCCGGTCGTCTCCAGGTCGAACCCGATCAGCACACCGCCGTACCAGTCCCCCATCACGCGCCTTCCCCCCGTACACCTTCGGTCAACGGCTTTCAGCCTGCCACGGGCCACTGACAAGCCGTCCGCCGGGGCCGGGGGCCACGGCTCGGACACCCCCCGTCACGAAACCGGACGGGAGTCCTCCCATACGGATTCGAACTCCTCGCGGTACGTCGCGAACAGCCCGTGGTCGGCGTCCTTCGGGACGCCGCGGCCGCCGCCGCGCAGGACCAGGACCGGGGATTCCATGCCGCGTGCCCGGCGCAGGTAGGACTGGACGACCGCGATGCCCGAGGACTGGCCCTCCACCAGATAGGCCGTGAAGCGCGGGGTCTCGTCGAAGACGTGGATCTCGAAGCGCGAGGGATCGCGCAGGCCCGCCCGGACCCGCCGGACGTGCAGGATGTTCATCTCCACCGAGCGGCTCAGCTCGCCCTTGCGCAGTCCCAGCTCCCGCTCGCGCCGCTTGACCGCGCTGCTCGCCGGGTTCAGGAACAGCAGCCGCACGCGGCAGCCGGCCTCCGTGAGCCGGACGAGTCTTCGGCCCGAGAAGTTCTGGACCAGCAGGTTGAGCCCTATGCCGATGGCGTCGAGCCGCCTCGCGCCCCCGAAGAGGTCCTCGGCCGGTAGCTGGCGCTGCAGCCGCACCCGGTCCGGATGGACCGAGATGACGTCCGCGTACCGGTCGCCCACCAGGTCCTCGACGGCGTCGATCGGCAGCCGGTCGGCCGACGGGCTGCCCGAACCCCCTCCCAGCACCTCCAGCAGCCGCGCCGAGGCCCGCTCCGCCTGTTCCAGTACCGGCCTGGACAGCGCCCGGTTGCGGGAGACGACGTTGCGGGTGACCTCCAGCTCGTCCAGCGCGAGCTCGATCTCGCGCCGGTCGTCGAAATACGGTTCGAAGCAGGGCCAGTGCTGGACCATGAGCTCCCGCAGCTGGGGAAGCGTCAGGAAGCTCAGCACGTTGTCGTCGGCCGAGTCGAGCAGATAGCCCTTGCGCCGGCTGACCTCGCGCACGGCCACGGCCCGCTGCACCCACTCCTGCCCGGCGGGCCCGGCGGCGGCGACGACCCAGTCGTCCCCGCCGTGCACCGGCTCGTAGACCGGCCGCAGCACCGCGCCGACCACCGACCGCAGCCGCTGCTCGATGAGATTGAGCCAGATGTACGCACGACCCGCCCGCTGCGCCCGCGTGCGGACCTCGCTCCAGGTCTCCGCGCCCCAGTCCAGCTCGGCCCCGGCCCGTGCGCTCCCGGTCGCCTGTGGGGCCAGTGACACCGCCCCGGCCGGCACTCCTGCGGGTGTCGCGCCTGCGGCGTCCGCCGGGCCGCCCTCGTGACCGTTGTCACCAGGGGGCAGCTCCAGACCTCCCGAGCTCACCCGTGCACCGCCTTCTGCGTCTGGACGCCCGTCTCCAGTGATCACGGAAGGGTACTCCGCGCGCGCGACCCGGTGCAGCCCGATGGCCCTTACAGCGACCGCCCGTTGACCCATTATCCGATCCCCACACAGTCCGCAGAGCCGCAAATCAGCCCTCCGGGTCACCCGGAGGGACCAACCCAAGTCCACGCGTGAGGACCCTCTTTCGGGGAAGATCTGGCAGTGACGTGGTCCAGCCGGATCAGCCGGGGCAGAATGGGAAGAGTCGTTATCTATGCAGGTCTGGCCGGGACAGGCGTATCCGCTCGGCGCCACTTACGACGGCGCCGGCACCAACTTCGCGGTCTACTCCGAGGCCGCCCGACGCATCGAGCTGTGCCTCCTCCACGACGACGGCTCGGAGACCGCGGTGGAGCTGCGCGAGACGGACGCCTTCGTCCGGCACGCGTACCTGCCCGGCATCATGCCGGGCCAGCGGTACGGGTTCCGCGTCCACGGGCCGTACGCACCGGAGCGCGGCAAGCGCTGCAACGCGGCGAAGCTGCTGCTGGACCCGTACGCGCGGGCGATCAGCGGCAGCGTGGACTGGGGCGAGGCGGTGTACGGCTACCACTTCGGCCGGCCCGACTCCCGCAACGACCTGGACTCGGCCCCGCACACCATGAGCTCGGTCGTGGTGAACCCGTACTTCGACTGGGCCAATGACCGGCCGCCGCGCCACGAGTACCACCACACCGTGCTCTACGAGGCCCACGTCAAGGGTCTGACGATGAGGCATCCGGACCTCCCGGAGGAGCTGCGCGGCACGTACGGGGCGCTCGCGCACCCGGCGGTCATCGGGCACCTGGCCAAGCTCGGGGTGACGGCGCTGGAGCTGATGCCGGTGCACCAGTTCGTCAACGACCACCGGCTGGTCAACGACCGGCTGAGCAACTACTGGGGCTACAACACCATCGGCTTCTTCGCCCCGCACAACGGCTACGCCTCGGGTGACCGCGGCCAGCAGGTGCTGGAGTTCAAGTCGGCGGTCCGGGCCCTGCACGAGGCCGGGATCGAGGTGATCCTCGACGTGGTCTACAACCACACCGCCGAGGGGAACCACCTGGGCCCGACCCTGTCCTTCCGCGGGCTGGACAACGCCTCTTACTACCGGCTGGCGGACGATCCCCGGCACTACACGGACACCACCGGGACCGGGAACTCGCTGCTGATGCGTTCCCCGCACGTCCTCCAGCTGATCATGGACTCGCTGCGCTACTGGGTCACCGAGATGCACGTGGACGGCTTCCGCTTCGACCTGGCCGCGACGCTGGCGCGCCAGTTCCACGAGGTGGACCGGCTGTCCTCGTTCTTCGACCTGGTCCAGCAGGATCCGGTGGTCAGCCAGGTGAAGCTGATCGCCGAGCCCTGGGACCTGGGCGAGGGCGGCTACCAGGTGGGCAACTTCCCGCCGCTGTGGACCGAGTGGAACGGCAAGTACCGGGACACCGTACGGGACTTGTGGCGCGGGCAGCCGCGCACGCTGGCGGAGTTCGCGGGGCGGCTGACCGGTTCCTCGGACCTCTACCAGGACGACGGGCGGCGGCCGCTGGCCTCCATCAACTTCACCACCTGCCACGACGGTTTCACCCTGAACGACCTGGTCTCGTACAACGAGAAGCACAACGAGGCCAACCGGGAGGGCAACCGGGACGGCGAGACCCACAACCGGTCGTGGAACTGCGGGGTGGAGGGGCCGACCGAGGACCCGGAGGTCGTGGAGCTGCGCGAGCGCCAGATGCGCAACTTCACGGCGACGCTCATGCTGTCGCAGGGCGTGCCGATGCTCAGCCACGGCGACGAGTTCGCGCGCTCGCAGGGCGGCAACAACAACGCCTACTGCCAGGACAACGATTTGTCCTGGGTGCAGTGGCCCGAGCCCGGCAAACCCGCCCCCGCGCTGCTGGAGTTCACCCGTCGGATGGTGTGGCTGCGCCGTGACCACCCGGTCTTCAGGCGGCGCCGGTTCTTCCACGGGCGGCCGGTGGAGGGCACGCACGACGAGCTCTCCGACATCGCCTGGTTCACCCCGCACGGAGAGGAGATGCGGGCCCGCGACTGGCAGGCGCAGCACGCGCGGGCGCTGACGGTGTTCCTGAACGGGGAGGCGATCTCCGAGCCGGGCAGCCGTGGGGAGCGGATCACCGACGACTCGTTCCTGCTGATGTTCAACGCGGGCGCCGATCCGCAGGACTTCACCATTCCGGCGGGGCACGGGGCGCAGTGGCGCCTGGTGGTGGACACCGCCCGGCCGGAGGTGCTGCCACCCGGCACCGGGCCGCAGTATGCGGCCGGGGACCGGGTGGCGCTGGCGGGACGGTGCCTGGTGGTGCTTCAGCGCCCGGCGTAGGTGCCGCTCCCGTCGACGGCGGGCACCTCCCCGGCGGCCGGGGCCTCACCGGGCTCCCTCTAGGCCGGGGAGCCGGTCTGCTGCGCGGGGATGAACGCCTCGGCGCGGGTGCGGGTGGACGGTACGCGGGTGACGAGGGCGAGCGCCATGGCCAGGGCGGCCGCCCCCACGGCGACGGAGAAGGCCCCGGCGGGCCCGTACCACTCGGCGAGCCGCCCGCAGACGGCGAGCGCGACGGCCTGGCCGGCGACCAGCGAGCTGGCGGCGAAGGCCATCGCTTCGGCGAGCCGGGCCGGTTCGACGACGCGCTCGGTGAGCGCGAAGGCGGTGATCAGGTGCGGTGCGTAGGCCGCGCCGAGCACGGTGACGACCGCGTACAGCGGCCACAGGGTGTCGGTGAACAGCAGCGGCACCGACAGGACCAGCGCGGCGCCCGTGGCGGCCCGCCAGCGCAGCCGCAGTCCGAAGCGGGCGGGCAGCGCGCCGAGTGCCAGGCCCACGACGGCGCTGACGACACCCATGGCGGCGTAGACGATCCCGGCCTGGCCGGGGACGCCCAACTGGGCGGTGAGCGCGGCGATTCCGGCCTGACAGGCGCCGAACATGGCGCCCTGGAGGGCGAGCGAGCCGCGGACGGCGTGGACCACGCGCGGCTGCTTGACCCGGTCCCCCTTCGTCCGTGCCCGCGCGCCCCGGTCCCCCGGACTCCGTCCGGGGGTGCCCCCGGTGACGGCGGCGGTCGGGTGCAGTGCGTAGGCGGTACCGAAGACGGCGACGAGTCCGGCCGCGCCGCCGAGGGCGACGGCCGGGTGCGCGACGAGCGCGGCGAGGCCGACGAGGGCGGGTCCGAAGACGAACGAGATCTCGTCCAGGGTGCCTTCGAGCGAGTGGACGGCGCCCACCACGCTCTCGTCGGACTTGGCGCGGTGCGCCAGGGCCACGGAGCGGGTCCGGGCGAGCGGTCCGATCAGCGGTACGGAGGCGCCGGTGACGGCACCGATGGCGGCGAGCGGGACGGTGCCGAGGCCGCCCAGGGCTCCGGCGACCAGAGCGGCGGTCGCGACGGCGTTGACGGCCGCGGCGCCGAGTACGACGGGCCGCTGCCCGTGGCGGTCGGCGAGCCGGCCCAGGACGGGGCCGAAGACCACCTGCCCGGCGGAGAGGGTGCCTCCGACGATGCCGGCGGCGGCGAGGGATCCGCTGGTCTGCGCGACCAGCAGGACGCTTCCGAACTGGGACATCGCGACGGGCAGTCGGGCGAGGAAAGAGACGAGCGGGAGTAGGGGCCCGGTCAGGGCTATGACTCTTCGATAGGTGTTGACGGTTCCAACCACTTGATCAACACTAACCCGGCGCAGTCACCCGGATGCATTGGGTAATGGCACGGAATCCGGCAGGCTGGGTACGTACGTTCTCATGAGCCAGCCGCAGTCAAGCGTCCAATCGGAATCTGATGTTCCGACACCTGTCACTCCGGCGTCGACCTACCGCCTCCAGCTGCGCCCGGAGTTCCCCTTCGCGGCGGCCGAGGCAGCCGTACCGTACCTCGCCTCGCTCGGCGTGTCGCACCTGCACCTGTCCCCCGTGCTGGAGGCGGTGCCCGGCTCGGCGCACGGGTACGACGTCACCGACCACTCCCGGGTCCGCGAGGAGCTGGGCGGCGAGGCCGGTCTGCGCTCGCTCGGCGCGGCCGCCCGGGCGCACGGGCTGGGCCTCGTGCTCGACATCGTGCCGAACCACATGGCGGTTCCCGCGCCGCTGCGGCTGAACCGGCCGCTGTGGGAGGTCCTGCGGGACGGGCCGGACTCGCCGTTCGCGCGCTGGTTCGACATCGACTGGGAGGCGGGCGGCGGCCAGGTGCTGCTGCCGGTGCTCGCCGGGCCCGTGGAATCCTGCGACCTGAGAGCCGACGGTGAGGTGCTGCGCTACGGGGAGCAGGAGTTCCCGCTGCGGGAGGGCACCGCGGGGCTGGAGCTGCCCGAGCTGCTGGCCGCACAGTGGTACCGGCCCGCCTGGTGGCGGGAGGCCCGTACTGCCCTCAACTACCGCCGGTTCTTCACCATTTCGGAGCTGATCGGGGTCCGGGTGGAGGACCCGGAGGTCTTCGCGGCCACCCATGCGAAGGTGCTGGAGCTGGTCCGGGACGGGGTGGCCGAGGGGCTGCGGATCGACCACGTGGACGGACTGGCCGACCCGGAGGGGTACTTGCGGCGGCTTCGGGCGGCGGCGGGGCCGCACTGCTGGGTGGTGGTGGAGAAGATCCTGGCCCGCCACGAGCGGCTGCCGCCCGCGTGGCCGGTGGCGGGGACCACCGGATACGACGCGCTATACCGGGTGGACGGGGTGTTCACCGACCCGGCGGGCGCCGCCGAACTGGCCCGGCGGTACGAGGAGTCGACGGCGTCCCCGGAGTGGGAGCGGACGGCGGAGGCATGCGCGCGGGAGGTGCTGACCGGTGACCTGGCCGCCGAGCTGGGCGCGCTGGAGCGCCAGGCCGGTCCGGAACTGGCCGACGCGGTGCGGGAGTTGTTGATCGCCTACCCGGTATACCGGCCGTATCCCGGCGATGACGGGCCCGATCCGCGGGCCATGGAGCGGGCAGCCTCTGCGGCCGGTCCGGCCGCGGTGACCGGCGTACGGGAGCTGCTGCTGCGCGATCCCGCCTTCGCCGCCCGCTTCGCCCAGACCTCGGCCGCGCTGCGCGCCAAGTCGCTGGAGGACCGTGCCTTCTACCGGTACGCGCCGCTGCTGTCGGCCACCGAGGTCGGCGGGGATCCGGGGCGGCCGGCGGTGCCGACCGCGGAGTTCCACGCGTACTGCGCCCGCCTGGACCGGGACTGGCCCGGGTCGGGGACGGTGCTGTCCACGCACGACACCAAGCGCAGCGCGGACGTCCGGGCCCGGATCTCGGTGCTGTCGCAGGCACCGGGGCCGATGGAGGCGGTCAGCGGCCCGGATCCCCGGCTGGCCTGGACGGCCCGGCAGACCGCGCTGGGCCTCGGGGAGGTCCCGCAGGCCGCGCCGCGGCTGGCCGAGGCACTGCTCAAAGGGGTCCGCGAGGCCGCCCTGCGCACCAGTTGGACCGACCGGGACGAGGACTACGAGGCGACCGTGGCCGGGTACGCCCCGGGCCCGCTCGATCTGCCCGCGGACCTCGCGGAGGCGGCCCGCGCCAATCTGCTCGGCATGACGCTGCTGCACCTGGCGATGCCCGGGGTCCCGGAGGTCTACCAGGGCGCCGAGACCGAGTACCGGGCCCTGGTGGACCCGGACAACCGGCGCCCGGTCCGCTTCCCGCGGGAGGCGCTGGCCCGGCTGGACGCGGGGTCCGCCCCGCAGGGCCCGGCCGAGGAGAAGCTGGCGCTGACGGCCGCCCTGCTGCGGCTGCGCCGGGCCCGGCCCGGGCTGTTCACCGGCTACGCCCCGCTTTGGGCCCGGGGTGCGGCGGCGGAGCACTGCCTGGCCTTCGCCCGCCCGCCCGGCCTGGTGGCGGTGACCACCCGCCTCTCGCACCGGCTGGCGGAATCGGGAGGCTGGCGCGGGACCGCCCTGCCGCTGCCGCCGGGCCGGTGGACCCCGCTGCCGGGCCTGCCCGGCGGGCGGCGGGACGCGGACGGGAGCACGTCCGAGAACTCGTCCGGGAACTCGTCCGGCCTCGCGTACGAGGGCGAGGCGGACCTGGCGGACCTACTGGCCCTCTCGCCCGTGGGGGTCCTGCTCCGCGACGACTAGATCCGCGAACGCCGCCGCCGCACCGGTCAGCCGGACCCTGGAGAAGACGGCCAGGGGCCGGTGCCACGGCGGGTCGAGGGAGAGCAGTACGCAGTCCTCGCCGACGGCGCCCCGGACCATGTGGGCCGGGGCCATGACGATGCCCACCCCGGCGGCCGCCATCCGTACGGCCGTCGAGGTGTGTTCCGTACGCAGCACCGTGCGCGGGGTGAAGCCCACCGTGCCGCACGCCCGGTCGAGGACGAGCCGGCCCTCGACGACCGGTTCCATCGCGCAGCGGATCCAGTCGCGGTCGGCCAGCTCACCGAGGCGGACGGCGCCCCGGCCTGCGAGGGGGTCGTCGAAGGGAACGACGATGACGAGTTCCTCCCGGCCGACCGTGAGCAGCGGTCCGGTCCACTCCTTGGGTTCGGGTCCGACGGCGACATCGGCGACACCCCGCTCCAGCTGCTCCTCCAGGGCCTCGGTGGAGCCGTACTCCCGCAGCACCAGCGACACCCCCGGGTGCACGGCGCGCCAGCGCGCGGCGATGCCCGGGAGGAGTCCGACGGCCACCGCGTGGACGGTCGCGACGTGCAGTTCGCCGCCCGCCACGCCCGCGGCGGCGCGGGCGGCCCGCTCGGCCTGCCGGGCGCTGTGGACGGCCAGCTGGGCGTGGGGCAGGAAGGCGCGGCCCATGGCCGTGAGCCGGACCCCGCGCGGCATGCGCTCCAGCAGCGCGCCGCCCACGGCCCGCTCCAGGGCTTTGACCTGGTGGGAGAGGGCGGGCTGGGTGACGTGGAGACAGTCCGCGGCCCGGGTGAAGGAGGACTCCTCCACTACGGCGAGGAAGTACTCCATCTGGCGCAGACTCATGAGCGGGAAGCATAGAGAACGTGCATGGAGTCCAGAAGATCATTTCCTTGGACCGCGGGGGAACGGGCGGGTCAGGCTGGGCACATGAGCAACGACAGCACTGACGACAGCACGGTGGACGTGATCGTGATCGGTGGCGGTACGGGCGGCTACAGCACCGCCCTGCGCGCCTCCGCCCTCGGCCTGAGCGTCCTGCTCGCGGAGCGCGACAAGGTCGGCGGGACCTGCCTGCACCGCGGCTGCATCCCCAGCAAGGCCATGCTGCACGCCGCCGAACTCGTCGACGGCATAGCCGAGGCGCGCGAGCGGTGGGGGGTGCGGGCGAGGGTGGAGTCCGTGGACTGGGCGGCGCTGACCGCCACCCGCGACGACATCGTCGCCCGCAACCACAAGGGCGTGGAAGGGCACTTGGAGCACGCCGGGGTGCGTGTGGTGCGCTGCGGCGCCCGTTTGACCGGGCCGCGGTCCATCCGGACCGAAGACGGACGGGAGTTCACCGCCGCCCGGGGGATCGTGCTGGCCACCGGGTCCCGTCCGCGCACCCTGCCCGGTCTGGAGCCCGACGGGCGCACGGTGGTGACCAGCGACGACGCCCTGTTCGCCCCCGGGCTGCCGGCGTCGGTGGTGGTGTTGGGCGGCGGGGCGATCGGGGTGGAGTACGCCTCCTTCCATCGCTCCATGGGCGCGGAGGTAACGCTGGTCGAGGCCGCGGACCGGCTGGTTCCGCTGGAGGACGCGGACGTGTCCCGGCATCTGGCGCGGGGCCTGAAGAAGCGCGGCATCGACGTCCGGACGGGGGCCCGGCTGGAAGGGGCCGTGGTGGAGGGCGGGATCGTACGGGCCTCCGTGCGCACCGCGCGCGGGGAGCTGCGCGAGGTGACGGCCGAGCGGCTGCTCGTGGCGGTCGGCCGGGTCCCGGTCACCGACGGGCTCGACCTCGCGGCGGCCGGGCTGGCCACCGACGGGCGGGGGTTCGTGGCGCCGGCCGACTGGTCCCGGCTGGAGACGGCGGT
Source organism: Streptomyces sp. NPDC006463 (assembly GCF_042870715.1). NCBI lineage: Bacteria > Bacillati > Actinomycetota > Actinomycetes > Kitasatosporales > Streptomycetaceae > Streptomyces > Streptomyces sp. NPDC006463. The sequence continues at coordinate 405,985 of NZ_JBIAHP010000004.1, read as the reverse complement.
TGCCGGGATCCACGTGGTGGGCGACCTGCTGCCGCCGCCGTCGCCGGGGCTGGCGCACGCCTCCTTCGCGGAGGGACTGCTGGTGGCGGAGACCCTGGCGGGGGTTTCGACCGTACCGGTGGACTACGCGGCGGTGCCGCGGGTGACGTACTCGGCGCCGCAGACCGCGGCCGTCGGCCTCACCGAGGAGCAGGCCCGGGCCACGGCCTACGACGTGGTGGTCAACTCGATGCCGCTGACGGCGGTGGCCAAGGGGATGGTGCACGGGCAGGGCGGCACCGTGAAGGTGGTCGCGGAGCGGGGCGGACGGGTGCTCGGGGTGCACCTGGTGGGGCCGCACGTCTCGGAGATGATCGCGGAGAGCCAGCTGATCGTGGGCTGGGACGCCGAGCCGGGCGATGTGGCCCGGCACATCCACGCCCACCCGACGCTGTCGGAGGCGGTGGGCGAAGCCTTCCTGACCCTCTCGGGCCGCGGCCTGCACCAGCAGTGACCACTGGGCGGGCCGTCCTGCGGCTCCGTACGCTTCACGCCCCGCCCGGGGCCCTCCCCGGACGGAAGTACGGGAGCTGCGGAGCGGTAGGCTGCGGGCCCGGCGGGCATGGCATCCCTTGTGACCCTCCTCCGTGACATGTGCTATCCCACACCGCGCGAACTCGCCCTGGCCGCCCGCGCACTCGCGGACGAACACCCCCGTGAGGTGCGGATCCGTCAGGCCGGCACCTCGCGGGCCGGGCAGCCCCTCTGGCTGCTCTCCGTCCAAGCGGTCGGCCCGGCCGGGCCCGGCCGGAACGTCCTGGTCGTCGCCGGGGCCCACGCCAACGAACCCGTCGGCGGCGCCACCGTCCTCTCCCTCGCCCGCCGCCTCCTGTACGAGCCGGCCCCGCGGGCGGGCTGCGGCTGGCACTTCCTGCTCTGCGCCGACCCGGACGGCGCGGACCTGCACCGCACGCCCCGCCCGTACTCGCTCCTCGACTACCACCGGCACTTCTACCGGCCCCCCGGACCCGAACAGCCCGAGTGGGCGCCGTCTTTACTGGCCCCGGACCGGCTGCCGCCCGAGACCCTGGCCCTGACCGGCCTGATCGACGAACTCCGGCCCGTCCTCCAGGCCTCCCTGCACGCCACCGACCTCGGCGGCTCCTGGGTCCAGCTCACCCGGGACGTACCCGGCCTCTGCGAGCCCTTCGGCAAATCGGCGGCCGAGCTGCGCATCCCGGTGGAGAACGGGGCCTCGGACGCCGCCGGCTGGCCCTCCCCCGGGCCCGGGATCTTCGTGATACCGCAGCCGGGGAGCGGGGCGGCCGGGGCCTTCCACCCCGAGGACACCCGGCTCAGCACCTGGTACCACCCCCACCGGTACGCCGGCACCACCGCGATCGTCGAAGTCCCCATGTGGGCCTCCGACCTGGTGGACGACCCGGCCCCGCACCCCGACCCGCGCCGCGCCCTGCGGATGCTGGCGGCGCGGCTCGACGGCGACTCCGCGCTCGTCGCCCGTGTCCGTGACGGGATCCCGCCCGGGCCGCCGCCGTACGCGGACCCGGCCGCCGCGGCCCTGCTGCGCGCGGTCGACTGGACGCTAGCGCTGATCCCCCGGATCACCGCGGAGTGGACCGGCCCCGCGGCCCCCACGGAGGCCACGGCGGCCTACATCGCCAGCATCGACGCCTTCGGGCGGCGCATGTCGCTGCGCGCCGCCGCGATGCTGCTGCGGGTGCTGCGCACGCAGGGCCACCCGGCGGCGCCCGGGCTGGACCGGCTGGTCACGGGGTGGTGCGAGGACTTCGCGGCCCGCTTCCAGGCCCGCTGGGTCCCGGTGGCCACCCAGGTGGAACACCAGTCCCGGACCGTCCTGGCCACGTACGAACGCCTCACGGCGGCCGAGCGGGCGACGTAGGACGGCCTAGTCGACGTCCAGTCCGTACCGGCGCTTGGGCAGGCCGGTGGCGCCGAGCCGGTCGTAGAACCGGATCGCGCCCTCGTTCCAGTCGGGGGTCTGCCACTGGACCTGGTCGAGGCCGAGCTCGCGGGCGAGGCCGCGCACTCCGTCCATCAGGGCGGCGCCGAGCCCGTGGCCGCGGGCCTCCTCGGCCAGGTAGAGGCAGTCCATGTGGAGGTAGTGCCGGGCGTCCCAGAAGGCGAACTCGGCCGAGCAGGCGGCGTATCCGACGACCGCGCCGTCCGGGGTCTCGGCGAGCAGCACCCACTTTCCCCCGGCTACCGCTGGGGACGCCCCCGAGGCCCCCTCGGCGAACAGCTGCGGCCCGAGCCGCTCGGCGAGGTCCGGCGGCCGCGGGGCCGACTTCTCGTACGCGACGTGCTCGTGGATGAGTTCGACCAGGCGGGGCAGGTCCCGGGCGCGAGCGCGGCGTACGACGGGTGTGTGTTCGGGGCTGTGTTCCATGCCCGCCATCCTGGGCCACGGCGCGGCACGCCGGGGGGCCGCCCTCGGCCTCAGCTCGACGACAGCCGGAAGGTCATCTTCCCGAAGCTCACCTGGTCGCCGTCCCGGACCACCGCGGAGCCCGTCACTCGACGCCCGTTGACCGTGGTGCCGTTGGTGGAGCCGAGGTCCTTGAGCACCCACATCCCGCCCTGCAGGCTGAGCTCCGCGTGCGCGCGCGAGACGGTCTCGTGGCTGAGCCGCAACCCGTTGCCGGGGTCGCGGCCGATCCGCAGGGCCGCCGCGGTCGGGTGCGGCAGCAGCAGTTTGGGCAGCTTCTCGGCGGCCCAGGCACGCCGGACGCCGACCGAGACGGCGGAGACCCGTCCCACCCAGCCGAACAGCCGACGGGTCCACGGACTTGCCGCCTCCTCGCGCGTCTGGAGGTCTGCGGTGAGGACGGCCAGGTCCTCGGAGCGGCGGGCGACCAGGGCGAGTTCCATCCGGCGCAGGAAGGTGTCATGGGACAGCTTGCCGACGGCAGCGCCCTCTCTCAGCTGGCCCAGCGCCCGGTCGCGCTCGGCGTCGGACAGCCGCGGCGCGGGGAAGGGTGGGAACTCAAAACTCGACGTCACAGGGTGATTGTCGGCCCGTCGGGGCCGGAGTGTCCAGAACTCCCCCGCCACGCCCGGAATGATGGGCAGGATACGCATGCTGGACACCGCCGGAGACGAGGGGAACGTCCGTGCAGTTCGAGGTGTGGGCACCGCTGACAGGTCACGTCGCCATGCGACTCGACGACGCGACGTACGACATGGCGCGCGATCCGGAGCGGGACGGCTGGTGGACCGTCCAGGCCCCGGCCTCCGACGGAAGCCGGTACGGGTTCCTGCTGGACGGCGATTCCGCCCCGCGCCCGGACCCGCGCGGCCGGCGGCTCCCGGACGGGCCGGGTGGCCTGTCGGCGGTGGTCGACTTCGGGGCCCTCCCCTCGCCGGGGGCCGGAGCGGTGCGCATCCCGCTCCAGGACGCCGTCCTGTACGAGCTGCACATCGGCACCTTCACCCCCGAGGGCACCTTCGACGCCGCCGCCGCCCGCCTCGGGCACCTCACCACCCTCGGCGTCACGCACGTCGAGCTGATGCCCGTCTGCCCGTTCCCCGGCCGGCACGGATGGGGGTACGACGGGGTCGCCCCCTGGGCGGTGCACGAGCCGTACGGCGGCCCGGCCGGACTGGCCCGCTTCACGGCGGCCGCGCACGCCGCCGGGCTGGGGGTGGTCCTCGACGTGGTCCACAACCACCTCGGCCCCTCCGGCAACCACCTGCCCGCCTACGGCCCGTACTTCACCGACACCCACCACACCCCGTGGGGCGCGGCGGTGAACCTGGACGCGCCCGGCTCGGACGAGGTGCGCTCCTACCTCCTGGACAGCGCGCTGGCCTGGCTGCGCGACTACGGGATCGACGGGCTGCGGCTGGACGCCGTACACGCGCTGGCCGACGGGCGGGCCCTGACCTTCCTGGAGGAACTGGCCGCGGCCGTGGACGAGCTGGCGGCCGAGACCGGCCGGCCGCTGTTCCTGATCGCCGAGTCCGACCGGTGCGACCCGCGCACCACCGCCCCGCGCTCGGACGGGGGCCTGGGCCTGCACGCCCAGTGGAACGACGACTTCCACCACGCCGTGCACTGCGCGCTGACCGGCGAGTCCCAGGCGTACTACGCCGACTTCGCCGAAGCACCGCTGGCGGCCCTCGCCAAGACCCTGACCCGGGCCTTCTTCCACGACGGGACCTGGTCCTCCTTCCGCGGCCGGACCCACGGCCGGCCCGTGGACCGGCGCCGGACCCCGGCCCACCGCTTCCTCGGCTACACCCAGACCCACGACCAGATCGGCAACCGGGCGCTCGGCGACCGGCTCGCCGCCTCGCTCTCCCCCGGGCTGCTGGCGTGCGCCGCGACGCTGGCGCTGACCGGGCCTTTCGTGCCGATGCTGTTCATGGGCGAGGAGTGGGGCGCGGGCACCCCGTGGCAGTACTTCACGGACCACCCCGACCCGGAGCTGGCCGAGGCGGTACGCAGCGGCCGGCGCCGCGAGTTCGCGGCGCACGGCTGGAAGGCCGAGGAGATCCCCGACCCGCAGGACCCGGCCACCCGGGACCGCTCCTGTCTGGACTGGGCGGAGCCCGAGCAGGCCGGCCACGCCCGCCTGCTGGACTGGTACCGCACCCTCGTGACGCTGCGCCGCGCCCATCCGGACCTGCGCGACCCGGACCTCGCGGCGGTCCGGGTCGCCTACGACGAGGAGCGCCGCTGGCTCACCTTCCGGCGAGGCGACGTACGGGTGGCCGTGAACCTCTCCCCGGAGCCGGCCACGATCGCGCTCGGCCGCAACGGGCTGCGGGTGCTGGCCGCCTGGGAGCCCCTCGAACACCCGGGCCCGGACGGGCGGATCCACCTGCCGGGCGAGTCGGCGGTCGTGCTGGGTCCGTGAGGGCCGCTATTCGACGACGGCGAGCTCTCGCGGCGCGTGGTTGAAGCGCCGCGCGCCGTCCTCGGTGACGGTCACGATGTCCTCGATGCGCACGCCGAACCGGCCGGGCAGGTAGATGCCCGGCTCCACGGAGAAGCACATGCCGGGCACGAGGGGCTGCTCCTCGCCCTCGACCATGTAGGGCGGCTCGTGGGTGGTGACGCCGATGCCGTGGCCGGTGCGGTGGATGAACCGGTCGCCGTAGCCGAACTCGGTGATCACCGCGCGGGCCGCGCGGTCGACCTCCTGGCAGGAGACGCCCGGCCGGACCGCCGCCACGCCGGCCTGCTGGGCCTCGCGGACGATGTCGTGGACGCGCTGCTCCTCGGCGCTCGGCTCGCCCACGTGCACGGTGCGGGAGATGTCCGAGCCGTAGCCGTAGCGCAGCCCGCCGAAGTCGAGGACCACCATGTCGCCGTGCTGGATGACCCGTTCGCCCGCCTCGTGGTGCGGGTTGGCCCCGTTGGGGCCGGAGCCGACGACCGTGAAGTCGACCTGGGAGTGGCCGTGCACGCGCAGCAGGGAGGCCAGTTCGGCGGCGACGTCCGTCTCCCGCCGCCCGGCGAACGGAAGATGGAGGATCTGCGCGTAGGCGGCGTCGGCGGCCGCCCCCGCCGCGGCGAGGGCCTCCAGCTCCCGCTCGTCCTTCACGGCGCGCAGCATGGGCAGCGAGTCGGTGAGCGGGACGTAGGAGGTGGTGGGCAACTCCCGCTGCAGTCCCAGGAGATGCAGGGCCCATGTGTTGTCGCTCACTCCGAAGCGCCCGGCCGCGTCCAGCAGCGGGGCGGTCACCGCGTACGGGTTCTTCCCGTCGGTCCAGTCCCGCAGGGTCAGCGCGGCGGCACCGGCGGCCTTGGCCGCGTCGGGGGCCTCCAGGGTGGGCACGACGAGCACCGGCTCCTGCCCGGCGGCCAGCACGAGCAGGGTGAGCCGCTCGGTCTCGGCGGTGGGGCGGTATCCGGTGAGGTGCGTGAGGTCGGGCCCGGGGGCGATCAGCAGTCCCGCGAGGCCCGCTTCGGCGGCGGTCTCGGCGGCCGCGGCCATCCGGGCGGCGTAGTCGGCGGCGGTGAAGGGGGCGGGGCCCGCGGCGTTGTCCGTGTCATCGGTCATACGGGGGATCCTGCCGTGAGCCGCGCGGCGAGGGCAGCGGCCGCGCCGGTCGGGGCGCCGGGCGAGAGCAGTTCCGTACGGTGCACCAGGCGGGGCGCGGACAGCGGTACGGCGACCCCCGCCGCGGCCGCTTCGGCGACGCGGCGCGGCAGCAGCACGAGGCCGTGCCCGGCGGCCGCGAGGGCGCACAGGGCGAGCACGTCGGTGCCGTCGTAGCGGGCGCCGGTGCGGGCGGCGGTCAGCGGCAGGCCTGCCCCGGGGGCGTCGAGCCAGCGCGCGTCGGCGAGATCGTCGAGCCGGACGCCGGCCCGCCCGGCGAAGGGGTGCCCGGCGGGCAGCAGGACGGCCAGTTCCTCCTCGCCGACGCCCGTCACGGTGAGCGGGGCCACGTCGGGCAGCCGCAGCGGGTCGCTGGGCGCGGCCGGGCCGTCCACGAGCCCGAGGTCGCAGCCGCCGGTGGCGACGGCGGCGGGCACTTCGGCCGGAGGCAGTACCCGCAGGGTGACCCCGGTGGCGGGCAGGGCCGCGAGCAGCCGGGGGCCGACGGCGAGCGGGGACGCGGCGAGGGTGATCCGCCCGGGCGGAGCGGCGGCCAGTCGCAGGACGTCGGCCCGTGCGGCGTCGAGCCGCAGCAGCAGCGGTCCGGCGTGCTCCAGCAGGCGCGCCCCGGCCGGGGTGGGTGCCACGGGCCGGCGCGTGAACAGTTCGGTCCGCAGGTCCCCCTCCAGTGCGGCGATGTGCTGGGACACGGCGGACTGGGTGTAGCCGAGCTCGCGGGCGGCGGCGGAGAAGGAGGAGAGCCGGGCCACGGCGACGAACGTGCGGAGCAGGTGCGGGTCCATGTGATCAGGGTGCCATCAGGACTGCTTATCGATCCAGCAGGAACAATCGTTGGCGCTGAAGTGGGGTCCGGGATCACCATGAACGACATGACCACCGCACCGATCGCCCGGATCGCCCTCGTCGGCGACCGCTCCCCGCACGTGAAGTCCCACACCCGGATCCCGGTCCTCCTCGACGCCCTCGCCTCCAGGGACGGACTGGTCCTCGACGCCTACTGGATCCCCACCGGCGACGCCGGGGCCGAGGCCGCCGCCGGGACGCCGGCCCGCTTCGACGCGGTGTGGGTGCTGCCCGGCAGCCCGTACGTCAGCGAAGCCGGGGTGCTGGCCGCGATCCGGGTGGCCCGGGAGGAGGGCATCCCCTTCCTCGGGACCTGCGGCGGCTTCCAGCACGCCCTGCTGGAGTACGCCCGTACCGTCTGCGGACGGGGCGACGCCGCGCACGCCGAGAACGACCCGGAGGCCGCCGACCCGGTGATCACACCGCTGGCCTGCTCGCTCGTCGGGCACGAGGGCCTCGTACGGACCGAACCGGGCTCGCTCGCCGAGGCCGCGCTGGGCGCGGAGCGGTCGATGGAGCGCTACCACTGCAACTACGGCCCCTCGCCCCGGCACCTTCCGGAGCTCGCCGCGCACGGGCTGCGGCTCTCGGGCCACGACGAGGACGGGCAGGTACGCATCGCCGAGCTGCCCGGCCACCCCTTCTTCCTCGCCACACTCTTCCAGCCGGAGCTGCACGGGGACGGGACGCGGCCGCACCCGATCATCCGGGCCTTCGCCGCGGCCGCCGTCGCGCACGCCGCCCGCCGCACGGGCAGCCTCTCCGGCCGGCTCGCCGCCACCCTCGTCGGCAGCCGGTCCGCCGGATAACACGTCGCGGGACCACCCATCTGATCGGCTATGCTGTGCTTGCACATCGAACGGGCGGTCCGCCGCCCTTCGTGGTGGGTGTAGCTCAGTTGGTAGAGCACCTGGTTGTGGTCCAGGTGGCCGCGGGTTCAAGTCCCGTCACTCACCCTTTCGATCCCGTGGGGGGTACGAGGTTTCCTCGTACCCCCCACGGGCTTTTGCGTGCCCGCCCGGCCTACCATCACCCGGTGGAACCGACATCGCGCACAGAGCCGCTGATCATGGGTGGTTCGTTCTCACGGGCCGACGGCGCCGTGCACCCGCACCATCCCCGGTCGTACGAGATAGGCGACCCGGCGGAGGCCGCCGAGGTCCGAGCCCTGCAGCCGCCCCACCGCGAGGAAGGCGCCGACGAGTTCGAGTGCATGTGCTGGGAGGACTCGGGGAGGGCGGTCGTCACCCCCGAGTGGACCCGGCTGCTCGACCCGCTGTCCCCCGACGGCATCCCTGCCCGGCACCGGGCCCGGTGGGCGGCCGCGGCGCCCGAGGGACTGCGGGCGTACGCCGAAGCCCTCGCCGCGGGCGAGGAGGAACCGGACCTGCCACGGGGAGTGCCACTGGGCGTGGTGTTCAGCTGGCTGGGCGCCGTGAGGAAGGAGCCCCGGGACGCGGCCTGGCTGCTCGCCGAGCGGGGTCCGCAGCGGCTGCTGGCCGGGGCGGCGACGGACGAACTGGCGTGGGCGGTGCGGGAGACGGACCGGGCCGGGCTGGAGGGCGCCGTGCGGTTCTTCGCGAGCGAGGAGTTCACCACCCGCCACCCGAAGCGGCGCCGGGTCGGGGACACCTCTCGCGACCTGCTGCTCCGGCACGCCCGCAGCCACCGCCCCCAGGACCTCCCGGTCCTGGAACGGCGGCTGCTGCGCGCACCGGAGGACCGGGTCAGACGGTCTTGATCGCCGGGTCGGAGATGCCCGGGGCGCCCGTCTCCACGTGGCCGGCGAACCGGCGCAGGAAAGTGGTGTCCGCGTCGGAGACGACCTTGACGTCGTACCAGCGGCCCGTCGTGCGCAGGTCCACCGTGTGGGAGACCGTGGCGCCGGGGTTGACCCTGAAGGTCTGGGCCGCGCCGCCGTAGGCGTTGGTCACCGTGAGGTTGACCGCGGCCGCGCCGGGGTTGGTCAGGGTGAGGGCCAGGTTGCCGGTGGCGTCCACGTGGCGGGCCGTGACCTCGGGGCCGGCCTTCTTCGCCGGGCCCTTCCAGGTGCGCAGGAAGCCGTTCGGGCCCCACACGGTGAGGTCGATCTGGTTGCCGGTGGAGCTGCTGGTGCTCCAGGTGTCGACAAGGGTCTTGCCCGCCTCGACCGTGTAGGGCCAGGGGCCGTCCGTACGGTTGCCCGAGGTGCTGTGGAAGTGGGCGCCGAGGGCGGAACCGCTGGCGAACGTCAGGGTGAACTTGCCCGTGGAGAAGGTGGCCTTGCCGTCCACGTACGGGCTGTAGCCCAGGGCGCGCGTCGGCTTGGAGCCGGCCTCCTGCTTGGGCAGGGTGCCCGTGGCCGGCGGCACCGGGTGGTAGGACGGGTGGGCGTTGTGGTCCGGCGGGATGTAGCCCGCCGTGGAGGGCAGGGCCGCGGGGGTCGCGTCCGCCTGGCTGAAGTCGAAGGCCGAGGTCAGGTCTCCGCAGACGGCGCGGCGCCACGGGGAGATGTTGGGCTCCTGCACACCGAAGCGCTTCTCCATGAAGCGGATCACCGAGGTGTGGTCGAAGGTCTCGGAGCAGACGTAGCCGCCCTTGCTCCACGGGGAGACCACGATCATCGGGACGCGCGGGCCCAGGCCGTACGGGCCTGCCGCGTAGCCGCCGCCCCCGGAGTACAGGTCCTTGGACACGTCCGCCGTGGACAGGCCCCAGGCCGACGAGGCGGGCGGGTACGGCGGGACGACGTGGTCGAAGAAGCCGTCGTTCTCGTCGTAGGTGATGAACAGGGCGGTCTTCGCCCACACCGCCGGGTTCGCGGTCAGCGCGTCCAGGACCTGCGAGATGTACCAGGCGCCGAAGTTCACCGGCCAGTTCGGGTGCTCGCTGAAGGCCTCGGGGGCGGCTATCCAGGAGACCTGGGGCAGGGTGCCGTTCGTCACGTCGGCGCGCAGCCGGTCGAAGTAGCCGTCGCCCGCCTTGACGTCGGTGCCCGTGCGGGCCTTCTCGTACAGGGCGCTGCCGGGCTGGGCACTCCGGTAGTTGTTGAAGTACAGCAGCGAGTTGTCGCCGTAGTTGCCGCGGAAGGCGTCGCTGATCCAGCCCCACGAGCCGGCCGCGTTCAAGCCGTCGCCGATGTCCTGGTAGATCTTCCACGAGACGCCGGCCGACTCCAGGCGCTCGGGGTAGGTCTTCCAGCCGTACCCGGCCTCCTGGTTGCCGAGGACCGGCCCGCCGCCCACTCCGTCGTTGCCCGTGTAGCCGGACCACATGTAGTAGCGGTTCGGGTCGGTGGCGCCGATGAAGGAGCAGTGGTAGGCGTCGCACACGGTGAAGGCGTCGGCGAGGGCGTAGTGGAACGGGATGTCGTTCCGGGTCATGTACGACATGGTGGTGGCCGTCTTGGCCGGCACCCACTTGTCGTACTTGCCGTTGTTGTACGCCTGGTGGCCGCCGGCCCAGTCGTGGTTGAGGCCCTCGACGAACTGCATCCCCAGGTCGTTGACCTGCGGGTTGAAGGGGAGGATGTCCTTCGTCCCGTTGGACTGGTAGAAAACGGACTTTCCGTTGTCCTGGAGGACCGGCCGCGGGTCGCCGAAGCCGCGTACGCCCTTCATCGCGCCGAAGTACTGGTCGAAGGACCGGTTCTCCTGCATGAGGACGACGATGTGCTCGATGTCCTGGATCGTGCCGGTGCTTCCCTGCGCCGGGATGGCCGCGGCCCGCGCGATGCTCTCGTTGAGCATCGCGGCGGCGGCGGTACCGCCTGCGATCTGCAGGAACCTGCGGCGATTGAGTTCTGCCATGGCGTGACGACCTCTGCGGGTAAGGGGGTGTCGAGGGGCGCCCCAAGGACAGCGGCCCGGGGGTACCGGAGGGAGATCCTTGTCTGACACGTGGCCGTACAGCCGGAGAACGGAAAGGTGGCCCCCGAACCGGCCGCTCGGCTGGCGAAGACGGTAGGCGAACGGTCCTGCGGACAACAGCCCCCGGAGTCACTGCACTTCGGGGCCGGAACGCCGGCCGGGGTACTCATTCCGGCCTTTACGCCGATCTGAGCATCCGTACTCAGGCCCGGGAGAAGGCGGCTTGTCATCGTGTGGGCATGTCCTTTCAGCCAAGTGACCAAGGGCCGCGCGCCGGGATAACCGCCGTCGGCAGCCTGTTGCCGGAGGAGGTCCTCTCCTCGGACTCCCTCCAGCGGGAGGTGGCCCGCCGCAGCGGCCTCACCCTGCCGCCGACGCTGCTGACGCAGGCCACCGGGATCGTCTCCCGCCGCGTCGCCGGTGAGGGGGTGTACGCCTCCACGCTCGCCGTGGGCGCGGCCCGCCGGGCCCTGGACACCGCCGGCCTGTGCCCCCTCGACATCGACCTGCTGGTCTTCGCCTCGGCCTCCCGCGACATGGTGGAGCCCGCCACCGCGCACATCGTGCAGGCGGAGCTGGGCTCGCGGGCCCACGCGGTGGACGTCACCAACGCCTGCAACAGCTTCGTGAACGGGATCGACCTCGCCCGGTCGATGGTCATGGCCGGGCGGGCCCGGCGGGCCCTGGTGGTCACCGGGGAAACCCCGAGCCGGGCGGTGCGCAAGGATCCCGCCGACTTCGCCGAGTTCCGCAGCGGCTTCGCCGGCTACACCTTCGGCGACGCGGGGGCGGCGGTGGTCGTGGAGGCCGTGGAGCGGGGCGGGATCCTCGACGTGGACACCGAGACCCACTCGGAGCACTGGGAGGTCGGGGGCATCCCGGGCGGCGGTTCGCGGCACCCGCGCGGGGACGAGCACACCTACTTCCGCGGCGACGGGCACGAACTGCGCGGAGTCTTCGAGAAGGTGGGCACCGCCGTCATCGACCGGACGCTGCACCGGACGGGCATGGACTGGGACGGCTTCGCCAAGGTGCTGGTGCACCAGGTGACGGTGCCGTACCTGGAGCGGTTCGCGGAACTGACCGGGGTACCGACGGGGAAGCTGGTGGTGACGGTGCCCGAGCTCGGCAACATCGCGAGCGCGAGCATCGGGGTCCAGCTGGACCGGGTCTTCGCGGAACTCACCGCCGGGGACCGGGTGTTGTTCGTCGGCCTCGGCGGCGGGATCAGCATCATGACGATGGTCTGGGAGAAGTCGTGAACGGTCCGATGTGGGTGGTGGTGCCCGCGCACGAGGAGGAGGCCCGCCTCGCGCAGACCCTGCGGGCCCTCGCCGCGCAGCGGGACCGGGACTTCACCCTGCTGGTCGTCGACAACGCCTCGGCGGACCGGACGGGTGCGATCGCCCGCGAGTTCGCGGCGGGCGCGCCGTTCCCGGTGGAGGTGATCGAGGAGCCGCAGAAGGGGGTCGGCTCCGCCGTGGACACCGGTTTCCGGTACGCGATCGACCGCGGCGCGGCCCTGCTCGCCCGCACGGACGCCGACTGCCTGCCCCGCCCCGGCTGGACGCGCGCCGCGCGGACCGCCCTCACCCGGAGCCCCGGCCTGGTGTGCGGGCGGATCACCGCGCGGCGCGACGAGCACGGCCCGCTGGGCCGGGCCGGTTTCGGCCTGCTCGTGGCGCTCGCCGCGCTGTTCGGGCGGCTGCGGCCCGGGCACGCGCGCCGCAACGGCTTCCGGGCCCCGTACCGCATGCACGCCGGGAACAACATGGCCATCACCGCCGAGCTGTACCTGGCGGTCGGCGGCATGCCCCGGCGCCCCTCGCCGACCGACCGGCTCTTCCTCAACGCCGTACGCCGCCACACCGACCGGATCGTCCACTGCCGGCAGATGGTCGTGGAGAACTCCACGCGGCGCCTGCGGGCCTACGGGATCGCGGGCACGGCCCGCTGGTACCTCGACCAGGGAAGCGGCAGCCACGGAACGGATCCCCGCTGATGCTCGACCGTCTCGACCACGCACTGCGCAGCCGCCCCGAGCGGCCGGCCGTACTCGCCTCCACCCGTACGGGCACCTCCCGGATCCGGGCCACCCGCGGCGAACTCGCCGAGCTGTCCGACGCGTTCGCCGCCGCCCTGCACGCGCGCGGACTGCGCCCCGGGGACACCGTGGGCGTCGCCGTACGGCCCGGGCCGCGGGCCCTGGCCGTGCTGCTCGCCCTGTGGCGGCTGGGCCTGCGCGGGGCCGTGCTCGACCCCGGCGCGGGGCCCGACGTGCTGCGCGCCCGGCTCGCCCTGGCCCGGCCCTCGCTGGTGCTGGCCGACGCCGCCGCGCAGGCGGTGGCGGGCTGGGCCCGGCCGCTGGCCCGCCGGGCGCGGCTCGCACTGCCCGACCTCGCCGAGCTGGGTCCGGTGGCCACCGTCGGGCCGCGGCTGCCGGGCTGCGCGCCCGCGCTGGACCTGGCGGCGCCCCGTACGGGCGTACCCGTCCACCGGGACCACGACGGCGACGCGGTGATCGTGTTCACCTCCGGGACCACCTCCCGGCCGCGCGCCGTGGTCCACACCCGGTCGAGCCTGGCCGCCGGAATGGCCACGGTCCACGCCCTGTTCGACGCGGCCCCGGACCGGCCCGTGCTCGGCGGCACCTTCTTCGTCCTGGTCCCCTCCCTCACGCGCGGCGCCCCCGTCGCCCTCCCGGCCCGCGACCCCCGGGTACTGGCCCGCCAACTGCACCGGCTGCGGCCCCAGGACGCCTATCTGACCCCGCCCGTGCTGCGCGACGCGCTGGGCGCGGGCGCCCGCTTCCACGGCCGGGTCTGGACGGGCTCGGCCCCGGCCGGGGCCGGGCTGCTGGAACGGGTGCGGGCGGCGGGCGCGGCGCAGGCCTGGGGGGTGTACGCGCTCACCGAGCTGTTCCCGGCCGCCGCGGTCGAAGCGCGGGAGAAGTCCGCGTTCGACGGCCCGGGCGACCTGGTCGGCACCCCGCTGCCCGGCGTCACCGCCAAGCCCGACGCGGACGGGCAGCTGCTCCTGGCCGGGGCCGCGGCCCGCCACCGCTACCTGGGCGAGGAGCCCGACGCGTGGGTACGTACGGGCGACCGGGCGCGGCTGGACGGCGCGGGCCGGATCGTCCTCGAAGGCAGGGCCAAGGACATGGTGCTGCGGAGGGCGGAGAACATCTACCCGGGGCTGTACGAACCCGCCCTGCACGTACCGGGGGTGGAGCTGGCCCTGCTCGTGGGGATCCCGGCGGGCGAGGGTGACGAGCGGCTCGTCGCCGTCGTGCAGCCCGGGCGCGGGGTACGTGAACCCGCGCTGCGCGCCGCGCTGTCGGACCCGCTGCGGCGGATGGGCACCGCCCGTCCCGACGCGCTGGTGTTCGCCCGGATCCCGTTGTCGGGGCGCTCGCGCAAACCGGACCGGGCGGCGACGGCGGCCCTGGCGGCCCGACGCCTGGGCGGGTCGGCATGAGGGGGCAGGCGCGGGCCCGCAGGCGCGACCGGCGGGTCTATCTGGGCGCCCATCCGCTGCTGTTCGCCCTGCTCGCCGCCACGCGCGGGCGGGCAGTGCGCCGGCTCGGGCGGACCCTGCTGGTGCACGACGCGGGCGCCTACCGCCAGGCGTTGACCCGGCTCCCGCTCGACCGTACGGCGGCGGGGACGACGGGCGGCGCCGTGCGCTCGGCGCTGCGGGGCGATGGGGGCGTGCTGTTCGACCAGGAGGGCGGGGAGCACCGGGCCGAACGGCGCGCTCTCGCGGGCGGGCTCGGGGCGGAGGGGGTGGAGGACCTGCGGTCGGTGTGGCGGCCGTTGCTCGTGCGCCGCCTCGCTCCGCTCGCTCGCGGCGCCGAGGTGGACCTCGTCGGGCTGGCGCGGGAGCTGGCCGGGACGGTGGTGGGCGCCCTGCTGGGCTCCGCCGCCGATCCGCGGGAGCTGGCGGAAGCGGCCGGCGAGGCCGCGGCCGCCTCCGTACGCAGTCACCTGCCGGGCCCGCGCCGCCCGGGCGCCGAGGCAGAGGCCGCCCGCTGCGCGGAGCGGCTGCGACGGCTGCTCGGTGCGGGTGACGGGGCCCTGTCCGCGATGGTCGCGGTCGCCGCCGTCAACACCACGGTCGCCGCGCTGCCCCGGGCGGTGGCGTGGTGCGCCGACGCGGACCTGTGGGACCAGGCCGCCGACGAGGCGCTGCGGCCGGTGCTGGCCGAAGAGCTGCTGCGGGTCACCGCGGCCTCGCCGCTGCTGCCCCGGGTGGCCGCGGCGGACGGGACGGTCGGGGGCTGCCCGGTGCGCGGCGGCGACCGGCTGCTGCTGGTGGCCCGGCACGCCGCCCAGGCGCACCGGCGCGACCCGGACGCCCTGCGGCCGGCCGGTGCGGGTACCGCCCGGCTGGTGTTCGGGGCCGGATCGCACGCCTGTCCCGGGGCCCGGCTGGCCCAGGTCCAGCTGGCCGATGTCCTCGGGGCGCTGGCCCCGTACCGGCCGGTGGTGGCCCGGGCGCGGGTGGACCGGCGGGCCGCCCTGCCCGGCTGGCGTTCCCTGACCGTGCGGGCGGCATCGTGATCGCCGTCACGGGTGCCAGCGGCTTCTGCGGCGGGCACGTCGCCCGCGCGGCCGCGGCGGGCGGGGAGCAGGTGGTGTGCCTGGGCCGCAGACCGGGACCGGTGGGCGAACACCGCTTCTGGGACGCCGCGTCGGGCGCACCGGATCTCTCGGGCGTGGAGGTCGTGGTGCACTGCGCGGCGGCCGTGGGAGATCCGGCGCCCGGCTCGCGGGCCGAGGCTTCGATGCGGGCGGTCAACGTGCACGGTACGGAGCGGCTGCTCGCGGCGGCGGGCGGGCGGCCGGTGGTGTGGGTGAGCAGTGCCAGCGTCTACGACCCGCGCCGGGACCGGAGCCTGGTGGCCGAGGACCATCCGTGCGGCGGGCAGCTCAACGCGTACGGGAGGACCAAGGCGGCGGGCGAGGCCCTGGCGCTGGCCGCGGGCGCGGTGGTTCTGCGGCCGCGGGCCGTCTACGGGCCCGGGGACACGCAGTTGCTGCCCCGGCTGCTGTCCCGGGTCCGGGCGGGGACCCTGCTGTTGCCGGGGCCGGACGTCCGGCTGAGCCTGACGGCGGTGGAGAACCTCGCCGACGCCGCTCTGGCGGCGGCGCTGTGGCCCCCGGGCGCCTACAACGTGGCGGACGCCGAGCCGTACGGCCGCGACGAGGCCGTACGGGAGGTCCTGCGGGCCCACGGCGTACGGGCCCGGATCCGGCACCTGCCGCTCGGGGTGGCCCGTACGGCGGCCCGGCTCGCGGAGGCCCTGGCGGGCGCGGGCCTGGGCGCCGAACCGGCACTGAGCCGCTATGCGGTGGACCAGCTCGCCCACTCGGTGGTCCTGGACACGGGCAGGGCCCGGTCCCAGGGCTGGACCCCGGGCCGGAGCCTGGAGGACCACCTCCGCTCGGTGCGCAGGTGAGCCCGCGGGGCGCCGGGATCCGGTCGGGGTCGCTCCGGACGGCGGTCAGCCGGGAGGACTTCAGGCAGGATCTCCCTGACCGACCCGAGGGACAGGGAGATTCACAACGTGATCAACCGGACAACTCTCAGCGTTGCGGAGCTTGAGGAAGCGGCACGCGAGCGTCTGGACTGCGCCGCCTACGACTTCTATTCGGCGGGTTCCGGCGAGGAGATCAGCCTCGGCGAGGCCCATCGGGCCTGGCAGGAATACCGGCTGAAGCCGCGCATACTGCGCGATGTCTCCGAGCTGGACACGTCGGTCGCGATACTCGGCACCGAGCTGGCCTCGCCCGTGATCGCCGCCCCCACCGCCTTCCACTCGATGGCGGACCCGGCGGGCGAGGTCGCGACCGCCCGGGGCGTGGCCGGGGCCGGCTCGCTGCTGGTCCTCTCGTCCAGGGCCACGCGCGAGGTGGAGGACGTGGCGGCCGCTGCCGGACCGTGGTGGTTCCAGGTGTACGCCCTGCGCGACGGGAAGCTGACCCGGAGCCAGGTCGAGCGGGCCGCGGCGGCGGGCGCCCGGGCCCTGGTGCTGACCGTCGACGCCCCGTACGTGGCCGCCAAACCCCGGGTCCGGCGGCCGCTGCCGCTGTCCGCGCAGGACCGGCTCAGCCGCGACGTGGGCCTGGACACCCGCAGCAGTTCATGGGAACAGGACCCCTCGATCGGCCCGGAGACCATCGCCCGGCTCGCCCGGGAGTCCGGTCTCCCCGTGCTGGTCAAGGGCGTTCTGCGGCCGGACGACGCCACGGCCTGCGTGGACGCGGGAGCGGCGGGCGTGATCGTCTCCAACCACGGCGGCCGCCAGCTGGACCGCTCCGTGTCCACGGCCGCAGCCCTGCCCGAGGTGGTCCGTGCGGTCGGCGACCGCGTCCCGGTCCTGGTCGACGGCGGGATCCACACCGGTACGGACGTGCTGACCGCGCTGGCCCTCGGCGCGCGGGCCGTCCTGGTGGGGCGGCCCGTGCTCTGGGCCCTGGCGACCGGCGGATCCGAGGGGGTCCGATCGCTCTTCGAGTCCTACCGGGCCGGCCTCGCCGAGTCCATGGCCCTGGCGGGCGCCCCGTCGGTGCACGCGATCACGCCCGACCTGGTGTCTCCCCCGCACCGGGCCGGGTGACCGCAGGCCCCGCCCGCCCGGCCCGCCAGGCCGGTCCGGGTCCCGTCCGGCCCGTTCCTGCGGGTGGCGGGCGGCCTGGGGCCGCCCGCCGTGCCCGCGGGCCCTCAGCCCTCCGCGGGGGTGAGCCGCAGGGAGATGGAGTTGATGCAGTACCGCTGGTCCGTCGGGGTCGGGTAGCCCTCGCCCTCGAAGACGTGGCCGAGGTGGGAGCCGCACTTCGCGCAGCGGACCTCGGTGCGGACCATGCCGTGCGAGGTGTCGGCGATCAGCTCGACGGCCTCGGTGTCCTTCGGGTCGAAGAAGGACGGCCAGCCGCAGTGCGACTCGAACTTCTCCGAGGAGCGGAACAGCTCGGCCCCACAGCCGCGACAGGAGTAGACGCCTTCCGTCTTGGTGTCCGTGTACTCACCGCGGAAGGCCGGCTCGGTGCCCGCGAGGCGCAGCACCTGGTACTCGGACGGGGTCAGCTCCGCCTGCCACTGCTCGTCCGTCTTCTCGACCTCGTACGCCATGACGTTCCCGCTCCCTCAGTTCGACAGGCGGGCGAGGATCTGCGGTCCCAGATCGGTGACGTCGCCCGCGCCCATGGTGAGAACGAGATCACCGGGCTTGGCCATTCCCGCGATGACGTCGGCGACGGCCTCCTTGGAGTGCTCGGCGGTGACGTCGGCGCCCGCGGCCCGGGCGGCGGCGATGATCAGCTCGCTGGTGACGCCGGGGATCGGGTCCTCGCGGGCCGGGTAGATGTCGAGGACCACCGAGGCGTCGGCCAGGGCCAGGGCCTGGCCCATCTCCTTGCCCAGCTCCTGGGTGCGGGAGAAGAGGTGGGGCTGGAAGACGACCAGGATGCGGGAGTCCCCGGCGGCGCCGCGGATGGCCTCCAGGTCGGCGGTCATCTCCGTGGGGTGGTGCGCGTAGGAGTCGATCACCTGGACGCCGGCCGCCTCGCCCTTGAGCTGGAGGCGGCGCTTGACCCCGGTGTACTTGCCGAGGGCCGAGGCGAGGTTGTGCGCCGGGATGCCGAGGGCCACACCGGCGGCCAGCGCCGCGACGGCGTTGTGCGCGTAGTGGCGGCCGGGCACGGAGACGGTGAAGGTGAGCATCCGGCCGTCGAGGACGACCGTGACCTCGCTGGTCAGCCCGCGCGGGGTGACCTTCGTGATGCGGACGTCGGCCTCGGGCTCCTCGCCGTACGTGACGACGCTCAGGCCCTCCCGGCCCGCGACCCGGCGGGCGATCTCGGCCGCGCCCTCCTGGCCGTGGGCGACGACGAGCGTGCCGCCGGGCACGACCTTGGAGACGAAGGTCTCGAAGGACTCGTAGATCTCCTCGATCGACGCGTAGTTCGCGTGGTGGTCGAGCTCCGCGTTGAGGATGATCGCGACCTGCGGGCTGTACTTGTGGAACGTGCGGTCGCTCTCGTCCGCCTCGGCGACGAAGATGTCGCCCTCGCCGTGGTGGGCGTTGGAGCCGGGGGCGTCCAGGTCGCCGCCGATGGCGTACGAGGGGTCCAGGCCCAGTGCCGACAGGGACACCGCCAGCATCGAGGTGGTGGTCGTCTTGCCGTGCGTACCGGCGACGGCGATCGGCCGCAGCCCGTCCATCAGCGCGGCCAGCGCGTCGGAGCGGTGCACCACGGGGATGCCGAGCTCGGCGGCGCGCGCCAGCTCGGGGTTGTCGGCGCGGATGGCGCTGGAGACGACCACGCAGGTGGAGTCGTCGGCGAGGTTGCCGGGGGCGTGGCCGCCGTGGACCGTGGCGCCGTGCGCCCGCAGCGCCTGGGCGGTCTCGGAGTCCCCCTTGCTGTCGCTGCCGGCCACCTGCGCGCCGCGCTGGGCCAGGATCTTCGCGATGCCGGACATGCCGGCGCCGCCGATGCCGATGAAGTGGGGCCGTTCCATGGCGGTCGGCAGGCCGGGCTTCATTCAGGTCGCTCCAGGATCGAGTGCTGTACGTGTGCGCGTGGGCTGTGCCCGCCCAGCCTATTCGTTGTGGGCGAAGAGCTTGAGCACCGGAACGCCCACCTTGTGGCGGGCCCGGGAGGCCCAGTCCCGGTGGAAGAACTCCTCCACGAAGTGCGGGGCGGTCAGGACGATCACCTCGTCGGCCCCGCTCTCCTCCACGACGGTCTTCAGTTTGTCGAGCGGGTGGTCCCCGATGAGCTGCCCGGTGGCGTTGGCGCCCTTCTGGCGCAGGGCGTTCAGGGAGTGCGCGAGGGCGTGCGCCGCGGGGCCGCGGGCGGCCTCGCCCTCGGGCTCGTCGCCCTCGCGGATGGCCTCGGGGAGCTCGCCGAGCGCTACGTCGTCGATGGCGCGCAGCAGTCGGTCCTGGTCGCCCCGGGGTTGCATGAGGACGACGAAGGAGACCTGGTCGTCTCCGTGCAGGGTGGTGACGAAGTCCACGTCCACCGTGGTCAGCGGCTGCTCGATCATCAATACGCTCGTGAACACGGACGCCCTCTCCTTCATGGGCCGAGGCCGGCCGGCCGGCCCCTGCGGAAACCATCCTGCCCCGCTGTCGCACGGGGCCTGCGCAGGTATATGTGCCCAGCGAAAGCTAAGCGGAACGACAAATTCCGCCCCTTGTCAGATCCGACGGTAGCTCGTGAAGAGGAACCCGGCCTCTTCCAGTACACACGCCGGCGCGAGCCGGTGCGGAACCGTGACGGAGGGGCCGCCGGCGATCCGCTGGGCGTCCCCGGCGGTGAGCATCGGCGAGATCGTCAGGCACAGCTCGTCCAGCGCGTCGGCGGCCACGAACTGGCCCAGGAGCCGTGGCCCGCCCTCGGTGAGCTGGCGGCGCAGCCCCCGCCCGGCGAGCTCCCGTACCGCGCGGGCCGGGTCCACGCCCGCCCCGTCGCCCGCCACCACGACCTCGGCACCGGCCGCGCGGGCCGCGGCCACCCGGTCCGCGGGCGCGGCGGCCCCGGTGACCACCAGGGTCGGCGCGAGCGGGGAGGTGAACAGGGGCAGCGTGAAGTCGAGGTCCAGGCTCGCGGTGACCACCGCGATGGCGGGGGCGGGGCCCTGTCCGGCGGCCGCACGGCGGGCGGCGAAGGCCTCCCGCGCGCGGGCCGGGCGGTAGCCCTCCTGGCGAACCGTTTCCGCGCCGACGACCACCACATCGGCCAGCGCCCGCAGGGTGCCGAAGATCCGCATGTCGGTCTCGCCGGAGATGGGCTGCGAACGGCCGTCGTGCTGGGCCGCGCCGTCCAGGGTGGAGACCATGTTCGCCCGCAGCCAGTGGGCACCCTCGCCCAGAGCGGGGTACTCGTACGCCTCCGCGAGCTCGTCCAGCGACCACTCCCGGTCGGCCGGGGCCTGGGACGAGGCTGGTGTCTGATCGGTCACAGGGAACAGGCGTCGCATCGGTGCAGTGTGCCACGCCCCGTAGAGTTAAGTGCTGTGTCAACATCACTCTCCACCTCCGGTGCCCCGTCCGGTCGTCCCCCGATAGCCGATGCGGGACCCCAGGCCCTGTGCGCCCGCGAGCCGCGGGTGCCCGCCGAACGGCTGGTGGCCGAGATGGTGCCGCCCCCGCGTTTCGACTCGGTGCGCTTCGACACGTACAACCCGGACCCGTCCCAGCCGAGCCAGGCCGAGGCCGTCACGGTGCTCAGCGGTTTCGCGGCGGGCCTCGGCGGCGCGCACGCCACCGGCGCGGGCAAGCGGCGCTGGTTCGCCAAGAAGCCGGCCGCCCCCACCGCCCCGCGCGGGGTCTACCTCGACGGCGGCTACGGCGTCGGCAAGACCCACCTGCTCGCCTCCCTGTGGCACGCCACCCCGGCCGAGCCCGCGCTCAAGGCCTTCGGCACCTTCGTGGAGCTGACCAACCTGGTCGGCGCGCTCGGCTTCCAGCAGACGGTGCAGACCCTGGGCGGGCACCGGCTGCTGTGCATCGACGAGTTCGAACTCGACGACCCGGGCGACACAGTCCTGGTGTCCTCGCTGCTCAGCCGCCTGGTCGAGCAGGGCGTGGCGCTGGCCGCCACCTCCAACACGCTGCCCGGCAAGCTCGGCGAGGGCCGCTTCGCCGCCGCCGACTTCCTGCGCGAGATCCAGGGGCTGTCGGCGCACTTCCGGCCGCTGCGGATCGACGGCCAGGACTACCGCCACCGCGGCCTGCCGGAGGCTCCGGCCCCCTTCTCCGACGAGCAGGTCACCAAGGCCGCGTACGCGACCGAGGGCGCGAGCCTGGACGACTTCCCCGGCCTGCTCGACCACCTGGCCCGGGTCCACCCGAGCCGCTACGGCGCGCTGACCGACGGGATATCCGCGGTCTGCCTGACCGACGTCGGCCCGGTGCCGGACCAGTCGACGGCCCTGCGGCTGGTGGTACTGGCCGACCGCCTGTACGACCGCGAGGTCCCGGTCCTGGCCTCCGGGGTCCCCTTCGACCGGCTCTTCAGTGACGAGATGCTGAACGGCGGCTACCGCAAGAAGTACTTCCGCGCCATCTCGCGGCTCACCGCGCTGGCACGCGACGCGAAGCCCCTGGTCTCGCAGTAGGTTTGGGCACGCCGGGCCGTTCGTGGGGTCCGGCTGTTTCCACTTCTGCGAAGGGATCCACCATGGCCGCCACACGCAACGCACACGCCGTCTGGGAAGGCGACCTGCTCCAGGGCAAGGGCGTCGTCACCCTCGACTCGTCCGGCCTCGGCAACTACCCCGTCTCCTGGCCCGCACGCACCGACGAGGCGGCGAACGGGCGGACCAGCCCGGAGGAGCTCATCGCCGCCGCGCACTCCAGCTGCTTCAACATGGCCTTCTCGAACGTACTGGCGAAGGCCGGCAATCCGCCGGCCAAGCTGACCACCTCGGCCGCGGTCACCTTCGTGCCCGGCAAGGGCATCACCGGCATCCACCTCACCACCGAGGGCGAGGTCCCGGGTCTGGACAGCGACGCCTTTGTCGCCGCCGCCGAGGACGCGAAGAAGAACTGCCCGGTCAGCCAGGCCCTGACCGGCACGACGATCACCCTGAGCGCCAAGCTCGTCTGATCCGCCACGGCTCCGGCGGGGCGCGCCCCGCCGGAGCGTGCCCCGTGGTACCACGGGCCAGGGGGGCACCCCCAGCGGCAGCTGGGGGAACATCTCCAGTTCCGCCACGGGGAGTTGCCCATGTCCGTGACCCGACGCAGCCTGCTCGCCGCGGGCGGGATCGTCTTCAGCGGGGCGCTCGGCGCCCTCTTCACCGGACGGGCCGGAGCCGCCCGGCCGACCCGGGGGTACGGGCCGCTCCTGCCCGATCCGCGCGGGCTGCTCGACCTGCCCGCGGGGTTCACCTACCGGGTGCTCTCCCGCGCGGGCGACCGGCTGCGCTCCGGCGAGGGCGCCGTCCCCGCCAACTGCGACGGCATGGCCGCCTTCGGCGCCGGCGGCGGCCGCGTGCGGCTGGTCCGCAACCACGAGAACCGCACCACGGCCGCCTTGCGCGTCCCCGCCGTCGACGGGCTCACCTACGACCCCCGCGCCCTCGGCGGCTGCACCGTCCTGGAGCTCGACCCGGCGGGCGCGGTGACCGGCGAGCGGGTCGCCCTCGCCGGTACGGCCGTCAACTGCGCGGGCGGCCGGACCCCTTGGAACACCTGGCTGAGCTGCGAGGAGACCGAGGACCGCGCGGGCACCTCGGGCTACACCGAGGACCACGGCTACGTCTTCGAGGTGGACCCCGCGGACCCCCACCGCTGCGGCCCGGTCCCGCTCACGGCGATGGGCCGTTTCGCGCACGAGGCCGTCGCCGTGGACCCGTACCGCGGGGTCGTGTACGAGACCGAGGACGCCTTCGTCGAGCCGTTCGGTCTGTTCTACCGCTTCCTGCCCGCCCGCCCCCTCGGCGGACCCGGCTCACTGCGGGCCGGCGGCGCCCTGGAGGCGCTGCGCGTGCCGGGGCTGGCGGACCTGGCGGTGGTGGACGAGCCCGGTGCCGAGTTCCCCGTGGAGTGGGTCCCCGTACCGGATCCCTCGGCGGCCGGGACCTCGATCCGGTTCCAGGACTTCGGGCCGGGCGGGATCACCCACGCGCAGAAGCTGGAGGGCTGCTACTGGGGCACCGCCGCGCGGCGGCCGGGCGTCCACTTCGTCTCCAGCTACGCCCGTACCCGAGAGGGCGCGGGAGCCGACCACCACGGGCAGGTGTGGTTCTACGACCCGCTGCGGGCCCGACTCCGGCTGGACGTGCTGTTCGGCCCGGCCACCGACGTCCAGCTGCCCGGGGACTCCCCAGACAACATCTGCCTGGCCCCGGACGGCGGGCTGATGGTGTGTGAGGACGGCGGCGGGGCGCAGTACGTGTTCGGGGTGACGGTCGGCGGCGAGGTCTATCCGGTGGCCCGCAACGCCGAGGACATCGGGCGGCCGGGCACCCCGGAGTGGGGCGAGTTCGCCGGGGTCACGTTCTCCCCCGACGGGCGGACGATGTACGTCAACGCCTACGCCCCGGGGACCACGTTCGCGGTGACCGGCCCCTGGCAGTGACAGGGTGACGTCCGTTTGACCGCCTATCGTGAGGCTTCTTATCGGATAGTCATATAGTTTGCGTACGTGACCATTTCCGTACGAAAAGTTGCTGCCACGGCTGTCACGGCGGCGCTGGGTGCCGCCCTCGCGGGCTGCGGGGGCGGCACCGCGTCGGACGCCGGCCGCGAAGCCCGTATGGGCACCCCCGCCGCCTCGGCCCCCGCCGCCCCTGCCTCCGGCGCGCCCACCGCGTCCCCGCAGAACAGCGCCTCCGCCGCCCCGCAGCCCGGCGCACCCGGCAAGGCCCCGACCATGGCACCCGGCCCGGGCGGCCTGACCCCGGTGTTCGAACGGGCGAAGCAGAGCGGCGACAAGACCGTGGCGCTGACCTTCGACGCCGACATGACCGCCGATCAGGGGCCGCGCGCCGCGGACGGGGAGCACTTCGACAACCCTCAGCTGATCTCCACTCTGCGCACCCTGAAGGTGCCGTCGACGATCTTCATGACGGGCCGCTGGGCCGAGGAGTACCCGGACCAGGCGAAATCCATCGGCACGGACGCGAACTTCGAGATCGCGAACCACTCGTACAGCCACTACGCCTTCAAGTCCCCCTGCTACGGGCTGCCCGCGCTCGACGGCGCCGCCGCCCGCGCCGACGTGGACCGGGCCTTCGCCGCCTTCCACAAGGCGGGGGCGGTCAACACCGTCCCGTACTTCCGCTTTCCCGGCGGATGCTACGACGACCAGGCGTTGCGGGCCCTGTCCACGGCCAAGGTGACGGCCGTCCAGTGGGACGTGGTCAGCGGGGACGCCTTCGCGAAGGACCCGGCCGCGGTGGCCGAGCAGGTGCTCGCGGGCGTGAAGCCCGGCTCGGTGGTGGTCATGCACTGCACGCGCAGCGCGGCGCCGGTCACCGAGGAGGCCGTCCGGAAGATCGTCCCGGAGCTGCGCAAGCGCGGCTACCGCTTCGTGAAGGTCTCCGAGCTGATCGGGAAGTAGCGAGCCGGTTTCAGCCGGAGCAGGCAGTGCGCTGCGCTTCCTGCCATTCGCACACGGGGCAGAGCACCACGCCCGGGGTCGCGACCCCGTACTCGGTGGGCCGGCCGCACTCCACGCAGTCGGCGTACGGCGGCCCCGCCACGGCCGGGGCGGGGGCCGCCGGGGCGGGGCAGTACGACGCGTCCTGTTCAGGCTGGTCCATGCGTACGAGCGTACTCAGCCCCGCCGCGCGGCGGCCCGGCAGGCCAGGGCGCCCGCAGCGCAGGCCAGCGCCAGCGCCCCGGCCAGGGCGCCCGCCGCCGGCTGCGCCGAGCCCGTGACCAGCCCCGTCACCGCCACCCGGGCCGGGGAGCCCGCGGTGACCACGGCCAGCAGGCAGCCGAGGCCCGCCGCCGGGACCGCGTAGCCGGGGGCCCTCAGCAGCGGCCGGCTGCACAGCGCGCCCACGGCCACCCCGGTCAGGGCGCACACCAGTACGCCCGCGGCCCCGGCCAGGGCGGCCGCGGCCGGGCCCGCCCCGGGCTCCCGCCGGCCGATCAGCAGCACCGCGGCGGTGGCCGCCGCCCCTGCGAACAGAGCACCGCCCAGCGCGGTGAGCAGGGCCGCCGCGTGCACCCGCAGCGGACCGGCAGCGGCGGCGGCGCAGTCACGGGCGGCGTCGGGTTCGTTGGTCACGCAGACCCGCACCAGCCAGGCGGCCACCGGGACCAGCGCCGCGGCCGCGTACCCCAGCGAGTCGAGCACCGGGTCCCCCGGGCGCACCCCGACGGCCACGAAGGCGGCGTACAGCAGCACGGGCGCGAGCCAGCGCTGCGAGCGCAGCAGCAGGGCGCCCTGGTAGCGCAGCAGACCGGTCACGCCGGCTCCCGGACGTCGCGGATGTGCCAGGACGGGCGGGCGGTGAGCAGTTCGCGCAGCACCGCGTCGGACCGGGCGGCGGGCACGGTCAGCCGCAGGCCGCCGCCGGGCGCGGGCTCGGCGGCCAGGCCGGGGGGCGGTTCGGCGCCGGGCGGTCCGACGGCCTCGATCCGTACGTACGGCCCCGCATGGGCGGGCTCCCGTACGGGGACCAGCGCGACCCCCTCGACCCGGTGGTGCGCATCGGCCGCCCCGGCGAGCCGCGCGGGGTCGTGGTCGACGAAGACCACGGTGCCTCCGGCGGCGGTCCGCTCGGCGACGGCCCGGTCCAGCTCGGCGCGGGCCGGCGCGTCGAGCCCGGTCCACGCCTCGTCGAGGACGAGCAGCCCGGGTTCGGCGAGCAGGGCCTGGGCGACGGCCACCTTCTGACTGCTCCCCTTGGAGAGTTCGGCCAGGGGGGTGTGCGCGTACGCGGCGGCCCCGAACCGCTCCAGCCACTCGGCAGCCCGGTCCGCCGCCGCCGCGCGAGCGAGCCCGTGCACGCGGCCCATGTGAATCAGGTAGGCCGTCGCGGTCAGCGGCAGCGCCGCCGGGAAACGCTCGGGCACGTACGCCGTGCGGCGCGGGCGCCCGATGATCCGCCCCTCGGTCGGGGTGTCGATCCCGGCCACGAGTCGCAGCAAGGTGGACTTGCCGCCGCCGTTGCGGCCTTCGATGCGCACCAGGGCGCCGGGCGGCAGGTCCAGTGCGACCCCGCGCAGCACCCAGGGCCGCCGCAGTCCGTAGCGGCGGCCCACTGCGGTCAGCTTCAGTGTCCCGCCGCCACTTCGGTCACCTCGCTGGGCCGGACGATGACGAAGCCCTCGCCGCTCAGCTTCAGCTGGACGGCCTCGCCGGAGCCGCCGCGGATCATCGAGCCGACCGACTGGGAGCGGTGCAGGCCGGTCTCCAGCTTGGCGCTCCAGCCGACCACCGCGTCCGTGTCCACGTACACGGGGGCCTGCGGGGTCACCGGGATGATGATCGGGTTGCCGTCGCAGACCACGGCGAGCTTGCCGGTGCCGGTGAAGACGCTGTTGAAGAGTCCGCCGCCGGTCATGCCGGCGCCCTTCACCATCTTGATCTCGTAGGACAGGGTCGGGTCGAAGCAGAGCACGTTGCGGCCGTTGATGGTCAGCGCGTCGCCCGGCTCGAAGTCGATGATGAAGCAGTTGCCCGCCTCGTGGGCGAACCAGGCCTCGCCCTGGCCGCGTACGGACATCAGCGCCAGGCCCTCGCCCGTGACGGCGCGCTTGAGCATGCCGCCTATGCCCTGACCCTTGCGCTCGAACTGGAGGTTCCCGCGGAAGGCCACCATCGAGCCCTGACGAGCCAGCATCTCGCCGTTGACGGCGTACTTCACGGACTTGGCGTTCTGCAGGGTCATCCCGGGGGCGACGGCTGCCTGGACGAGGTTCTCGGACGCGAAAAGATCACTCTTCATGGACCCGATCCTCACCCGGAGCGCCCACCCGGGGCATCATCCTGAAGGCGGAGCCTGGCATCCTTGGCGGGATGAGCAGCCAGCACACCGACGACACCACCGGCGTACCCGCGGTCGGGGCGGACAGCCCCTTCCGGCAGGAGCACGTCCTGCGCGACGAGGCCCCGCAGTTCGTCCTGCCGCTGGTGGTGCGGATCGAGAAGACCGAGCCGCCCGCCCGGACGGACGCCCTTCAGACGGCGGCCCGCGCGGTGCTGGTCCTGCTGGCCGACGAGCGGTCGCGGGGCGAGGGCGAGTGGGCCGAGGTCGTCCGTGACTGGCAGGACGCTCGGATCCGCAAGGTGGTCCGGCGGGCGCGCGGGGCGGAGTGGCGCAAGGCGCAGACGCTGCCCGGCGTCACGGTGCACGGTGACACCTCGGAGGTACGGGTCTTTCCGCCGGTGCCCCTGGACGGCTGGCCCAAGGAGCTCGCCAAGCTCCAGGTGTCGGGCACCGACCTGGACGATCCGGAGCCGGTCACCGCGGCCACCGGGCCGGACCTGCCCGTGCTGTGGCTCAACCCCGATGTCGACATGTCGGCGGGCAAGGCGATGGCCCAGGCCGGGCACGCGGCGCAGCTGGCGTGGTGGGAGCTGACGGAGGAGGAGCGGGCCGCCTGGCAGGAGTCCGGCTTCGCACTGGCCGTACGGACGGCGTCACGCGAGCGGTGGGCGGAGCTGAGCACCAGCGGTCTGCCGGTCGTCCGCGATGCCGGTTTCACCGAGATCGCTCCCGGCAGCGCCACGGTGATCTCCGACCACCCGGCCCTGCGGGCCCGGCTCTGACGCACTTCCCCGTTCGAACGGACTTCCCGGTCCGGACAGACTTCCCGGTCCGGCGGAACCTCAAATGTTGCTCTGAACGTCCCTCTTCGCGGTTGGCTCGACTCCGCCGGGGCCATCACTTCGGCACACGGCGCGATGAGATGCGCCGGGAGGGGGGCGAAAGAGATGAAGCCCATGGCACACCTGGGGGTGGGCATCGGCTGGCGGCCGGAGATCGCTGACGCCGTCGAGCGGCTGCCCGGCCTTGACTGGGTCGAGGTGGTGGCCGAGAACATCTGCCCGGGCCACCTGCCCGAGGCTCTGCTGAGGCTGCGCGAGCGGGGCACCCGCGTCGTACCGCACGGGGTCTCGCTGGGCCTCGGCGGCGCCGACCGCCCCGACCCGGCGAAGCTGGCTGCGCTCGGGGAACGGGCGGTGGCGCTGGGGGCGCCGCTCGTCACCGAGCACATCGCCTTCGTCCGCACCTCCTCGCCCGCGCTGGAGGCCGGCCACCTGCTGCCGGTGCCGCGCACGCGCGACGCGCTGGACGTGCTGTGCGAGAACGTACGCGTCGCGCAGGACGCGCTGCCCGTACCGCTCGCGCTGGAGAACATCGCCGCGCTGATCTCGTGGCCGGGCGAGGAGCTGACGGAGGGGCAGTTCCTGACGGAGCTGGTCGAGCGCACCGGCGTGCGGCTGCTCATCGACGTGGCCAACCTGCACACCAACCGGGTCAACCGGGGCGAGGACCCGGCCGCCGTGCTGGAGGCGATCCCGCTGGAGGCGCTGGCGTACGTGCACGTGGCGGGCGGGGTCGAACGGGGCGGTGTCTGGCACGACACGCACGCCCACCCGGTGCCGCCGGTGGTCCTCGACGTGCTCGCCGAGCTCCGCTCCCGGGTTGACCCGCCGGGCGTCCTCCTGGAGCGCGACGACGACTTCCCGCCGGAGCCGGAGCTGGCGGGCGAGCTGGCGGCGATCCGCGCGGTACTGACGGCGGGTCCGGCCACGGCACCCGCCGCCCCTGCCGGACCCGCCGCCTCCGTCGCACCCTCCGCACCCGACCGGCCCGTTGCCGCAGCGGAGCCCCGCCCTGCCGGGGACGACGGGGCCGCGCGTACCCGCGTAGGGCTCGGGCAGGCCGCGCTGCTGTCGGCGCTGGTGGCCGGAACCCCCGTGCCCGAGGGGTTCGACCGGCAGCGGATCCGGGTGCAGGCCCGGGCACTGGCCGCCAAGCGGGCCGACGTGGTGGCGAGGCTGGCTCCGGAGCTGCCCTCGATCCTGGGCGGTGACGAGCCGTACCGCACCGCCTTCCTCGCCTACGCCAAGGGCCGTCCCATGACCGGCGGATACCGCCGGGACGCGCTGGACTTCGCCGAGCACCTGCTGATCCAGGACCTGCCGGCCGACCCGGCCGCCCGGCGCCGGCTCACGGCGTGGTGGCGCGACCGGGCAGGGGCGCGACCGCCCCGCCGGATGACCCGCTGGGCCCGGGCCCTCGTGGGGAGGGCGGCATGAACGTCCTCGCCCTCGCCATCTGGATCGCCGTCGCCGCCTCCAGCGGCGTGCTGTTCCTCGGCCTGCGCCGGGCCCGGCCCCGGTCGGCCGGACCGGCGCCGGTCCTCCACGACCTGTCCGAGGCCGCGTTCATGACGGGCGGCCCCGGCAACGTCGTGGACACCGCCCTCGTCTCGATGCTCGGGGACGGCAGGCTGATCATGGGCGGCCCCGGGATCGTCCACGTGAGCCCCGGGGCGCGGGCGGGCGACCCCGCCGAGCGCGCCGTCCTGCAGGCCCACCACGGCGCGCCCTCGGGATGGCTCTACCAGCTGCGCTACGCCGCCATGCTCGACCCGGCCGTCCAGGAGACCGGAGACGCGCTGGCCGCCCGCGGGCTGCTCTCGCCGCCCGGATGGGGGCGGACGTGGCGGCGCTGGGGTCTGACCCAGGCCGTGGTCTGCGGATTCCTCGTGCCGATGTCGCTGCCGCTCACCTTCGTCGGGTTCGCCGTCGAATCCGGCACGCAGGTGCCGTTCATCGTCAAGGTGCTGCCCGTCCTGCTGCTCGGAATCGTGGTGGGCGGGATCTGCGCGGCGCGGGCCCGGCAGCGGACCACCCCGGCCGGGCGGCGGGCGCTGCGCGACATCCGCGCGCGCCACGTGAACGACCGCACCCCGCACGTGCAGACCGCGTTGTTCGGCCTGCGGGGCCTGCGGGACCCGTACCTGCGCGGGCACCTGGTGCCCGCCGCGCGCGGCACCCGGCTGGCCGCGGCCCAGTCGCGGTCCCGTCCGCACGACTCGGACCGGGGATCCTCGTACACGTCCTCCGCCGAGGTCCTGCCGGTGGTCTGGTGTGCCGGCAGCGACGGCGGCGGGAGCGGCGGGGGCGGTTCGAGCTGTGGCTCGGGATCGGGCTGCGGCTCGTCCGGCAGCAGCTGTGGGGGCAGCGGCTCCAGCTGCTCCGGAAGCAGTAGCTCCAGTTGCTCGGGCGGCAGTTCCAGCTGTTCCGGGGGCAGCAGTTCCAGTTGCAGCAGTTCGTCCGGCTCCAGCTGTTCCAGCAGCAGCTCCTGATCCCCGTACGGCTTTCCGGTACACGGCGCCGCCGATCCGCCAGTATCGCCGAGCTCGACGGCCTGAAGGAGGAGCGCTACGGCAACCGGGGGCGGATCGCGTGGCAAGGGGGGGTACGGATCCCGACACCCGGCGCCGGGCCTGTACAGGGAGGCGGCCCTGGAATTTCATCGGACGGACCGATGAGATGAAGGGGTCGCCATGTGGACGGCACTCGTACGCCACGGAGCCGCAACGGCGGTCCTCTCCCTCACGCTGTGCGCCACCGCCACCGCCACCGCCCCCGCCACCGCCGCCGAACCCCACCCCGCCGAGTCGGCCGGCGCCGGCCTCGCCGCCCGCCGCGCCGCCGCCTCCGGCCTCCGCTTCGGGGCCTGCCCCGCGGCCGAGGAGCTGCCCGCGCCCGTGCGCTGCGCGATCCTGCGCGTACCGCTCGACTACGCCCGCCCCGACGGCCCGCAGATCTCCCTGACCGTCAGCCGGGTACCGGCGAGCGGTGCCCGCGGCGCCGCCCGCCAGGGCGCGCTCGTCCAGAATCCCGGCGGACCCGGCGCCTCCGGCATGTACTTCCCGCTCGTCGCCGGACTCCCCGGGTGGGAGCGGATCGCCGCCGCCTACGACCTCGTCGGCTACGCCCCGCGCGGCGTCGCACGCTCCGCCCGGCTGTCCTGCCGGGACCGCGCCGCACGCGCCGGGGGCCCCACCCAGGTCCCGGTCCGGCCCTCCCCCGCGTACAAGGAGCGGCGCGTCGCCGAGGCGCGGGCGTACGGACGCGGCTGCGCGCGGCGGGCCGGCGCCGCCCTGCCGTACTACACGACGCCGGACAACGTCCGCGATCTGCACGTGCTGCGCGCCGCGCTCGGCGAGGAGAAGCTGACCTTCATGGGCGCGTCGTACGGGACCTACCTCGGCGCGGTGTACGCCACCCTGTACCCGGGTCACGTCCGCCGCATGGTCTTCGACTCGGCGGTCGACCCCGACCCGCGCCGCGTCTGGTACCGCAACAACCTCGACCAGGCACTCGGGTTCGAGCGCCGCTGGTACGACTTCCGGGCCTGGGTCGCCCGCCACCACGCCACGTACGGCCTCGGCTCCACGCCGGAGGCCGTGCGGGCGAGCTACGAGCGCGTCCGGGACGCGGTGGCCCGCACCCCCGCCGACGGCCGCGTCGGCACCGGCGAGCTCCAGGGCGCCTACCTCAAGGCCGCGTACTACGACGACGTGTGGCCGGACCGCGCGGCGGCCCTGGCGTCGTTCCTGCACGGTGATCCGGCGGAGCTCGTACGGCAGGCGGCTCCCGACCCGGCGGCCGCGGCCGAGGCCGAG
Organism: Streptomyces sp. NPDC006463; assembly: GCF_042870715.1. Classification (NCBI taxonomy): domain Bacteria; kingdom Bacillati; phylum Actinomycetota; class Actinomycetes; order Kitasatosporales; family Streptomycetaceae; genus Streptomyces; species Streptomyces sp. NPDC006463. The sequence continues at coordinate 374,081 of NZ_JBIAHP010000004.1, read as the reverse complement.
AACGCGACGGCCGTCTACACGGCGGTGCTGTGCAACGACGCCCCCTGGCCCGCGGACTGGGAGACCTGGGACCGCGACAACACCGGACTGGCCCGTACGGCCCCCTTCGAGACCTGGGCCAACGCCTTCCTGAACCTGCCGTGCGCCGACTGGCCGGTGCGCGCGCGGCAGCGGCCGGTGGACGTCGGGGCGCAGCCGGACCGGCTTCCTCGCACGCTGATCGTCGCGGCGGAACGGGACGGGGCGACCCCGTACCCGGGCGCGCTGGAGCTCCAGCGGCGGCTGGGCGCCGAGGCCACGCTGGTCACGGAGAAGGGGTCCGGCACCCACGGAGTGGTCGGCGGACGCAATGACTGCGTGGACCGTCACGTGGAGCGGTATCTACTGACAGGTGACACGGCGGGATGGCGTGTCACGTGTCCGCCGCATCCGGAGCCCGCACCGGTGTCGCTGGACGACCGGGCAGCGAGCGCCCACAGGGCACCGCTGCCGCCAGTCGTCTGAACTTCCGGGCGGGATCTCCGGCTGCGTCGTTTCGGGGGCAGGGCCTCCCGATCCGCCGGAGGAGTCAGTCAGTTCCTCCGGCCCTTCCCCCCAGGGGAGGTATCAGGCGAGCCCGGCCACCAGATCGGCGACGGACTTGCGGCGTCCGGTGTAGAAGGGCACCTCTTCACGGACGTGCATACGGGCCTCGGAGGCACGCAGGTGACGCATGAGGTCGACGATGCGGTACAGCTCGTCGGCCTCGAAGGCCAGCAGCCACTCGTAGTCGCCCAGGGAGAACGAGGCGACGGTGTTGGCGCGCACGTCCGGGAAGCCACGGGCCATCTTGCCGTGGTCGGCGAGCATGCGGCGACGGTCCTCGTCGGGCAGCAGGTACCAGTCGTAGCTGCGCACGAAGGGGTACACGCTGACGTAGTCGCGGGCGGTCTCGTCGGCCAGGAAGGCCGGGATGTGCGACTTGTTGAACTCGGCCGGGCGGTGCAGGGCCATGTTCGACCACACCGGCTCCAGCGCGCGGCCCAGCTTGGTGCGGCGGAACAGGTTGTACGCGGTCTGCAGCTCGTCCGCGGTCTCCGCGTGCCACCAGATCATGATGTCCGCGTCGGCGCGCAGGCCGGAGACGTCATAGGTGCCGCGGACGGTGATGTCCTTGGCGGCCAGCTGGTCGAACAGCTCCTGGACCTCGTCGGCGAAACCGGCGCGGTCCTCCGGGAGTACGTCCTTCAGCTTGAAGACGGACCACAGGGTGTAGCGGATGACCTCGTTGAGGTCCTTCGCCTTCTTCCCCGCGTTGGGAATCTTCTCTGGAGCAGTCATGTGCCTATTGTCCCGTGTGCCGATCAGTGGTCTGTGCCAGGGGTACCGAACCCGCCCCCAGTGAGACGATCACCGCGTCCGCCGCCTTCTCCGCGCTGGCGATGCACGCCGGGATGCCCACCCCGTCGTAGAGCGCACCGCACACCGCGAGGCCGGGCAGGGCCGCGACGGCGGTGCGGATCCTGGCCACCCGGCCGAGGTGGCCGACCGGGTACTGGGGCAGCCCGCCGTCCCAGCGGGTGACCGTCGAGGCCACCGGCCGGGCCGCGAGGCCCACGGCTGCGCCCAGGTCGCCGAGCGAGACCTCGACCAGCTCCCCGTCCTCCCGTTTCAGATCCGCCTCGTCGGCGTACCGGCCCACGGAGGTGCGCAGCAGGAAGAGCTCGGGATCGGCCCCGGCCCAGGCCCACTTGTTGCTGGAGAAGGTGGAGGCCTTGATGGTCCGGCCGTCGACGGGCGGTACGAGGAACCCGCTCGCGTCGCCCCCGGTAACGGAGACCGGCAGGTCGGAGCGCCGGAAGGCCATGGTGACCAGGGCCATGGAGGCGTACTCGACCCCGCGCAGCTCGGCCGCGGCGGCCGGTGCGAGCCCGTCCAGCAGCCGGGCGGCGGGGCCGGCGGGGGTGGCCACGATCACACCGTCGGCCTCGATGGCCTCGGAGCCCGCGACGACCCGCCAGCCTTCAGCCGTACGGAGGACCTCGCGTACGGGGGTACCGGTGGCGATCCGGGCTCCGGCGGACCGGCAGGCCTCGGCCACGGCGAGCGGGAGCCGTCCGACACCGCCGTCGATGCCGGCGAAGACCGGACCGGCCGACTGGGGCTGTGCCTGCACCCGGAGCTGCAGTTCCCGTACTCCGTCGCCCAGCAGCGCGTGCGTCCGGGCGGCCTCGAAGAGCTGGGGCACCGCCGCCCGCATGGAGATGCGGTAGGCGTCGCCCGCGTAGACCCCGCCGAGCAGGGGCTCCACCAGCCGGTCGACGACCTCGCGGCCCAGGCGGGCGGCGACGTACTCGCCGACGGCGACGTCCTCGCCGATCTCGGCGGGCGCCAGCGTGCGTTCGGCCTCGGCCCGGGCCAGGCCCTCCGCGGAGAGCACCCCGGAGGCGGCGAGCGGCGCCAGGTCGCCCGGCACCCCCATGACGTGCCCGCGCGGCATGGGCCGCAGCGCGCCGCGCGTCCACAGGTGGGCGGTGGCCGTGGCGGGCGGCTGCAGGGCGTCACCCAGGCCCACGGCCCGGGCGAGGGCCACGGCTTCGGGGCGGCGGGCGAGCACGGATTCGGCGCCGAGGTCGACGGGAGCGCCGACGAGCTCACCGGCGTACAGCTTGCCGCCGAGCCGCGGTCCGGCTTCCAGCAGCGTGACCCGCACGCCGTCGGCGAGCAGCCGGTGGGCCGCCGCCAGGCCTGCGATGCCGCCGCCGATGACCACGACGTGCCGGGCCCGGCCGGGGCGATCCGTACGCATGTCCGCTTCGTGCATGGACACATCGTCTCAGACCCATCACCGACGCCGGACCGTGACCGCATCGGGACCGGCCCGGGACCGTGGAGGTGAAACCCGCGACGGGACTCTGTACGTCGAAACGGCAACACCAGCCGAACCTCGGGGGTTTGACACGATGCGCACTCCGCACAGACAGCGCTCCGCGGCGGCCCTGGCCGCCCTGTCCCTGGCCGGGGCCCTCGCGCTCACGGGCTGCGGCGCCGACGGGAGCCGGGCCGGCGTCGCCGGCGACAAGGCGGCGGCCCGGCCCGCCCAGGGCGGCAAGGCCCAGGAGGGCGCGCAGGGAGCGGCGGCGGCTCCCCCCGCCTCGGCGCCCGGAGCGGCCGACAAGAACGGGCAGCAGCAGCCCGCGGTCCGCCCCAACGTCATCCGTACGGCGACCCTCGGCATCGAGACGGCGGACGCCCAGAAGACCCTCGCGGCGGCCCGTTCGGCGGCCGACGGCGCGGGCGGCTACGTCGGCAACGAGTCGACCCGGCGCGGCGCGGACGGCCGGATGACCTCCACGCTGACCCTCCGGGTGCCGGGCGAGCGCTACGACGCGGTGCTCAGTGCCATGGAAGGCAGCGGCAAGCTCCTGCACCGCAAGGTCGACGCGCAGGACGTCACCGAGAAGGTCGCCGACATCGGCAGCCGCGTCGCGTCCCAGCAGGCCAGCGTGGCCCGGGTGCGGGAGATGATGGGCAAGGCCTCGGCGCTGAGCGAGGTGGTGATGCTGGAGAGCGAACTCAGCCGGCGCCAGTCCGATCTGGAGTCGCTGCTCGCTCAGCAGACGGCGCTGAAGGACCAGACCTCGCTGGGGACGATCACCCTGGAGGTCTCGGAGCCGGCCCCGCCGCGGGTGGAGAAGGAGAAGAAGGAGGAGCCGGGCTTCGGCGACGCCCTCAGCGGCGGCTGGAAGGTGTTCTCCACGCTCGTGCGGTACCTGGTGCTCGCCGCGGCCGCCGTGCTGCCGTTCGCACTGGCGGCGGGCCTGCTGGCGCTCGGGTTCCGGGTGTACCGCAAGCTGCGCCCGGCGGAGCCGAAGGCGACGACGGGGCTCGCCCCGGCCCGGCTGCCCCGCCAGTCCGCCCCGGCGGCGCCGGCCGCTGCGGAACGGACCGGGGCCGAAGTGGAGGACTGAGCGCACCCGCGCCCGTAGCGTGTCCCCCTAGACGACGACGGCGGCTGAGGACGGTGCGGGCGATGGCGACGGAACGACTCGTGGTGGTCGGAGGTGACGCGGCGGGCATGTCCGCCGCGTCACAGGCCAGGCGGCTCAAGGGCTCGACGGAGCTGGAGATCGTCGCCTTCGAGCGCGGGCACTTCACCTCGTACTCGGCATGCGGTATCCCGTACTGGATCGGCGGCCTGGTCGGCGAGCGGGACGACCTGATCGCCCGTACCCCCGAGGAGCACCGGGCGCGCGACATCGACGTGCGCACCCGGACCGAGGTGGTGGACCTGGACCTCGCGGGCGGCCGGGTCCGCGCCCGCGATCTGGACAGCGGATCCGAATCCTGGACGAGCTACGACAAACTCGTCCTCGCGACGGGCGCCCGCCCGGTCCGTCCCCGGATCCCGGGCATCGGCGCGCACGGGGTCCACGGCATCCAGACCCTGGACGACGGCCGACGCCTGATGGACACACTGGAGCGCACGGAGGGCCGCCGGGCGGTCGTCGTCGGCGCGGGCTACATCGGCGTGGAGATGGCGGAGGCCCTGGTCGGGCAGGGTTACGAGGTCACCGTCCTGCACCGCGGCGAGCAGCCGATGGCCACGCTGGACCCGGACATGGGCGGCCTGGTGCACAGCGCGATGAACGGCATGGGGATCCGTACGGTCTCCCGCGCCGAGGTCACGAAGGTCCTGACCGACGAGGAGGGCCAGGTCCGCGCGGTGGCCACGGCGACGGGGGACGAGTACCCGGCGGACGTGGTCGTGCTCGGCATCGGCGTGGAGCCGCGCACAGCCCTCGCGCGCGCCGCCGGTCTCCCGCTCGGCCCGTCGGGCGGCATCCTCACGGACCTCTCCATGCGGGTCCGCGGCCACGAGAACATCTGGTCGGGCGGTGACTGCGTGGAGGTCCTGGACCTGGTCGCGGGCCGCACCCGGCACATCCCGCTGGGCACGCACGCCAACAAGCACGGCCAGGTCATCGGCGCGGGCGTGGGCGGCGGATACGCGACCTTCCCCGGAGTGGTCGGCACGGCGGTCAGCAAGGTCTGCGACCTGGAGATCGCCCGTACGGGGCTGCGCGAGCGGGACGCGCTGGAGGCGGGCCTGCGCTTCGTGACGGCCACGATCACCTCCACCAACACCGCGGGCTACTACCCGGGGGCGGTGGAGATGACGGTGAAGATGCTGGCGGAACGCCGCACGGGCCGCCTCCTCGGCGTCCAGATCGTCGGCGGCGCGGGCTCGGCGAAGCGGGTGGACATCGCGGCGGTCGCCCTGACGGCGGGCATGACCGTGGACCAGATGGTCACCCTGGACCTCGGCTACGCCCCGCCGTTCTCGCCGGTCTGGGACCCCGTCCTGGTGGCGGCCCGCAAGGCCGTCTCCGCCGTCCGGGCCGTGGGCGTCTAGCGCTCCGCCCGGAGTTCGGAGCGGACCAGTTCCAGGAGGCGGCCCGTCCAGTTCCGGCCGCCGCGGGGGCCCTCGTCACGCCAGAAGGGGGCGTCGGAATGCCCGGTGTAAAGGATTCCGGCCTCCCCGGTGGCGATCAGGAGTTCCGCGAGCCGCTGGTGCTGCCCGAACTTGGCCCGCAGCAGTCCGGCCATGACGGCGAGGCGCACGGCGGCCCAGTCCTCGCGCCGCGCCGCCCGGCCGCCCCTCTCCTGCGCCTCGCGGGCGGTGACGGCGGCGCGGACGCGGTCGTGGTCGTCCCGGCGGGCGGCGGAGCGCGCCCAGTACCCGTGGACCACGGTGGGGTAGGTCTCCCCCTCGTACGTGAAGGGGGCGTCGTAGTCGTTGCGCAGCGCGAAGTCGCCGAGCTCGTCCGGCCAGCCGTTCGGGTAGGTGGTCTCGTGGAGGACTACCGGGGGCTGCGGGGCGCCGGCCGGGTCGTCCGCGTACCGGAGGGCCTGCTGTTCCTCGGCCAGAGCGACGTTCTGGTCCCGGTCCGTGAAATAGGCGAGCGCGTCGTGGTACATCGCCCGCGTCACCACCGGACCGTCCCCGTCCACGGACTCGCCGAGGTCGGTCACCAGGATCCGCAGCGGCCGGTCCTGGCGGTCATGTCGCCCAGGACGTAGACCCGCAGGTGAGCGGGGACGGCGAGGTACGCCGCCCGGAGCAGGGCCCGGTTGGTCTCCGTCGTCTCCCGCTGGTAGCACCGGATGGCCTCGCGGAGCAGGTCGCCGGCCGTCGGACGGCCCGCGAGCCGGGCGATCTCGTCGGCGGTCTCCAGGAGGAAGCTCTCGTCCGTCCGCGGCTCGGGCGAGCGGGACTCCCACTTCGACGGCTCGGCGGGCCACTCGCGCGCGTCCGGCCGGTCCAGTGCGATCTTCCCCGAGGCCAGCTGCTTCGCCAGCCCGGCCAGGTCCGTCGCCGCGTACTGCCCGAGGGTGATCCTTCCGTCCGCGTAGACGAAGAGGTGCTCGGGGTAGTGCTCGTCCAGTCGGTCGTACTTGCGCCAGACGAGGCACCAGGCCCCGGCGATGGTCCGTCCGTCGGATATGCGAAACGTCGGCCTGCGCCATGTCATGCACGGCACAGTACCGACGTTTCGATCTTGTTCGCTCCGGGCCGTCCGGCTCAGCGGGCCGTCTTGGTGTGGACGTAGTCCACCAGGCGGGTGAGGGCGTCCGGGTCCGTCGTCGGGAGGACGCCGTGGCCCAGGTTGAAGACGTGCCCCTCCAGGCCGGCCGCGGCGGCGAGGACCTCGTCCGTCTTGGCCTCCACGGCCTCCGGGGTGGAGAAGAGCACCGCCGGGTCCAGGTTGCCCTGCAGCGCCTTGCCGGGGCCGACCCGGCGGACGGCCTCGTCGAGCGGGACCCGGTAGTCGACGCCCATGACGTCCGCGCCGGCCTCGCCCATCAGACCGAGCAGCTCGCCGGTGCCCACGCCGAAGTGGATGCGCGGGACTCCGTACGAGGCGACGGACTGCAAGACCTTCGCCGAGGCCGGCATCACCGAGCGGCGGTAGTCGGCCGGGGGCAGCGCGCCGACCCAGGAGTCGAAGAGCTGCACCGCGGACGCGCCGGCCTCGATCTGGACCTTCAGGAAGGCGGAGGTGATCTCCGCGAGGCGGTCCAGCAGGTCGGCCCACAGCTCCGGGTCCCCGTACATCAGGGCCTTGGTGTGCTCGTGGTTCTTCGAGGGACCACCCTCGACCAGGTAGCTCGCAAGAGTGAAAGGCGCACCCGCGAAACCGATCAACGGCGTGGAGCCCAGTTCACCCGTGAGCATGCCGATAGCCTCGGTGACGTACGAGACGTCTTCCGGGGTGAGGTCGCGCAGCTGTGCGAGGTCCTCGCGGCGGCGGATCGGCTGGGCCACGACCGGGCCGATACCCGGCTTGATGTCCAGATCGACGCCGATGGCCTTCAGCGGGACCACGATGTCGGAGAAGAAGATCGCCGCGTCCACCTTGTGGCGGCGCACCGGCTGCAGTGTGATCTCGGTGACCAGGTCGGGCCGCATGCACGACTCCAGCATCTGGGTCCCCTCGCGCACCTTGCGGTACTCGGGGAGCGAGCGCCCGGCCTGCCGCATGAACCACACCGGGGTGTGAGGCACCGGCTCCCGCCGGCACGCCTTCAGGAAGGCGGAATCGTACGTCTGACTCGGCTGGCCCTTGGGGCGTTCGTTGGCACTCACGACCCAAATCTTCGCACGTATGAAGAGTTGCCCGGCTCGGCGCGGGTGTCCCTGCGCCGTACGGGCGCTCGTTCCGCCTAGTCTTCCCCGCATGGCTGCGGCTCAGGGACGATTTTCAGATGGCGCTGACGGTATGGACAGCGCGAAGGAGAGCTCCGTCCCGCTCCCGTTCCGGCGGGCGGTCGACGGCTTGAAGAAGGCGAGGCTGCGTCCGGGAATCGAGATCGACCCGACGAAGCCGCCGCAGAGACTGGCCCCGTACGCCTACGCGCTGGAGGCGGCGGTGGTGGACGGCGAGGACGATCTGGCGGACGGCCGCCTCATCCTGCTCCACGATCCGGCCGGGCACGACGCCTGGCACGGGACCTTTCGGCTCGTGACGCTGGTACGGGCGGAACTGGAGCCCGAGATGGCCACGGACCCCCTCCTCCCGGAGGTGTGCTGGTCCTGGCTGACGGGGGCGCTGGAGGCGCGCGGGCTGGCGTACGGGGAGGCGAGCGGGACCGTGACCATGGCGAGCTCGCACTACTTCGGCGGGCTCGCGGAGCGGCGGCCGGCGACGCAGATCGAGATCAGAGCCTCCTGGACGCCGCGCGAGGGCGTGGGCGGGGTGCCGGACACCTCCGGGCACCTGTCCGCCTGGTGCGAGCTGCTGTGCCAGATCGCCGGGCTGCCGCCGGTCGGGCCCACGGACAGCGTCACGGGCGTGGTCTCCCTGCCACAGCGCCGCGGCCCGCACCACCCGTAGGACGGGGACCGTACGGCCGCGCGAGCCGACCCGAAAGAGCGCCCACGGCGGGGAACGCCCGAGCGAAGTCCGTAACGGAGTGTCGCAACGGGGCATCCATTGTGGGGTTCTGATCACCCTATGATCGATCGTGCGTCCGAATTGCCCGAATTGTTACTCACCAAATCGTGATCATTCCCTAAAGCCGGGCGGGTGACGTGCCGAAGGAGTCAGTGACCATCCGCACGGTTCGCACCGGCTTCCTTCCCCGAGCCGGCCGTGCCGCCACTCCCCCAGGAGGCCTAGGTGTCCGTTCTTCTCGAGCAGCCCGCAAGCCTGGTCGCCTACCGCCCGAACAAGCCGACGGCCATGGTCGTCGTGGCCGACCCGCGCGTGCGTTCCACCGTGACCCGCCATCTGTGGGCCCTCGGAGTACGTGACGTGATCGAGGCTTCGTCCATCGCGGAGGCCCGCCCCCGAGTCGGCAGCCCGCGCGACATCTGCGTGGCCGACGTCCACCTGCCCGACGGTTCCGGTCTCACCCTGCTCTCCGAGACCCGCGCCGCGGGCTGGCCGAACGGCCTGGCCCTGTCCGCCGCCGACGACATCGGCGCCGTACGCAACGCCCTCGCGGGCGGGGTGAAGGGCTACGTCGTCACCGGCACCCGGACCAACATCGGGCTCCCCAGCCGGCCCGGCGCCGCCCCCATCGGCGCCGCCGCCGCCCGTATGCACCGCCGCCCCCCGGGTGCCCCGAGCCACCCGGGCGGCTACCGAGAGCTCTCCGGCCGCGAGGTCGAGGTCCTGCGCCTCGTCGCGGAGGGCCAGTCCAACAAGGCCATCGGTGTCTCGATGGGCCTGTCCGCCCTGACCGTCAAGTCCCACCTCGCCCGGATCGCCCGCAAGCTGGGCACCGGCGACCGGGCCGGCATGGTCGCCGTCGCCCTGCGGACCGGAATCATCCACTGACCCCTGCCCCGAGGTTCCCGGGCAAATCCCCGGTGAACCCCGGGCGAACGTCCGCCCCGCCACCCCGCGCCCGTCGCCGGAACGTTCCGGCGACGGGCGCATTGCATCCACGGATACCCTTGACCGGTGACCGACGCCCAAGAGACCGCAGCAGACCTGCGCACCACCACCGGGGGCGGCCCCCCGGACGAAGTCGTCAGTTCGTCCGATGGGCCGCCGATTCCGTTGCTCGAACCCCGTGAGGGGATCCCTCCGGTGGTCGCCGACGCCGACGCCCTCGCCGAAGTGGTCGCGGCCTTCGCCGCGGGCACCGGCCCCGTGGCCGTCGACGCCGAGCGCGCTTCCGGATACCGCTACGGCCAGCGCGCCTATCTGGTACAGCTGCGCCGCGAGGGCGCGGGCTCCGCGCTCATCGACCCGGTGGGCTGCCCCGACCTCTCCTCACTCGGCGAGGCCCTGACCGGCACCGAGTGGATCCTGCACGCCGCCACCCAGGACCTGCCGTGCCTGCGCGAAATAGGCATGCTGCCCACCTCCCTGTTCGACACCGAACTGGCCGGCCGCCTCGCCGGGTTCCCGCGGGTCGGACTGGGCGCGATGGTCGAGAGCGTGCTCGGCTACGCCCTGGAGAAGGGCCACTCCGCCGTCGACTGGTCGACCCGCCCGCTTCCCGAGCCGTGGCTGCGCTACGCCGCGCTCGACGTGGAGCTGCTGGTGGACCTGCGGGACGCGCTGGAGGAGGAGCTGGACCGGCAGGGCAAGCTGGAATGGGCCCACCAAGAGTTCGCCGCCATCGCCGCCGCCCCGCCCGCGCCGCCGCGCAAGGACCCGTGGCGCCGTACGTCCGGCATGCACAAGGTGCGCCGCCGCCGGCAGATGGCGGTCGTACGGGAGCTGTGGGAGTCGCGGGACCGGATCGCGCAGCGGCGTGACGTGTCGCCCGGCAAGGTGCTGGGGGACGCCGCGATCGTCGAGGCCGCCCTCGCCCTCCCGGCGAACGTGCAGGCCCTGTCCGCCCTGCCCGGTTACGGGCAGCGGATGGGCCGGCGCCAGCTGGAGCAGTGGATGGCCGCCGTGGACCGGGCGAAGGCTCTGCCCGAGAACGAGCTGCCGCAGCCCGGGGCGACCCCGGCCGGTCCGCCCCCGCCGCGCTCCTGGGTCGACAAGGACCCGGCCGCCGCCGCGCGGCTGTCGGCGGCCCGCGCGGCCGTCTCCGCACTGGCCGAGGGGCTGAACCTGCCCCAGGAGAACCTGATCACCCCGGACACGGTCCGCCGGCTGTGCTGGGAACCCCCGGTGCGGGTGGACGAGGACACGGTGGCGCAGGCCCTCACCGCGTACGGCGCCCGCCGCTGGCAGGTCGAGCAGGTGACCGCGCTCCTGGCGACGGCCCTCCGCGAGGCCGCGGTCTGAGCCGATGTCCGCCGGGCGCCCGGTGCGGGGTCCTCACTCCAGAGGGGTGAGGACCCCGTCCTCGTCCCTGTCGTAACTTCCGCTGGTGGCGCCCTCGACCTTGCCGTGCTTGAGCCATTGCTCCGACATGCGGTGCACCGTCTTCTCCATCACGAAGACGTCGAAGCCGGCCTTCGCCAGCTCCTCGGCCCAGCTGTACTTCTTGTACTGCAGGTCGCAGCCCGCCAGGGCCGGGACACTTCTGCCGTGCAGCATGAGAACGGGTTTGCGCGGGCCGCCGTTGGCGCCGTTGCGCACCGGCATTCGCCGGGATGGTCGACGTCCATGGGACGAGATGGTCGGTGAGGACAGGTGCGGGCATCGCGTTGCTCCGTTCCGTGATCCGGCCCGGGATGGGCACCCGGGCCGGCCCAGGGTCGGCGCGGGCGGGCGGCCGATGCCGTTGACGTGACCGTGCCGACGGGCGGCCAACCCGATCGGGTAGGCCGCGTGCGCTCCGATCGGCCGGGCGCACGGCGGGGCGTACGGGGGAGGGCCGCGCGGCGCCGCGCCGGGCCCGGATCCGACCCCGTCGGGGTGGCCCGCCGTCCTGATCGGACGCCGCCCCGGGTGTGACCTTCGCCGCTCCTCGGGGAGGGGGTGTGCACATTGGTTACCCGCAAGTAGCATGGTCGGGTGAGCGGGCGCTCAGTGACGTAAGCCGAGCATGCCCCCGCGCAGCAGTGCACACCCGCACCTGGAGGAGAGCCAACGTGCCTCGTACCGTCAGGGACGTCGTCTTCGTCGACGGCGTCCGCACCCCGTTCGGCAAGGCGGGCCCGAAGGGCATCTACCACGAGACCCGCGCCGACGACCTCGTCGTGAAGGCGATCCGGGAGCTGCTGCGCCGCAACCCGGACCTGGACCCCAAGAAGATCGACGAGGTCGCCATCGCCGCGACCACGCAGATCGGTGACCAGGGCCTGACGCTGGGCCGTACCGCGGGCATCCTCGCGGGCCTCCCGCAGTCCGTCCCGGGCTACTCCATCGACCGCATGTGCGCCGGCGCGCTGACCGCCGTCACCGCCGTCGCGGGCGGCGTGGCCTTCGGTGCGTACGACGTCGCCCTCGCCGGCGGTGTCGAGCACATGGGCCGCCACCCCATGGGCGAGGGCGTGGACCCGAACCCGCGATTCGTCTCCGAGAAGCTGGTCGACGAGTCCGCCCTGTTCATGGGCATGACCGCCGAGAACCTGCACGACCGGTACCCGACGATCACCAAGCTCCGTGCCGACGAGTACGCCGTGCGCTCGCAGGAGAAGGCCGCCAAGGCGTACGCCGACGGCAAGATCCAGCAGGACCTGGTCCCGATCTCGGTGCGCAACACCAACGAGGCGGCCGGTGAGACGGGCTGGGGCCTGGTCACCACCGACGAGCCGATGCGCCCGGGCACCACCCTGGAGAACCTGGCCGGCCTGAAGACCCCGTTCCGTACCCACGGCCGGGTCACCGCGGGCAACGCCGCCGGTCTCAACGACGGTGCCACCGCTGCGATCATCGCCTCCGAGGACTTCGCCCGGGAGAACAACCTCCCGGTCAAGATGCGCCTGGTCTCGTACTCCTTCGCGGGTGTCGAGCCGGAGGTCATGGGCTACGGCCCGATCCCGGCCACCGAGAAGGCCCTGGCCCAGGCCGGCCTGTCCATCGAGGACATCGGCCTCTTCGAGATCAACGAGGCCTTCGCCGTCCAGGTGCTCGCCTTCCTGGAGCACTACGGCATCGCCGACGACGACGCCCGCGTGAACCAGTACGGCGGCGCCATCGCGTTCGGCCACCCGCTCGCCTCCTCCGGCGTCCGTCTGATGACGCAGCTGGCCCGCCAGTTCGAGGAGCAGCCGCACGTCCGCTACGGCCTGACCACCATGTGCGTCGGCTTCGGCATGGGCGCCACGGTCATCTGGGAGAACCCGCACTTCACCTCCGAGGGAGACGCCAAGTGAGCACCACCACTGAGCTCCTGAAGGGCGCGGCCGAGCTGTTCCCGGACGAGGTCGTCACGTCCGCGCACGTCCGCCACCTGGACCTGCCGTTCGGCGCCGGGCGCTTCGCGCTCATCACGCTGGACAACGGCTTCGACCACACCAAGCCGACCACCTTCGGCCCGCAGTCCCTCGCCAACCTGAACGCGGCGATCGACCAGGTCGAGCAGGAGGCCCTCGCGGGCTCCATCGTCGGCGCCGGCATCACCGGCAAGCCGTTCATCTTCGCGGTCGGCGCCGACCTCAAGGGTGTCGAGCTGCTGAAGAAGCACGACGAGGCGCTCGCCATCGGCAAGGGCGGCCACGACGTCTTCAAGCGTCTTTCCGCGCTGGCGGTCCCGACCTTCGCGTACTACAACGGTGCGGCGATGGGCGGCGGTGTCGAGGTCGGTCTGCACTGCACCTACCGCACCGTCTCGAAGGCCATCCCGGCCTTCTCGCTCCCCGAGGTCTTCCTCGGCCTGGTTCCCGGCTGGGGCGGCTGCGCCATCCTGCCGAACCTGATCGGCGCCGAGCGCGCGGTCTCGGTGATCATCGAGAACTCGCTCAACCAGAACAAGCAGCTGCGCGGCAAGCAGGTCTTCGACCTGGGCATCGCGGACGCGCTGTTCGAGGGCGCGGACTTCCTGGAGCAGTCGCTCCTGTGGACCGCGAACGTCCTGAACGGCACGACCGAGGTCGTCCGCGCCGAGATCGACCGCGGCGAGGCCTGGGACGCGGCCGTCGCCAAGGGCCGCTTCATCGCGGACTCCAAGGTGCACGGCGCCGCTCCGGCCGCCTACCGCGCGCTGGACATCATCGCCGCGGCCAAGGACGGCGACCTGCAGGCCGGCTTCGACGCCGAGGACACGGCCCTGGCCGACCTCATCATGGGCGGCGAGCTGCGCTCGGGCATCTACGCCTTCAACCTGGTCCAGAAGCGCGCCAAGCGCCCGGCCGGAGCCCCGGACAAGTCCCTGGCCCGTCCGGTCACCAAGGTCGGCGTCGTCGGCGCGGGCCTGATGGCCTCGCAGCTGGCGCTGCTCTTCCTGCGCCGCCTGGAGGTGCCGGTGGTCCTCACCGACATCGACCAGGAGCGCGTGGACAAGGGTGTGGGCTACGTCCACGCCGAGATCCAGAAGCTGCTCGGCAAGGGCCGCATCAACCAGGACAAGGCCAACCGCCTGACCGCCCTGGTGACCGGTGTCCTGGACAAGGCCGAGGGCTTCGCGGACGCGGACTTCATCATCGAGGCCGTGTTCGAGGAGATGTCCGTCAAGCAGAAGGTGTTCGCGGAGGTCGAGGCGGTCGCCCCGGCGCACGCGATCCTCGCCACCAACACCTCCTCGCTGTCGGTCTCCGAGATGGCCTCGAAGCTCCAGCACCCGGAGCGCGTGGTCGGCTTCCACTTCTTCAACCCGGTCGCGATCCTCCCGCTGCTGGAGATCGTCCGCGGTGAGCAGACCGACGACGCCTCGCTGGCCACGGCCTTCGGTGTCGCCAAGAAGCTGAAGAAGACCGCGGTCCTGACGAAGGACGCTCCGGCGTTCGTCGTGAACCGCATCCTGACCCGCTTCATGGGCGAGATCCAGAACGTCATCGACGAGGGCACCCCGGTCGTCACGGCGGAGAAGGCCATCGAGCCGCTCGGCCTGCCGATGTCCCCGCTGGTGCTGCTGGAGCTCGTCGGCCCGGCGATCGGTCTGCACGTCTCCGAGACCCTGAACCGCGCCTTCCCGGAGCGCTTCACCGTCTCCCCGAACCTGGCTGCCGTCGTCAAGGCCGGCAAGCGCGGCTTCTACGTCTACGACTCCGGCAAGCCGGAGCTGGACCCCGAGGTCGCCGCCCTCCTGGTGCAGGGCGACTCCGTCCTGACGGAGGAGCAGGTCCGCGACCGCGTCCTGGACGCGGTGGCGCAGGAGATCGGCCTGATGCTGGAGGAGGGTGTCGTGGCCGAGGCCCAGGACATCGACCTCTGCCTCATCACCGGCGCCGGTTGGCCCTTCCACCTGGGCGGCATCACGCCGTACCTGGACCGTGAAGGCGTCTCGGAGCGCGTGAACGGCAAGAAGTTCCTCGCTCCCGGTCTGGCGAGCATCCCGGCCTAGTCCGGCTCGCAGACGGGCATCTGACGGCCTGGCCCGCCCCTTCCCGGGGGCGGGCTTCGGCCGTTCGAATATCTGTCTAAGATTCACCCCCATGACGGACACGCACGCGCGGCCCAGGCGCCGCCGACGCCGCATTCTGCGGATCACCCTGTTGCTGGTCGCCGTGCTGATCCTGGGCGCCGCCGGGGCCGGCTGGTGGACGTACAGCCATCTCAACGGCAACATCGACAGCGTCGACCTGGACCAGGCCATCGGCGTCGACAACCGGCCGCCGAAGGTGGTCGCCAACGCCCAGAACATCCTGGTGCTCGGCTCCGATTCGCGTGCCGGAGCCAACGCCGACCTCGACCACGGCGATGTCAGCGGCGCCCGCTCGGACACCGCGATGCTGGTGCACATACCCGAGGGCCGGGCCAAGGCCACCGCGGTGAGCATCCCCCGCGACACCCTGATCACCCGGCCCGAATGCAAGGACGCAGACGGCAAGACCGTGCCGTCCGCGAAGCGGGTCATGTTCAACTCCGTCTACTCGCTGGCCGGTCCGGCCTGTGTGGTCAACACCGTGGAGCAGATGTCCGGCGTTCGCGTGGACCACTTCGTCGAGGTGGACTTCGCCGGCTTCAAGGGCCTGGTGGACGCGCTCGGAGGGGTCACCGTCACCCTGGACAAGCCGATGAGCGGGGCCAAGGGCGGGCTGAAGCTGGACGCGGGCACGCACCGGCTGAACGGCACGGACTCGCTCAAGTTCGTCCGTACCCGCTACGGCTACGGGGACGGCAGCGACCTCGGACGCATAGGCCTGCAACAGCAGTTCATGATGGCGATGCTGACCGAGATCAAGAAGCAGGACGCGCTCGGCAACCCGGCGCGGCTCTACAAGCTCGCCGACGCCGGTACCAAGTCGCTGACCACCGACTCGGACCTCGCCTCCCTCACCGCGCTCTCCGACTTCGCCAAGAGCATGAAGGGCGTGGACCCGGACACGATGGAGACCATCATGCTGCCGGTCGCCTACGACAAGGTGGACCCGAACCGGGTGGTCGTGGCCGAGCAGCAGGCCACCCAGTTGTGGGAAGCCCTCCGCACGGACCAGAAGGTCCCGGCCTCCGCGAAGGACTCCCCCGCCAAGGGCTGACGGAGCCGGCACCGGCGAAGCCGGCCGTACGGGTGACCCGTACGGCCGGCTTCGCCGTTCCGTGCCCTGCTCCGCAACTAGAACTTCGCGTCCTGGCCGAGCTTGCCGAGGCGGCTGTGGCTGCGCCCGTACAGGAAGTAGACGATGAAGCCGACGACCATCCAGATGCCGAACCGGATCCAGGTCTCGGCCGGCAGGTTGAGCATCAGCCAGAGCGAGGCCGCGATCGACAGGATCGGGACGACCGGCACCCACGGGGTGCGGAAGGCCCGGTGCAGGTCGGGGCGGGTCCGGCGCAGGACGATGACGCCGAGGGCGACCACCACGAAGGCGAACAGGGTGCCGATGTTCACCAGTTCCGCGAGCTTCTCCAGGCTGGTGAAGCCCGCGACGACGGCGATGATCCCACCGAGCAGGAGGGTCGCCCGGTACGGCGTGCGGTACTTGGGGTGGGTGACGGAGAAGACGCGCGGCAACAGTCCGTCACGGCTCATCGCGAAGAACACGCGCGTCTGGCCGAGCAGCAGGATCATGCACACGGTGATCAGCCCGACGGCCGCCCCGAGACTGATGGCGCCGGAGAAGAACGGCTGGTTCACCGATTTGAAGGCTTCGGCGAGCGGAGCGCTGGGCGACATCTCCGTGTACTTCTGCATGCCGGTGACCACCAGCGTCACGGCGACGTAGAGCACCGTGCAGACCAGCAGCGAGCCGAGAATGCCGCGCGGCATGTCCCGCTGGGGGTTCTTGGTCTCCTCGGCCGCGGTGGCCACGACGTCGAAGCCGATGAACGCGAAGAAGATGAGGGAGGCCGCGGTGAAGATGCCCATGACACCGAAGTTGGTGGGCGCGTATCCGAACATCAGCTGGACCAGTGGTGCGTGCAGGCCGCCGCCCGCTTCCTGTGGCTGCGCCGGGGGGATGAACGGCGAGTAGTTGTCGCCCTTGATGAAGAACAGGCCCGCGATGATGACCAGCAGGACCACGGTGACCTTGATGGCGACGACGACCGCGGTGATCCGGGCCGAGAGCTTCGTCCCGATGACCAGGATCGCGGTCAGCACCAGGACCAGCAGGAAGGCGAACAGGTCGAAGGATCCTCCCGCGTCGGGCCCGGAGAGCGCGGCGGGCATGTCCCAGCCGAGGTTCGTCGACATGAGGTGGCGCACGTACCCGGACCAGCCCACCGCCACGACGGCGGTGCCGAGCGCGAATTCGAGCACCAGGTCCCAGCCGATGATCCAGGCGGGCAGCTCACCGATCGAGGCGTACGAGAAGGTGTACGCCGAGCCGGCCACCGGCACGGTGGACGCGAACTCGGCGTAGCAGAGCGCTGCGAGGGCGCAGACGATGCCCGCTGCCACGAAGGAGAGGGCGGTGGCGGGTCCGGCGTTGTTCCGGGCCGCGATGCCCGTGAGGACGAAGATGCCGGTGCCGATGATGACGCCCACACCGAAGACCGTCAGGTCCCAGGCGGAGAGCGACTTGCGGAGCGCGTGTTCCGGCTCTTCCGTGTCGCGGATGGACTGCTCCACCGTCTTGGTGCGGAAGGGGCTGTTCAGATCCTTACTCACCGACGCACCTCCGGCAGGTGATGACGCACGCGAACGGGCCGGGAGGCCCACCCCTTCAAGGGTGATCTCCCGGCCCGTGACGTGCAACCGCGCGGCGGTGGGCCTGCGCTGTCCGGCCTAGTCGACGGTGGCGGCCGGCTCGCTGTCGTAGCGCCCGTCCAGCTTGGCCACCAGGCCGGTGACCTGCCGGGCGATGTCCGGAGCGGTCAGCCCGATCTCGGCCATCACCTCCTTGCGGGAGGCGTGGTCCAGGAAGCGCTGCGGAATGCCGAAGTCGCGCAGCGGTACGTCGACCCCCGCGTCCCGGAGCGCCTGCGAGACGGCGGAGCCCACGCCGCCGGTACGGCCGTTGTCCTCGACGGTGACGACCACGCGGTGGCGTTCGGCGAGCGGGGCCAGGGCCTCGTCCACGGGCTTGACCCAGCGGGGGTCCACGACGGTCGTGGTGATGCCCTGCTTGTCGAGCAGGTTCGCGATCTCCAGGCACATCGGGGCCAGCGCGCCGACGGAGACCAGGAGTACGTCCGGCTGCGTGACTTCGGGGGCCGGGGTGCGCAGCACGTCCATGCCACCGATCCGGCCGACGGCCGGGACGGCCGGGCCGACGACACCCTTGGAGTAGCGCACGACGGTCGGCGCGTCCTTGACCAGGACGGCCTCGCGCAGCTGGGCGCGCAGCTGCTCGGCGTCGCGCGGGGCGGCGAGCCGCAGACCGGGTACGACCTGCATGATCGACATGTCCCACATACCGTTGTGGGAGGCGCCGTCGGTGCCGGTGACACCGGCGCGGTCCAGGACGAAGGTGACCCCGCACTTGTGCAGGGCGACGTCCATCAGGACCTGGTCGAAGGCGCGGTTGAGGAAGGTGGCGTACACCGCGAAGACCGGGTGGGCGCCGCCGGTCGCCAGGCCCGCTGCCGAAGTGGCGCCGTGCTGCTCGGCGATGCCGACGTCGAAGATCCGGTCGGGGTAGGCGTCCGCGAACTTCTTCAGGCCGACCGGCTGGAGCATGGCCGCGGTGATGGCGACGATGTCCTTGCGCTCCTTGCCGAGCTTGACCATCTCGTCGGCGAAGACGGAGGTCCAGCTGGCGGCGTCGGTGCTGACCGGCAGGCCGGTGTCCGGGTGGATCACGCCGACCGCGTGGAAGCGGTCCGCCTCGTCCTGGACGGCCGGCTCGTAGCCCCGGCCCTTCTGGGTGAGGCAGTGCACGATGACCGGACCGCTGAAGCGCTTGGCGCGCTGCAGGGCGGACTCCAGGGCCTCGATGTCGTGGCCGTCGATGGGGCCGATGTACTTCAGGCCCAGGTCCTCGAACATGCCCTGGGGGGCGATGAAGTCCTTGAGGCCCTTCTTGGCACCGTGCAGGGTCTCGTAGAGCGGCTTCCCGACGACCGGGGTGCGCTCCAGAATGTCCTTGCCGCGGGCCAGGAAGCGCTCGTAGCCGTCCGTGGTGCGCAGGGTCGCCAGGTGGTTCGCGAGGCCGCCGATGGTGGGGCCGTACGAGCGCTCGTTGTCGTTGACGACGATGACCAGGGGGCGGTCCTTGGCGGCGGCGATGTTGTTCAGCGCCTCCCAGGCCATGCCGCCGGTCAGCGCGCCGTCGCCGATGACGGCGGCGACGTGGTGGTCCTCGCGGCCGAGCACCTCGTTGGCCTTGGCGATGCCGTCGGCCCAGCCGAGCACGGTGGAGGCGTGCGAGTTCTCGATCACGTCGTGGTCGGACTCGGCGCGCGAGGGGTAGCCGGAGAGGCCGCCCTTGGAGCGCAGGTTGCCGAAGTCCTGACGGCCGGTGAGCAGCTTGTGGACGTAGGCCTGGTGGCCGGTGTCGAAGAGGACCTTGTCCTTGGGCGAGTCGAAGACCCGGTGCAGGGCGATCGTCAGTTCGACCACCCCGAGGTTGGGGCCGAGGTGCCCGCCGGTCTTGGAGACGGCGTCGACGAGGAAGGACCTGATCTCGGCGGCGAGCTGGTTGAGCTCCTCCTGGCTGAGCAGGTCCAGATCGCGCGGTCCCTTGATGCGGGTCAGCAGCACCCGTGCCTCCTTGCAGTTGCTTGCTGGTCTGACGAGTCTAATGTTCCGCTCGCCGGTGCGGTCATCGGGCCGCCCCCGGTGAGTCACACCTTTGTCATACATGAACACACCTTCGCGTGGTCACACATCACAAACAGGCGTATACCCGCACATGCGTACGCACATATGTACGCACGGATGCCCGGCGCCACACGAAGTGGCACCGGGCATTGTGACGGGGCTTACCGCTTAGGCACGTCCGGCCGTCTTCTGGGTCTTGCGCGTGACCGAGTCGATCACCACGGTGGCCAGCAGTACGGCACCCGTGATCATGTACTGGATCGGAGTCGCGATTCCCTCCAGGGCCAGACCGTACTGGATCGAGATGATGACCATGACGCCGAGGAGGGCGTTCCAGGTCCGGCCCCGGCCGCCGAAGAGGCTGGTGCCGCCGATGACGGCCGCCGCGATCACGTTCATCAGCAGGTCGCCGGCGCCGGCGCTCTGGTTGGCCGCCGCGATCTTGGAGGCCCAGAACAGACCGCCGATGGCGGCGAAGGTGCTGGAGATCGCGAAGACCGTGATCCGGATCCGGGTGACGTTGATGCCCGCGCGGCGGGAGGCCTCGACGCTGCCACCCAGTGCGAAGACGTTTCGCCCGAAGGTCGTGCGGCGCAGCACGAAGTCCGTGACGATCAGGGCCAGGAGGAAGAGCACCACCGCGAGCGGCAGGCCCTTGTACTGGTTGAACACCACGGCGGGGCCGAAGGTGAACAGCGCGAGCAGGCCGGTGCGCAGCAGGATCTCGGCGAGCGGCCGGGAGGGCATCCCGGCCGCGCCACGGCGCTTCGCGTCGAAGAAGGACGCGATGAAGTAGCCGGCCACCGCGAGCGCGGCCAGGCCGTAGGCGACGGCCACGTCCGAGAAGAAGTACGTTGTCAGCTGGCCGACCACACCGTCGGAGTCGATGTTGATCGTGCCGTTGCTGCCGAGGATCTGCAGCATCGCGCCGAGCCAGAAGAGCAGGCCCGACAGGGTGACGGCGAAGGCCGGGGCGCCGATCTTGGCGAAGAAGAAGCCGTGGATGCAGCCGATCAGGGCACCGCCGGCGACGGCTGCCAGGATCGCCAGCCATTCGTTCACACCGTGGGTGACGGCGAGGACGGCGACGACCGCGCCCGAGACACCGCTGACCGAGCCGACCGAGAGGTCGATCTCACCGAGCAGCAGCACGAAGATGATGCCGATGGCGATCATGCCGGTGCCGGTCATCGTGATCGCGATGTTGGTGAGGTTCTCCGGGGAGAGGAAGTTCGAGTTCAGCCCCTGGAAGATGGACCAGATGACGATCAGGCCGATGACGACCGGGAGGGAACCCAGGTCGCCCGCCTTCATCTTGCGCTTGAACTCGCCCACGTATCCGGCGAGGCCCTCCTCGCGGACGAGCAGGCGGGGGTCCACGGCCGGGATCGCGTCGTGCGCGGCCGCGGGGTTGACCGGGTCGACGTGCTCCTGCTGGTCGACGGGGCCGTTGCCCAGTGGACCGGTGGCAGGGTTCTGGGTGCTCACTTGCCGGCCTCCGAGGTGCGGGCCGCCCGGCGGGTCACGGCGTTGTCCGTGGCACCGGTGATGGCGGAGATGATCTCTTCCTGCGAGGTGTCGGCGACGTTGAAGACACCGTTGTTGCGGCCCAGCCGCAGGACCGCCACCTTGTCGGCGACGGCCTTGACATCGGCCATGTTGTGGCTGATGAGGATGACGGCGTGGCCGCGCTCCCGCAGCCGCTCCACGAGGTCGAGAACCTGTGCGGTCTGCTCGACGCCGAGGGCGGCGGTGGGCTCGTCGAGGATGACGAGCTGGGGTTCGCCCAGCATGGAACGGGCGATCGCCACGGTCTGGCGCTGACCGCCGGAGAGCGAGGCGATGGGGATCCGGACACTGGGGATCCGGATGGACAGGGTGGTCAGGAGCTCGCGGGCGCGCCGCTCCATCTCCACCTCGTCGAGGACGCCGTAGCGCTTGAGTTCGCGGCCGAGGAAGAGGTTGCCGACGACATCGATGTTGTCGCACAGCGCCAGGTCCTGGTAGACCGTCGCGATACCCAGGTTCTGGGCGTCGTGGGGCTTGCCGATGGAGACCGGACGGCCTTCCCACTCGATGACTCCGTCATCGATGGGGTGCACGCCGGCGATCGTCTTGACCAGCGTGGACTTTCCGGCGCCGTTGTCGCCGACCAGGGCGACCACCTCACCGGAGTGGATCTCGAGTTCTACGTCGGTCAGGGCCTGAACGGCGCCGAACCGCTTCGAGACCCCTCGCAACGCCAGCACGGGCGCAGCGGACACATGAACCATCTCCTTCGCCGCCTGACCGGCGGGGATGTCGTGCAAAAGAGCAGGAGCGGGGCGAATGGGGGAACGTTTCTGCCCGGCGCCCCGCCAGTGGCGGGGAATGGGGGCGGGACGCCGGTCAGGCACGGGGGGCCGCCTCGCGAGGAGGCGACGGGGGCCGCTACTTCAGGCCGAGGGAGGCGCAGGCCGCCGCGTACTTGTCGGTGCAGATCTCGTCGACCGTGTAGACGCCGTCCTTGACGACGGTGTCCTTGATGTTGCCCTTGGTGAGCGAGACGACCGGGATCAGCACGGAGGCGACGCCCTTGGCGGTCGGGCTGTCGACCGTGGAGGTCTTGACGCTGTCGAGCTTCTCGCCCTTGGCGAGGGCGACGGCCATCTTCGCGGCGGCCTCGGCCTCGGGGGCGTACGGCTTGTAGACGCTCATGAACTGCTCGCCCGCGACGATCCGCTGCACACCGGCGAGTTCGGCGTCCTGGCCGGTGACCGGCGGCAGGGGGGAGACGCCGGCACCCTTGAGGGCCGTGATGATGCCGCCCGCCATGCCGTCGTTGGCGGAGTAGACGCCGATGACCTTGTCCTTGCCGAGCGCGGAGAGCGCGGCCGCCATGTTGGTGTTGGCGTTCTCCGGCTTCCACTCGACGGTGTCGTACTCCTTGCCGACGTTCACCTTGCCGTCGAGGACGGAGTGCGCACCGGACTTGAAGAGCTTGGCGTTCGGGTCGGTGACCGAGCCGTTCATCATGACGATCTGGCCGTCCTTGGCCTTGTCGCCCAGCGCCTCCAGCAGCGCCTTGCCCTGGACCTTGCCGACCTCTTCGTTGTCGAAGGAGGTGTAGGCGTCGATCGGGCCCTCGGCGAGACGGTCGTAGGCGACGACCGGGATGCCGGCGTCCTTCGCCTTCTTGACCGAGCCGGCAATGGCCTTGGAGTCCACCGCGTCGACGATCAGGACGTCCACCTTGTTGGTGATCATCGTGTCGACCTGCGAGTTCTGCGTGGTGGCGTCCTGCTTGGCGTTGGCGTAGACGACCTCGCCCTTGCCGCCGGTGAGCTCGGCGACCTTCTTCTCGATGAGCGGCTTGTCGAACTTCTCGTAGCGCGCAGTCTGGTTCTCCGGCAGGAGCAGGCCGACCTTGATCGCGTCGCCCTTGGCGGCGCCGGACTCCTTGGTCCCGCCGCCGGCCTCCTTGGCGCTGCCACAGGCGGCGAGGGAAACGGCCATGGCGCCGGCGGCAACGGCTACTGCGGTTCTGCGCATACGCGTGTTCATTACTTGAACCTCCCTGACGAGGCCGCAGCACTGCGGCCGAGGTGGATGTGAGTCAACCTCGGCCGCAAGTTTGCCGTCAAGGAGTGAATCCTTAACGAGATGACAACGGTGCCATCCGTTATCTAACTGAAGACATGGCGGCTGAAGCACGCACTCCACTTCCATGATCTGACAAAAGTGTCGAATCGCCCATTTCACTGAGCACGAGGGCTAGTGCGCCGAGCACCTCGGCCCGCCCGCCCAGGGACCCGGTCAGCACCGACAACTGGCGCGCCGCGCTCGGGATCGCGTACCTTCCGACCGATTCACGGATGGGCGCCAGGACGAGTTCACCCGCCTCCGCGAGCGAGCCGCCCAGGACCACCCGGCTCGGGTTCAGGAGGTTGCACAGGCTGGCCACCCCGCTGCCGACGTGGCGGCCCACGTCCGTGATGACGCGGCGGCAGCCCGGGTCTCCCTCGCGGGCCAGTTCGACCACCCGCTCCATCGTCAACTCCGGTCCGTGGCTGCCCTGGAGCAGCGGAAGCACGTACCGGGCCGCGGCGAAGGTCTCCAGGCAGCCGCGGTTCCCGCAGCGGCACACCGGACCCGATTCGTCCAGGGTGATGTGCCCGATCTCGCCCGCCGTGCCGCCGGGGCCGCGGTAGATCTGACCGTTGATCACCAGTCCCGCGCCGACGCCGCTGGCGACCTTGATGTAGGCGAGGTCTTTTACTCCCCGCCCACTCCCCCAGACGAGTTCACCGAGGGCCCCGAGGTTCGCGTCGTTGTCCACGTACACGGGTACGCCGAGGCGCTGCGAGAGTTCCTGGCGGGGGTTGATGCCGGCCCAGCCCGGGAGGATCGCGGTCGAGCCCAGGGTCCCGGACTCCACGTCGATCGGGCCGGGGACGCCGAGGCCGACGCCGATGGCCTTGTCCAGGCTCACCCCGATGCCCGCGATCAAGCGTCCGACCAGTGCTTCCGCCCGGTCGAAGCCCTCCACCCAGGAAGCGTCCACGTCGAGCGGCTCGGCCTCCTCCGCCAGCACCTGGTGGGCCAGGTTCCCGACCGCCACCCGCAGGTGGGTATGGCCGAAGTCCACACCGATCACGATGCCGGCGTCGCCGCTGAGCGACACGCTGCGGGCCCGCCGGCCGCCCGCCGAGGTGTCGGTGACCTCGACGGTCCCGCCGTCCTTGAGCTCGCGGACGATGTTGGAGACCGTGGCCGCCGACAGTCCGGTGGCGCGGGCGATCTCCGCCTGGGTCAGCGAACCCGCGAGCCGCACCGCCCGCACGACCCGTTCGAGATTCGCGCGATGCAGCGAAGACTGCGATCCGGGCGTCTGCACGACTCATCCACTCCTGCCCATAAGCGACGGCCAGCCGTCGCCCCCCGGCCGGGGAACGTCGCAGATGCTCTCGCTCCGAGACCCCGGCGTCTCTCCAACTTGTGAACCTTAAGTCGAGCCTTTGTCCCTCGACACGTCAAGAGGCTGACACGGCACGAACCGGCAACTACTGGCCATAAGGGGGAGAGAACGGTCGCCCGGATCGTGTTACGGTCGCCGAGGCGCCGGTCCTCTGCGGCCTTTCCGGCCGGACCGCGCCTGCAATGACAGCGCTATGCGAGGAGGTGTTCGGGATGAGTCCCGATCGAAGTCCTCGCCGCGCTCTCGCTCTCGCCGGCTGACCCGCTGACCGGTCGGCCTTTCCCTGAGTACGCACGGCTGCGGTCACCCGCTGCATCCGTGCCGTTCCGCGTTTCCCTTTCCTTGCGCATGTCCTGACCCTTCTGTCAGGCATACGTCATCCATGCCCCCGGCGCATCCCGTGGCCCGTCCGCGGCACCCTGCGCCGATCAGTGATCACTCCACGTGACCGCTCGGCTTCGCGCTGCCCGGACACCGTGGAGGGAGGTATTCGTCATGACCATGCTCACCCCGCGTACCCCGGCGAAGCTCGCACCGCCGGGCCGGTCCCGCCGCGAGCGCGCCGCCGCCGAGCTGGAGGCCCGTACCCGGACCGTCGGCGAGCGCCTCGCCGAGGTCAGCTCCCAGCCCGTTGTCCGGGTCCTGCAGTCCGTCGACGCCTCGCCGAACGGCCTCACCCACGCCGAGGCGGCGCTGCGCCTGGAGCGGCACGGCAGCAACGTCATCGCCCAGGAGCGCGCCCCGCGCTGGTTCGTCCAGCTGGGCAAGGCGTTCTGGAACCCCTTCATCGGCGTCCTCGTCTTCCTCGCCGCGATCATGTACTGGCAGGACCCCGAGGACCCGGGCGTCGTCATCCTCTCCGTGATGGTGGGGATCAGCGGGCTGCTGCGGTTCTGGCAGGAGCACCGCTCGGGCCGCGCCGCCGACGCGCTGAAGAAGCTCGTGACCACCACCTGCGCGGTGCAGCGCCGGGCCGGCAGCGGCGCCGCGCCCACCACCTTCGAGGTGCCCATGGACCAGGTGGTCCCCGGCGACGTGGTCAAGCTGGCCGCCGGCGACCTGATCCCGGCCGACCTGCGGCTGATCACCTCCAAGGACCTGATGATCAGCCAGGCCGCACTGTCGGGCGAGTCCCTGCCGGTCGCCAAGGCCGACCTCTCCTCTCGCACCACTGGGGGCACCCCCGGCGCCGGTCTGGGCGGTCGGGGGACGGCCGACCCGGTCGACGCCGACAACCTGTGCCTGATGGGGACCTCGGTCACCTCCGGCACCGCCACCGGAGTCGTGGTCACCACCGGCGCCGACACCTACTTCGGCTCGATGGCGGGCTCGCTCGTCGGTGAGCGCCCGCAGACCAACTTCGACAACGGCGTGCGCAAGGTCAGCTTCCTGCTGATCCGCTTCATGCTGGTCATGGTCCCGGTCGTCTTCATGATCAACGGGCTCACCAAGGGGGACTGGAACGAGGCCTTCCTCTTCGGTGTCGCCGTCGCCGTCGGCCTGACCCCCGAGATGCTGCCGATGGTGGTCTCCGCCAACCTGGCTCGCGGCGCGATGGCCATGTCCAGGCGCAAGGTGGTCGTCAAGCGGCTGGGCGCGATCCAGAACCTTGGCGCGATGGACGTGCTCTGCACCGACAAGACCGGCACCCTCACCGAGGACCGGATCGTCCTGGACCGCTACCTGGACGTGCACGGCGACGAGGACAACGAGGTCCTGGAGTACGGCTACCTCAACGCGCACTTCCAGACGGGCCTGAAGAACCTGATGGACCAGGCGGTCGTCGACCGCGTGGGCGAGGCCGAGGAGGCTGTCGTCGACGCGCGGTTCTCGATGGTCGACGAGATCCCCTTCGACTTCGCCCGGCGCCGGATGTCCGTGGTCCTGAACCGCAACTCCCTCGTGGGCGGCCTCGGCCGGTCCGAGCACATCATGATCACCAAGGGGGCGGTCGAGGAGGTCCTGGACCTCTGCACGCACATGACGGACCGCGGCGAGAAGGTCGAGCTGACCGAGCAGCTGCGGTGGCACGTCACCCGGATCGCCGAGGACAACAACCGGCAGGGCCTGCGGGTCCTGGCCGTGGCCACCCGCACGATCGGCACGCCGCGCGACACCTACACGGTCGCCGACGAGGACCGGCTGACCCTGATCGGCTTCCTCGCCTTCCTCGACCCGGCGAAGGCCGACGCCGCCCGGGCCCTGACGGGCCTGGCCGACAAGGGCATCGCGGTGAAGGTGGTCACCGGCGACAACGACCTCGTGGCCGCCCGGGTCTGCGCCGACGTCGGCATCGACGTCGGGCACGTGGTGCTCGGCGCCGACATCGACGCCCAGGGCGACACGGCGCTGCGCTCGCTGGCCGCCCGTACGACCGTCTTCGCCAAGGTCAACCCGGTCCAGAAGGCCCGGATCGTACGGGCCCTGCAGGCCGAAGGCCACACCGTCGGGTTCCTCGGGGACGGCATCAACGACGCGGCCGCGCTGCGCGACGCCGATGTCGGCATCTCGGTCGACACGGCCGTCGACATCGCCAAGGAGTCGGCGGACATCATCCTGCTGGAGAAGGACCTCACCGTCCTGGAGCAGGGCGTGGTCCAGGGCCGGACCACCTTCGGCAACACGATCAAATACATCAAGATGACGGCGTCGTCGAACTTCGGCAATGTCTTCTCGGTGCTGGTGGCGAGCGCCTTCATACCCTTCCAGCCGATGCTGGCGATCATGCTGCTCGTGCAGAACCTGGTCTACGACATCTCCCAGCTGGCCACGCCGTGGGACCGGATGGACGAGGAGTACCTGCGCAAGCCGCGCAACTGGGACGCCAAGGGCATCTTCCGCTTCATGGTGACGATCGGCCCCGTCAGCTCCGTCTTCGACATCTCGATGTTCCTGATCATGTGGCACGTCTTCGCCGCCGACAGCGAGGCGAGCCAGTCCCTCTTCCAGTCCGGCTGGTTCATCGAGGGCCTGCTCTCGCAGACCTTGATCGTCCACATGATCCGTACCCGGAAGATCCCCTTCATCCAGTCCCGCGCCTCCTGGCCGGTGATGGTGATGACGCTCCTCGCGGTGCTGACCGGGCTGTACCTGCCGTTCTCCCCACTGGCCGCCTCGCTGGGCTTCGTGGCCCTGCCGGCGAGCTACTTCCCGTGGCTGATCGGCGTGCTCCTCGCGTACTGCACGCTCACGCAGGTCGTGAAGGCCTGGTACATCCGCACGTTCAACACCTGGCTGTAGGAGCCACGCACGACGGGAGGGGACGGGCTCCGGCTGATCAGCCGGAGTGGCAGATGGCCGGGCATCCGGCCGCCGCCCTCGGCTTCGGGGCGGGCGGCCGGCCTGAACACCGAAGCCGTTCTCCGGTGCTCCGCAGCGGTGGGCTGCCCCGCCGGAACCGGGCTGTTCATCCTGGCGGCCTTCGGCAGGGCGGGCGTCGTCGGAGCCACCCCCTCCCGCCCCCCCTGGGCCGCCAGACGATCGCGCCCGCCGCACCCTCGGAGCGTCCCGATCAACTCGGTTGGGCCCCCCGTCTCTTCGGGGCGGGAGGAGCCGCGATCTTGGTGATCAGATTGACCAGATACTCGGGGGACTCCGTGATCCACGCGTCCAACTCCCTGGCCCGGTGCTCCCGGCGGTCACTCAAATAAGTGGCGAAGAAGATCGCCGGACCCTCGTACCCGGATTCGCGGAACTGGACCAGGCCGATGAATCCTGCCTCCGGATCGTTGTCCCTCGTAAGGTCCGAGATCAGGACATCCGGCTGCCGGACGACCAGTTCCCGCAGCGCGTCGGCCGTCGTCGGCACCAGGGTTACCGCCGCCCCGAACCCCCTCAGGCTTTCAGCCAGCGACGTTACCTCGCTGCCCTCAGCGATGTGATCGTCCACCCAGAGGAGGTTCAGGCCGTGGAAGTCGGGCTGCACCGGCCTAGGGACTGACCGGGAGGTGGCGGTCCCAGCCGCGCTGGGCGCCATTCGGACGGAGCAGTCCGACTGCATCCCGGCCCCCTTCTTCGGCGCGGAGGAAGGGGGCCGGGCTGACGTCGTCCGGTGCGGCGTCGGCGCGGCCCTACTTGAGGGTGGCGGAGGTCAGGCCCGCCTGGATCTGGCGCTGGAAGGAGAGGTAGACCGCCAGCATGGGGATGATCGCGATGGTGGCGCCGGCGAACAGCACCGGCAGGTCCGTCTCGTAGCCCATCTGGTACTGGAGCTGGATGAGCCCCTGCGTGAGCATGTAGCGCTCGGGCTCGCCGCTCGTCTGCGGCTGCATCAGCACGGCGGGCAGGATGTACTGGTTCCACTGGCCCAGGACGTTGAAGATCCCGACGCTGATCAGGCCGGGCTTGGCCATGGGCAGCATCACCTGGAAGAAGATCCGGGTGTCGGAGGCCCCGTCGATGACCGCCGCCTCGTGTATCGCCGTGGGCAGCGTCCGGAAGAAGGAATGCATGAAGAAGACGGTGAACGGCATCGAGTAGGCGACGTACACCAGGATCAGGCCCTGGTAGGTGTTCAGCATGTCGAAGCGCTTGACCATGAAGAACAGCGGTACGAGCGCCAGGAACACCGGGAACATCGCCCCGCTGACGAAGAAGTAGTAGATGACCCGGTTGCCCGTGAAGGGGTAGCGGGCGAGTACGTACGCGGCCATCGAGCCGAGCAGCATCGTCAGCGGGACCGAGAACACCAGCACGATGAGGGTGTTGGCGAAGTAGCCGCCGATGCCCTTCTCCCAGGCGCGGCCGAAGGCGTCGAAGTGCCAGTTCGAGGGCCAGCTCAGGGCCGAGCCGCCGATCTGCGCGTCCGTTTTGAAGGAACCGAGCGCGAGCCAGATCAGGGGCAGCACGATCATTATCGCCCAGAGGACGAGGAAGCCGTGCGAGAAGACGTTGAGGACCATGCCCTCGGAGCGTCCCTCGCCCCGCTCCCCCGTCCGGCCTGTTTTGCCCGACCGCTCCGCGGCAGCTTCGCCCGGAGCCTTGATCACTGTGGACTGTGCAGCCATCGTCGAACTCCGCTCAGAACTCGATGCGCTCGCGGCGGGTGGCGCGCAGCGTGATGATGGAGAGGATCATGGTCAGGGCGAGCATGACCACGCCCATGGCGCAGGCGTAGCCGCTCTTGCCGAAGTACAGGAAGTTGCGCATCAGCACCGTCGACATGACCTCGCTGTGGTGGTCGGGTCCGCCGCCGAACTGGCCCGAGGTCATGGTCGACACCAGGACGAACATGTCCATCGCGGCGATGCCCAGATAGACCGCGGACGTCTGCACAGAATCCCACAGCAGCGGCAGGGTGACCCTGAAGAACGTCTGGGCGCGCCCGGCGCCGTCGAGCAGCGCGGCCTCGTAGATGTCCTTGGGGACGGACTGCATGGCCGCCGAGAACAGCACGAGGTAGAAGCCGACTCCGTGCCAGACGACCACGAACAGCAGGGCCCAGAGGACGAAGTCGGGCTCGTTGAGCCATTCGACGGGGTGCTGCGCGTCGATCAGGCCGATCTGGGTGAGGAAGCCGTTGAGCAGGCCGCCCTCGTCGCTCCGGTAGATCGCGCCGAAGAGCACGGAGAGGATGGCGAGGGAGAGGACCTGCGGGAAGAAGTAGACGATCTTGTAGACGCGCGATCCGCCGACGCCCCGTACTCCGCCGGCTCCGCTGCGCCCTCCCGCGTTGACCATGAAGGCGAAGAAGAGGGCGAGCAGGATGGTGACGACCGGGACGAACACCAGGAGCAGCAGGTTGTGCCAGAGGGCGCCGCGGAAGACCTCGTCCTTCAGCAACGTCGCGTAGTTGTCCGTGCCGACGAAGTCGAACGTCGGGGACTGGCCGCTCCAGTTGGTGAAGGAGTAGCCGAACGTCTGTACGTACGGCCAGATGACGAAGGTCAGGTACAGCGCGAGGGGCGCGATGAGGAAGCCGGCGATGAAACCGGCCCGCCCCTTGCTCTGGGCTACATGGCTCATGATGTCCGTCCCCGCGGTGTCAGGCGCGCTTGTTGTTCTTGGCGTTCGGGTCCTTGGCCGCCTTGTCTACCGCAGCCTGGGCCCGCTTGATCCACTCCTTTGGCTGGATCCGCTGGGCCATCAGCTCATTGGACGCGTTCTGGATCTCGGTGTCCATCTCGCTGTACCAGTCGGGGTAGCGGTAGCTGAACGTGTTGCTGCCCGCGGCCTTGAGCGCCTCCACGGCCGACTGGGTGCCCGGCCGCAGCTTGACGCCCGGGTCCACGCCGTTCTTGACGACGGTGAGCGAGTTGGCCTGCTGGGCGAAGATCGTCGACCATTCGCGGGACAGCATCGAGCGCAGGAACTCGAAGCCGGCGGCCTTGTTGGCGGCCTTCTCCGGGACGATGAAGGGCTCGTCGACACCGGCCCGGATGGCCTCGAAGGGCAGCTTGCTGTCGGCGAGCAGCGGCATCGGCAGGAACTTCATGTCGAAGTCCTCCGGGGTCTGCTTCAGCTGCTCGTTCTCCAGCCAGGAGCCGGAGGGGATGAAGGCGGCCTTGTACTGGTTCCAGGCGGTCTGGGACTCCGTGTGGGTGAGGCCGTTGGTGCCCGGCATCAGCAGGCCCTTCTCGACCACCTCGTAGACCGCCTCGACCGCGGCGAGGGCGGCCGGGTTGCCCTCGAAGGCGTTCGGCTCCAGGTTGTCGATCGCCTTCATGGCCTCCAGACCGCCCTTCTTGGCGATCAGGTCCATGATGACGACATTGATGTAGTACGGGAACTTGCCCTGGTGGGCGAGGCCGCCGATGCCGGCTTCCTTGGCCTTGGTGCAGACGGCCAGGAACTCGTCC
Organism: Streptomyces sp. NPDC006463; assembly: GCF_042870715.1. Taxonomy (NCBI): domain Bacteria; kingdom Bacillati; phylum Actinomycetota; class Actinomycetes; order Kitasatosporales; family Streptomycetaceae; genus Streptomyces; species Streptomyces sp. NPDC006463. The sequence goes on along the minus strand of NZ_JBIAHP010000004.1, from coordinate 342,680 downwards.
CAGGTCTTCGGCGGCGCCCAGCCCTTCTCCTTGAAGAGCTTGCCGGAGTACCAGAAGCCGAACACGGCGTAGACGTACTTCAGCACGACGTACTTGCCGCCCTGCAGGCCCTGTTCGTAGGCACCTTCGACCAGGGTGTCGCGCACCTTCTTGGTCGGGTCGTCGAGCGAGGGCGCGTCGAGCACGGCGGTGAGGTCGGCGAGCTGGTCACCCTTGGCGAGCACGTCCAGCTTGATCTGCTGGGCGCCGGAGTCGTCGACGACGTCCGGCGGGTTGCCGGCGTTGAAGCGCGGCTGGAGCTTGGCGGTGATCTCCTGGGTACCCAGGTGGGAGCTGGTGGTGCCCCACTTCTTGTCGAAGGCGGCCTCCCAGGCCTTCGCGTAGTCGTCGCCGAACCCGCCCTTGAAGACGACGACGTCCAGCTTGCCGCCCTTCGCTACGCCGAAGGGGTTCTCCTTGGTCACGGCGCCCTTGTCGGGGCCCTTCGTGGAGTTCTCTTCACCTCCTGAGGCGCAGGCGGACAGGAAGCTCATCGTCGGCACCGTGATCAGTCCGAGTGCTGCGGAGCGCTTGATCAGATCACGGCGCCCGAGGCCCTCACCAGTGGATCCCATGCTCATGTCCTCGCCTTCGTCAGAAGTGTGAAGGAAGCCGGAGAATCGCGGCGTTGCCGTGCATGCGGACATTCCCGCAGATCCCCGCCCGCCCCCGCTCCGGAGCCGATCGTCTCGCGGTGATCCGGACGGGCACAGGTATAGTCCACTTCCGCTCGTGTGAGCAAGATCATGCACACGTATGGCCGTCGGCTTTTCCGAGTTGAGACCTGTCCGTCACCTGGGACAGCCGCCGGAAAAGCGGAAGGGCCGTACCCCCTTGGCGGGGATACGGCCCTTTGGCGCCGATGGCGTGCTCAGCCGCGGATCAGGTTGCGGAGCACGTACTGCATGATGCCGCCGTTGCGGTAGTAGTCCGCCTCACCCGGCGTGTCGATGCGGACGACCGCGTCGAACTCCACACCGGTGTCGGTGGACACCTTGACGGTGCGCGGGGTGGTGCCGTTGTTCAGCACCTCCACACCGGTGAAGGCGAAGGTCTCCTCGCCGGTGAGGCCCAGGGAGGCCGCCGTGGCACCCTCGGGGAACTGCAGGGGCAGGACGCCCATGCCGATCAGGTTGGAGCGGTGGATGCGCTCGTAGGACTCGGCGATGACGGCCTTGACGCCGAGCAGCGCGGTGCCCTTGGCGGCCCAGTCGCGGGACGAGCCCGAGCCGTACTCCTTGCCCGCCAGGATGACCAGCGGGATGCCGGCGGCCTGGTAGTTCTGGGAGGCGTCGTAGATGAAGGAGACCGGCGCGCCCTCGACGGTGAAGTCGCGGGTGAAGCCGCCCTCGGTGCCCGGCGCGATCTGGTTGCGCAGGCGGATGTTGGCGAACGTACCGCGGATCATGACCTCGTGGTTGCCGCGGCGGGAACCGTACGAGTTGAAGTCGCGGCGCTCGACGCCGTGCTCGGTGAGGTACTTGCCGGCCGGGGTGTCGGCCTTGATCGCACCGGCCGGGGAGATGTGGTCGGTGGTGACCGAGTCGCCCAGCTTCGCCAGCACGCGGGCGCCGGCGATGTCGGAGACCGGGGTGGTCTCCATGGTCATGCCCTCGAAGTAAGGGGGCTTGCGCACGTAGGTGGACTGCGGGTCCCACTCGAACGTGTTGCCGGTCGGGATCGACAGCGCCTGCCACTGGGCGTCGCCCGCGAAGACGTCCTGGTAGGACTTGTTGAACATGTCCTCGCCGATGGCGTTCGCCACGACGTCGTTGACCTCGGCCTCGGACGGCCAGATGTCCGCGAGGAAGACCGGCTTGCCCTCGGTGTCGATGCCGATGGCGTCCTTGGTGATGTCCACCTTCATGGAGCCCGCGATGGCGTACGCGACGACCAGCGGCGGGGAGGCCAGGTAGTTCATCTTGACGTCGGGGTTGATGCGGCCCTCGAAGTTGCGGTTGCCCGAGAGGACCGAGGTGACCGCGAGGTCGTGCTCGTTGATCGCCTTCGAGATCTCCTCGTCCAGCGGACCGGAGTTGCCGATGCAGGTGGTGCAGCCGTACCCGACGAGGTTGAAGCCCATCTTGTCGAGGTACGGGGTCAGGCCGGCCTTGTCGAAGTAGTCGGTGACGACCTTCGAGCCCGGGGCCAGGGTGGTCTTGACCCACGGCTTGCGCGACAGGCCCTTCTCGACCGCCTTCTTCGCCACGAGGGCCGCGGCCACCATGACGTAGGGGTTCGAGGTGTTGGTGCAGGACGTGATCGCGGCGACGGTGACGGCGCCGTGGTCGATCTCGAAGGAGGAGCCGTCGGCCAGGGTGACCAGGGTCGGGCGGGTCGGCACGCCGTTGACGGCGGCCGGGGCGTCGGAGGCCGGGAAGGACTCCTTGCCCGCCTCGTCGTCGTCCTCGACGTAGTTGCGCACGTCCTGCGCGAACTGCTCGGCGGCGTTGGCCAGGACGATGCGGTCCTGCGGGCGCTTCGGGCCGGCGATGGAGGGGACGACCGTGGAGAGGTCGAGCTCCAGCTTCTCGGAGAAGTCAGGCTCGGCGGCCGGGTCCAGCCACAGGCCCTGCTCCTTGGCGTACGCCTCGACGAGCGCGACCTGCTGGGCGTCGCGGCCGGTCAGGCGCAGGTACTTCAGGGTCTCGTCGTCGATCGGGAAGATCGCGGCGGTGGAGCCGAACTCCGGCGACATGTTGCCGATGGTGGCGCGGTTCGCCAGCGAGGTGGCGGCGACGCCCTCACCGTAGAACTCGACGAACTTGCCGACGACGCCGTGCTTGCGCAGCATCTCGGTGATGGTCAGCACCAGGTCGGTGGCGGTGGTGCCGGTCGGCAGCTCGCCGGTCAGCTTGAAGCCCACGACGCGCGGAATCAGCATGGAGACCGGCTGGCCGAGCATCGCGGCCTCGGCCTCGATGCCGCCGACGCCCCAGCCCAGCACGCCGAGGCCGTTGACCATGGTGGTGTGCGAGTCGGTGCCGACGAGGGTGTCGGGGTAGGCCACACCGTTACGGACCATGACCGTGCGGGCCAGGTGCTCGATGTTGACCTGGTGGACGATGCCGGTGCCCGGGGGGACGACCTTGAACTCGTCGAAGGCGGTCTGGCCCCAGCGCAGGAACTGGTAGCGCTCCTTGTTGCGGCCGTACTCCAGCTCCACGTTCTGGGCGAACGCGTCGTTGGTGCCGAACTTGTCGGCGATGACCGAGTGGTCGATGACCAGCTCGGCCGGGGCCAGCGGGTTGATCTTGGACGGGTCGCCGCCGAGGGCCTTGACGGCCTCACGCATGGTGGCGAGGTCCACGACACACGGGACACCGGTGAAGTCCTGCATGATCACGCGGGCCGGCGTGAACTGGATCTCCTCGCTGGGCTGGGCCTGCGAGTCCCAGTTGCCGAGCGACCGGATGTGGTCGGCGGTGATGTTCGCGCCGTCCTCGGTACGGAGCAGGTTCTCCAGCAGCACCTTCAGGCTGTAGGGAAGGCGGGCCGAGCCCTCAACCTTGTCCAGCCGGAAGATCTCGTACGACTCGTCGCCCACCTGCAGCGTGCTGCGGGCGTCGAAGCTGTTCGCCGACACGACAGTCTCCTTCATGCATGAATTTCGCGCGTATTACCGCATCCTGCCGCCACGCCCCTTGGCCAATCCGCTAAGGTAAGACTAAGTTAGGTAACCCTTACCAGCGGGGGCAGCTGCGGTACGCCTTCGGCAGATATCTCGATGTCGAGATAACTCTAGTACATGTCCGGGGGCAGGGACGAGGCACGTACCTGTAGGCCCGCCGGGACAGTGCGCTGTCCCGGGGATTCCGCATACCCGGATTCGATCAGTGTGACCAGCGCGGAGATCGCCGACTCGGCAATCCGTTCGGGGTTGAGGGTGACGGTGGTCACGGGCGGTTCGAACGCCCCGTACGCCGGGTCCTCGCTCGCGCAGACCAGCAAGAGGCCTCCGGGCGTACGGATTCCATGGCGCGCGGCGGCCGCCAGCACCTGGCGGCCGCCCGGATCGTAGAGGGAGTAGACGGCGTCGGGGCGGCCGGGCGCGGCGAAGGCCCGGTCGAAGGCCCGGCCCTGGTCGTCCTCGGGGTGGAAGGGGATCACCAGCGGGGGCAGACCGCGCTCCGCGCACCAGTGTTCGTAGACGGAGGTGACGGCCCTGGTGTAGAACTCCCGGCCGAAGCCGGAATGCAGGGCTGTGCGCCGGGCGCCGGAGGCGGCGAGGTGGTCGAGCACCTCGCGGGTGGTGGCCTCGTGGTCGTTGTCCACCCACACGTCGTCGGGCCGGGGGTCGGCGGGCCGCCCGTCGAAGACCACGGGCAGACCGCGCGCCCGCATGGCCCGGAGCACCGGATCGCCTTCCGGACTGTCGAGCAGCAGCATCCCGTCGACCGCCAGGGTGTGCCACAGGGGCTCGGCGCCGCGGTCCGCGGGCAGGCTGATCAGGGCGTAGCCGTGGGAGTGGGCAGCGGACGTGGCGGCGGTGAGCAGCCGGGAGAAGTACGCGACGCCCGCGAAGTCCCAGGTCCAGTCGGCGTAGGTGGTGACGGCGAAGCCGAGGGTGCCGGTGCGGGGGCCCCGGTGGGCTCCGTAGCCGAGGGCGGCGGCCACCTCCCGGACCCGGCGGCGGGTGCCGTCGCCGAGGCGGCCGGTGCCGTTGAGGGCGTGCGAGACCGTCGCCGTGGAGACCTCCGCGGCGCGCGCGACATCGGCGATCGTCGGTCCGGGCACGCGGGCCATCGTACGGATTCCGTCGTCCGGGGTGGGTTCCGGTTACGGGGTTAACCAAAGAGTGTCCTGGCCACATCGACGATCGGAGTGGTCATGACGTCTTCTTCCCTGTCCCGGCGGGGCCTGCTCGCGGCGGCCGGAGCCGCCGGTGCGGCGGGTCTGCTCGGCGCGGCGGCCGGCAGCGCCTCGGCGACCCCTTCGGGGCGCGGCCCGGCGGCCCTGGTCATTCACGACGCGCGGGTGTTCAGCGGGTCCGGGACGGGCCGGCCGGCCGAGGCGGTGGCCGTCGGCCGGGACGGGAGGATCCTGGCCACCGGGGAGAACGCGGCGCTGCGCCGGTTCGTCGGCCGGGACACCGAGACGGTCGACGCGGGCGGCAATACCGTGATGAGCGGCATCCACGACGGGCACGTGCACCCGCTGGGCGCCGCGGACCGCTCGCTTAGGCCCTCGCTGGGCGGGGCGGAGACCACCGTGGAGGAGCTGCGGGAGATCCTCGGCGGGTTCCTGGCCGACTCCGGGGGCGCGGCGGCGGAGCCGGACCGCTGGTCTGGTGGTGCTGGACCGGGATGTGACCCGTTGTCCGGTGGCCGACATCAGCGGTACCGGGGTGCGGATGACCCTGGTCGGCGGCCGGGTGGTGCACGACGCGCAGTCCGCGGCGGGCCGGGCGGCTTCGGCGCGGGCCGCGCGGGCGGGATCCGGGCCGCGCCCGGTCTCGTACGCGGCGGTGCACGGCGGACGCCACCGGGCGTGCGGGTGCGGCGGCAGGGCCTGAGCCGGGCCCGGGCTGGGGCGGGGGCGGGACCGGGCTCGGGCTCGGGGGCCGGGCGGGGTCGGGCCCGGGGCCGGGCCGTCAGCGGAGGAGGTCGTGCCGCAGGGCCCAGGAGCTGACGGCGGCGGCGATCTCCTCGGGCCGGTCCTCCGGGGCGAGGTGGGCGGCCGGGCCGCAGTACTCGGTCTCCAGCGCGGAGATGTGCTCCGCGCACCACGCCGCCTGCTCGGCCTTGATCATCAGGGCGGGCGAGCCGTCGAAGGTGAGGAGCAGCTTGGGCACCTCCGGGCTGGCGGCCAGCCAGGCGTCGTACGCCTCGACGACGGCGAGCACGTCGGCCGGCCGCCCGTCGATCGGCAGCGAGCGGGCCCACCGGAGCATGGGCAGCCGGCTCTCGCGGGTCGGGTAGGGCGCGGCGTAGACGGCGCGGTCCGCCTCGCTCATCGGGTTCAGCACCGTCTGCCGGATGCTGTCCTCGATGAAGATGTTCCGGTCCAGGACCATCTCCTCCCCCACCCCCGGGGTACGTATCGCCTCGAACCGGGCGCGGCCGGCGGGCGGGTACTCCGCCCAGCCGAGCGGCCGCACGATGGTCTCCATGAAGGCGAGGCCGCGGACCCGGCCGGGATGCCGGGCCGCCCAATCGAAGGCGAGCGCCCCGCCCCAGTCCTGGCCGACCAGCACCACCTCGTCGAGCCCGAGAGCCTCGAACCAGGCGTCCAGGTAACGGGCGTGGTCCGCGAACCGGTACTCCCCGCCCGGCTTGCCGGAGCGGCCCATGCCGATGAGGTCGGGGGCCAGGACCCGCACCCCTCCCTCGATCCGCGGCAGCACGCCCCGCCACAGGTGGGAGGAGGTGGGGTTTCCGTGGAGGAAGACGAACGGAACGCCTTCGCCACGGTCCTCGTAGTACATCGTCGAGTCGAGCACGCCGGTCACGGGCACGGGAGACCCCCTTCGAGGATCGTTTGGATGACTAACGTTGGTGACACGAACGAAGTTATACCGTTAGTGCCACTAACGCAATGGATAACATCGACCCATGACCACGGAAGAGAACGAGACCGTGCCCGCGCGGCTGCGCAAGCTGCCCAGCCGACTGCTGGGGCAGGCCTCGACGCACGCGCAGCGACTGGTGACCGAGAGCCTGAGCGGGGCAGATGCGCATAAATGGCATTACGCGGCATTGGTCGCCCTGGAGGAGTCCGGGCCGGTGAGCCAGGCCGCGCTGAGCACCCGTACCGGCATCCACCGCAGCGACCTCGTCGCCGTCATCAACGAGCTCACCGCGCGCGAACTGGTGGAGCGGGCCCCCGATCCCGAGGACCGGCGGCGCAATGTCATCACCCTCACACCGCTCGGCCGGCGCCGGCTGCGCAAACTGGAACAACTGCTCGAAGCGGCCCAGGAGGAACTCCTGTCCCCCCTGTCGACCCAGGAGCGCGACCAGCTGGTCCGGCTCCTCGGCCGGCTCGTCGAGCACCACGCCACCACCGGCCCCACCATGGGACCTGACGGTCGATAACACCCAAATAGCCCACCCCGCGCGATCAACATCTCATATCTGAGATACGGTGCAGCCATGGCAGACGACTACCTCGTACGCATCGGCAAGCTCATCCGTGACGCCCGGCAACACCGGGGCTGGACACAGAGTCAGCTCGCGGACGCACTCGGCACCAGCCAGAGCGCCGTGAACCGGATCGAGCGCGGCAACCAGAACATCAGCCTTGAGATGATCGCCCGCATCGGGGAAGCCCTCGACAGCGAGATCGTGTCTCTCGGCTACGCCGGCCCGATGCATCTGCGCGTCGTCGGCGGCCGTCGGCTGTCCGGTGCCATCGATGTCAAGACGAGCAAGAACGCCTGTGTCGCCCTGCTGTGCGCCTCTCTGCTCAACAAGGGCCGTACGGTGCTGAGGCGGGTGGCCCGCATCGAGGAGGTCTACCGCCTCCTGGAGGTCCTGAACTCCATCGGTGTCCGCACGCGCTGGATCAACGACGGCGTGGACCTGGAGCTGATCCCGCCGGCCCGCCTCGACATGGAGGCCATGGACGCGGACGCGGCCCGCCGGACCCGGAGCATCATCATGTTCCTGGGCCCCCTGCTGCACCGCATGGACAACTTCCGCCTCCCGTACGCGGGTGGCTGCGACCTCGGTACCCGGACCATCGAGCCGCACATGATCGCCCTGCGCCGCTTCGGCCTGGACATCACCGCGACCGAGGGCATCTACCACGCGCAGGTCGCGGCCGGGGTCTGCCCGGACCGCCCGATCGTGCTGACCGAGCGCGGGGACACGGTCACCGAGAACGCCCTCCTGGCCGCCGCCCGGCACGACGGCGTCACGGTCATCCGCAACGCCTCCTCCAACTACATGGTCCAGGACCTGTGCTTCTTCCTGGAGGCGCTGGGCGTGAAGGTGGAGGGCGTCGGCACCACCACCCTCACCGTCCACGGCATCCCGAACATCGACGTGGACGTGGACTACTCCCCCTCCGAGGACCCGGTCGAGGCGATGAGCCTGCTCGCCGCCGCGGTCGTCACGGAGTCGGAGCTGACGATCCGCCGGGTCCCGATCGAGTTCATGGAGATCGAGCTCGCGGTCCTGGAGGAGATGGGCCTCGACCACGACCGCTCGGCGGAGTACAACGCCGACAACGGCCGCACCCGCCTGGTCGACCTGACGGTCCGCCCCTCCAAGCTCGAAGCCCCGATCGACAAGATCCACCCGATGCCGTTCCCCGGGCTGAACATCGACAACGTCCCGTTCTTCGCGGCCATCGCCGCCGTCGCCCAGGGCCAGACCCTGATCCACGACTGGGTCTACGACAACCGGGCCATCTACCTGACCGACCTGAACCGCCTCGGCGGCCGCCTCCAGCTCCTGGACCCCCACCGCGTCCTGGTCGAGGGCCCCACCCGCTGGCGCGCGGCGGAGATGATGTGCCCGCCGGCCCTGCGCCCGGCGGTAGTGGTCCTCCTCGCGATGATGGCGGCCGAGGGCACCTCGGTGCTCCGCAACGTCTACGTCATCAACCGCGGCTACGAGGAACTGGCCGAGCGCCTCAACTCGGTGGGCGCCCAGATCGAGATCTTCCGGGACATCTAGCGGGAACAGCGGTCCCGAGCTCCCGTCACTCATCCCGGCGAGTGGCGGGGGCTCGGCGGGTCAGCCCCTTGCGGCGTTCTCGCGCACGGTGGTTCAGGCCACGAGAAGGCGGAGGCCGAGCTCTGCCGCGTCGAGGGCGACGAGGTCGCGGTTTCGTTCGGCCCACCGGCCTGAGGAGAGGTCGTCGCGGAGTCTGCCCACCGCTCGCCGCTCGGCCTGCGGGCCGACTCTGGTCCATACCGATACCGCGCGGCGCACATGTTCGTCCAGGTACGCCTCGGGCCGGCGCCAGTGCGCCTCGAAGAACCCGTCGGCGCAGTCCCACGGGATGAGCACCGGCTCCGCGCGGCCCCCGATCGCGCGGGTCAGGTCGGCCAGTGAGGGCCAGCCGACGAGGAGGTCGGCGAATTCAGGCAGGTAGTCGCGGGTGAGCCAGAACCGCTCACGCCGGCCGGTGTCACAGGCGTCGTACGTGAACACCACCACGCGGCGGGCCACGCGCCGCATCTCGCGCAACCCGGCGACCGGGTCCGGCCAGTGATGAACCGTGCTGACCGCCATCGCGGCGTCGAAGGACTGGTCCTCGAACGGGAGGCTCTCCGCACTGGCGGCCACGCACGGCGCCGCGCCCGCGGGGCGCTGTGCCCGCATGACCGCCGATGGTTCGACCGCCGTGACGTCGCGGTCGGCGGGCTCGTACGACCCGGTGCCGGCCCCGACGTTCAGTACCGTCCGGGCGTCCCCGAGCGCATCCCAGATCCTTGCCGCGATCCGCGGCTCGGTGCGCCGCGTCGCCGGGTATGCGGACCCGATCGTTTCGTACAACTGCGTGCCGAGCAGCTTCAGTTGTTCCTCCGGCGTCGTCCTGATCCCCATGGCCCGTGCCTCCAGTTCCCTGTCTATGGCCGTCACCGTGGCAGCAGCACGGTCGCGCTGTTCCAGCAGCAGGCCGCGCAGCAGGTGCAGGTGCGCGACCGCGTCGGTGGCCGGGTCGTCGACCAGATCCGCGATCTCGCGCAAGCCGAAGCCCAGCCGCCGGTAGGCGAGCACCTCCCGGAGTCGCTCGACGTCACCCGCCGAGTAGGCCCGGTACCCGGCCGCGGTCCGCGCGGACGGCCGCACGAGGCCGATCTCGTCATAGTGATGCAGCGTGCGGACGCTCACGCCGGCCAGTGCGGCCACACGTCCGACAGTCAGGTGCGCTTCCACGCCACCGACAATGCGGCATGACGCCACGTGAGGGTCAAGCGCTCCGCTCCTGCGTACCGCGCGTGGCCGACCATGACCGGGCGACGCACCCGCCACGACGCCCGCCCCGCCGGGCCGGCATCGGTTTTCGGCCTGAGGGACTGGGGTCCCTCGCCAGGAAGGGGCGGGGAGCGACAGAATCGGGCCGTCGGTACGAAACTGAGGGGCGGCCATGGCGGTTGGAACGAGCGCGGGTGCCGGTGCGGAGGTTCCCGCGCTGGCGGGGGTGCCGCTGCTGGGATCGCTCTTCGACCTGAAGTCCGACTCCCTCGGCACCTATCTGCGCGCCCAGCACCGGCACGGGGACGTCGTACGGATCACGGCCGGACCGCCCGGACTGCGGGCCGAGCTGTACTGCGTCTTCTCCGCCGAGGGGGCCCAGCAGGTGCTCGCCTCGGAATCGGCCAACTTCCGCAAGGACAACCCCTTCTACCAGGAGGTCCGCGACTCCTTCGGCAACGGTCTGCTGACCAGCCAGGACGAGGACTACCTGCGCCAGCGCCGGCTGGTACAGCCGCTGTTCACGCGGCGCCGGGTCGACGGCTACGCGGGGGCCGTCGCCGCCGAGACCGAGGCGGTCCTCGCCGCCTGGCACGAGGCCCCCGACGGCATCGTCGACGTCTCCGACCAGATGATGCACCTGGCCCTGCGCGCGGTCGCCCGGATCCTCTTCGGCACCGACGTGGAGGCCACCGTCGACGTCGTCGCCCGGTGTTTCCCGGTCATCACCGACTACGTCCTGCGCCGCGGCTACTCCCCCGCCAACATCCCGCGCAGCTGGCCGACACCGGCCAACAAGCGGGCGGCCGCCGCGATGGACGAGCTCTACGCGGTCTGCGACAAGATCATCGGCGAGCGGCGCGCCGACCCCGCGGACGGCCCGGGCGAGGACCTGCTCACGCTGCTCGCCGCCGCCAAGAGTTGCGACGACGCGGAGTTCGACGCCTCCGAACTCCGCGACCAGGTGCTGATCTTCCTGCTCGCCGGGCACGAGACGACCGCCACCTCCCTCTCCTTCGCCCTGCACCTGCTGGCCCGCCACCCCGAGGAGCAGCAGCGGGCGTGCGAGGAGATCAGCCGGGTGCTGGGCGACCGTACGCCCCAGGCCGCCGACCTCGACCGGCTCCCGTACCTCACCCAGGTCCTCAAGGAGGCGATGCGGCTCTACCCGGCCGCCCCGGTCATCGGCCGCAAGGCCGTCGCCGCCACCGAGGTCGGCGGGCACACCGTTCCCGCGGGCGCGGACGTGATACTGGCGCCGTGGGTGACGCACCGCCATCCGCTCTACTGGCCGGATCCCGACCGCTTCGACCCCGAACGCTTCACCCCGGAGGCGGAGGCGGGCCGGCCGCGCTACGCCTGGTTCCCCTTCGGTGGCGGCCCGCGCGCCTGCATCGGGCAGCACTTCTCGATGCTGGAGTCGGTGATCGCGCTGGCGATGATCCTGCGCGCGTACGAGTTCGAGGCCGTGGACACCGACGTTCCGGTCAGCGCCGGAATCACTCTGCGGACGGACGGCCCGGCGCGCTGCCGGGTCCGTCGCCGGGGCGGCCAGGGCCCGTCGGCCTAGGATCCGCGGACCGGCCGCTCTCCTCCTTCTCGGCCTCCTCCCCGCCCTCCGTCTTCGCCGGCACGTGGTTTCCCTGGAGCCGAGCGAGGTCCGAGGGCCGGACCTGGATGACGATCAGTGCGATCAGCGCACCGACCAGGGTGAACGCGGTCGCCACGACGAAGGCCGTGCTGATGCCCGAGGTCAGCACCTGGTCGCTCCACGGCTTGGGGAACTGTCCGGTCCGCTGGAAGAAGGCCTTCTGTACGGGGCTGGCCGTGCGCAGGAAGTCCGGCACCTGGTCCTTGGCCTCGTTGCGGCTGGCCGTGCCGAAGACGGTCACCAGGATCGACAGGCCGAGCGAACCGCCCACCTGCTGCATCGTGTTGAGCAGACCGGACGCCGCACCCGACTCCCGGTCGGCGACGTTGGACAGGGCCATCAGGGTGAGCGAGACGAACTGCAGGCCCATGCCCATGCCGAAGATCAGGAGGGGGCCGAAGATGCTGCCCAGGTACGTCGAGCCGATGTCGGTCTGCGTCAGCCAGGCGAGGCCCGTCGCCGTACACAGCGCGCCGGTGACCATGAAGGGTTTCGGCCCGAACTTCGGCAGCAGCTGCGAGGTGATGCCGGCACCCACGGCGACCACCACGCTCACCGGCAGGAAGGCGAGGCCGGCCATCAGCGGGCTGAAGCCCAGCACGATCTGCACGAAGAGGGTCAGGAAGAAGAACATGCCGAAGATCGCGCAGGCGAGCATGAGCATGATCCCGTAGGTCCCGGCCCGGTTGCGGTCGGCGAACATGTGCAGCGGGGTGATCGGCTGCGGCGAGCGGCGCTCGTTGAGGATGAACAGGGTCAGCAGGACCACGGCGGCGCCGAAGGCGGCGAGCGTGAACGTGTCGGTCCAGCCTTCCTGGGCGGCGCGGATGAACCCGTAGACGAGCGAGACCATGCCCAGGGTGGACAGCAGCGCGCCCGCGAGGTCGAAGTGTCCGGGGTGGCGCATGGACTCGCGGATGACCTTCGTGGCCATGACGGCTATCAGCGCGGCGATCGGGACGTTGACGAAGAACACCCAGCGCCAGTTGAGCCATTCGACGAGGACGCCCCCGGCGAGCAGCCCGATCGCGCCGCCGCCGGCCGAGACCCCGGCGAACACGCCGAACGCCCGGTTACGCGCCGGGCCTTCGCGGAAGGTCGTGGTGATCAGTGCGAGGGCGGTCGGGGAGGCGATGGCGCCGCCGACACCCTGGAGGGCTCGGGATGCCATCAGCTGACCCTCGTTCTGGGCGAGTCCGCCGAGGAGGGAGGCAAGCCCGAAGAGCAGGACGCCGAAGATGAAGACGCGCTTGCGGCCGAGGATGTCGCCCGTGCGGCCACCGAGGAGCAGCAGGCCGCCGAAGGCGAGCGTGTATGCGTTGACGACCCAGGAAAGGCTCTCGGTGGAGAAGCCGAGGGCCGTCTGGATGTGTGGCAGCGCGATGTTCACGATGGTGATGTCGAGGACCACCATGAGCTGGCAGGAGGCGATCACGAACAGGGCGAGCCCGTTCCCGCTCCCTCGGACCTTGCCGTCGGTCCCGGTGCTGGTCGGCGTTGCATTCGGGTCCACCCTGTCGACGCTATGCCCGCCACCCTGGGGTCACCACTCGAACGGCCTAGTGTCTGTGACATTGCACATGTCACACTACGATCATGGATGACTTCCTCAGGCTCTCCGCGAGCACGGCCCGGTTCACCTACGGCGCCCCGCGCGCCTTCGCCTTCGGGGACGAAGGGCGCCTCCTCTGGTTCCTCCGCTCGACCGGTCCCACCGACGCATTCGACAGCCTCTGGGTCCTCGACACGGCCACCGGCGCCGAGACCCGGCTTGCCGATCCCCGCGAGCTGTGCCCCGAGCCGGGCGAGCTCCCGGCCGTCGAGCGCCGGCTGCGCGAGCGGATCCGCCTCGTCGCCGCGGGCATCGGCTCGTACGCGCTCTCCGGCGACGGCGGGCGCGCCGTCTTCCCGCTCTACGGGCGGCTCTACGGGGTCAGCGCGGACGGGACCGGACGGCCTCAGGAGATACCCGCCGCCGGACCCGCCCTGGACCCCCGCCCCAACTCCGACGGCTCCCGCACCGCGTACGTCAGCGACGACGCCCTGTACGTCGCTCCCGGCGGCCGGGTCAGCCCGGCCGACGGGGCCCGCTGGGGCGTCGCCGAGTTCGCCGCCGCCGAGGAGCTCGGCCGCTCCCGGGGCCACTGGTGGTCACCCGACGGGGTCACCCTGCTCGCCGCCCGCGTCGCCGAGTCCGCCCTCCAGCGCCGGTACTTCGCCGACCCCGGCCGCCCCGAGCTCCCGGCCGAGGACTTCGCGTACCCCGAGGCGGGCGGGCCCAACGCCGACGTCCAGCTCTGGGTGCTCGGCCCGGACGGGGACCGGACACGGCTCGACTGGGACGCGCAGGCCTACCCGTACGTCTCCGACGCGGGATGGGAATCGGCCGGTGAGATCCTGCTGACCGTCCAGGACCGGCTCCAGCAATGCGTGCTGCTGCTCTCCGCCGACCCGGCCACCGGCCGTACCCGGGAGCTGTCCCGCACCTCGCACCCGCAGTGGGTGGACCCGCTGGTCCCGGGCACCCCGGCGCGCCTGCCCGACGGCCGGATGCTGACCGCCGCCGATACCGCCGGCGGGGCCGCCCGCGCACTCGCGGTGGACGGCGAGCTGCTCACCGGCGACGGGGTCCAGGTCCGCGGCGTGGCCGGGCTCCACGAGGGCCGGCTGCTGATCGAGGCCGGCCTGCGCGACCCCGCCGAGCAGCAGGTGCTGCTGCTGGACCCGGCGACCGGGGAGCTGACCCCGGTCGCCGACGGGCCCGGGGTGCACAGCGTGTCCGCCTCGGCCGGGACCCTGCTGCTGACCTCCGCCGACGCCGACGGGATCCGCCGCACCGTACGCACCCCGGACGGGCGGGAGTTCTCCCCCGCCGACCTGTCCCAGCGGCTGCCGTACCGGGTGGTCCCGGCCTTGGAGCGGGTCACCGAGCACGGCGTCCCGACCGCCCTCGTCCTCCCCCGCGACCACGTCCCCGGCCGACGGCTGCCCGTCCTGGTCGACGCGTACGGCGGACCCGGCTATCAGGACATCAGCGCCGAGCCCCGCCGCTGGCAGGCCAAGCAGTGGTGGGCCGACCAGGGCTTCGCGGTGGTCACCGTCGACAACCGCGGTACCCCGTACGTCTCGCCCGCCTTCACGCACGCCATGTACCGCGGCTTCTCCGAGGTCACCCTGGAGGACCAGGTCGCGGCGCTCCAGGCGCTCGGCGCCCGCCACGGCGACCTCGACCTCGGCCGGGTCGGCGTGCGCGGCTGGTCCTACGGCGGCTACCTGTCGGCGCTCGCGGTGCTGCGCCGCCCGGACGTCTTCCACGCGGCGTCCGCCGGGGCCGCGCCGACCGACTTCCGGCACTACGACACGGCGTACACCGAGCGGTACCTGGGCCTCCCGCAGGAGCAGGCCCGGCCTGACGACGTGTACGAGCGTGACTCCCTGATCCCCGACGCCCCGAAGCTGACCCGGCCGCTGCTGCTGACCACCGGCCTGGCCGACGACAACGTCCACCCCTCCCACACCCTGCGCCTGTCCCAGGCCCTGACGGACGCGGGCCGCCCGCACCAGCTGCTCGCCCTCCCCGGTGTCACGCACATGACCCCGGGCGGCACGAAGGAGAAGATCATGGCCCTGGAGCTGGAGTTCTTCCGCAGGGAACTGGGCTGATCCCACGCGAGCAGGGCCCCGCGGACGCCATTGGCCGCGGGGCCCTGCCTGCTTCCCCGGATCCCCGTCAGTCACCCGGGGGCCTGTGCCTACACCAGATGACACGCCACCTCTCGCGAGGCGACCGACCGCAACAGCGGCCGCTCGGTGCGGCAGATCTCCTGCGCCACGGGGCAGCGCGGGTGGAAGGTGCAGCCGGGGGGCGGGGCGGCCGGGCTCGGCGGGTCGCCGAGCAGCACGATCCGCTCCCGCCGCCGCTCCGCCGCCGGGTCGGGCAGCGGTACGGCGGACAACAGCGCCCGGGTGTAGGGGTGCTGCGGGTTCTCGTAGAGGGACTTCTTGTCCCCGATCTCGACGATCCGGCCGAGGTACATGACGGCGACCCGGTCGCTGACCCGTTTGACCACCGACAGGTCGTGCGCGATGAACACGTAGGCGAGGCCCAGCTCTGCGCGCAGCTTCTCCATCAGGTTGACGATCTGGGCCTGTACGGAGACGTCGAGGGCGGAGACAGGTTCGTCGGCGACGATCAGCCGGGGGCTGGTGGACAGGGACCGGGCGATGCCGATGCGCTGGGCCTGGCCGCCGGAGAACTCGTGCGGGTAGCGGTCGATGTGCTCGGGGATCAGGCCGACCAGTTCCATCAGCTCGGCGGCGCGCCGGCGGGCGTCGGCGGCGCTCCAGCCCTGTACCAACAGCGGGTCGGAGATGATCCGGGCCACGGTCTGGCGGGGGTTGAGGGAGGAGTGCGGGTCCTGGAAGACCATCTGGATGTTCTTGCGCAGCGGCCGCATAGCGCGCTGGGACAGCAGGCTGATGTCCTTGCCCTCGAAGGCGACCGTGCCCGAGGTGGGTTCCAGCAGCCTGACCAGCATTCGGCCGGTGGTGGACTTCCCACAGCCCGACTCCCCTACCAGGCCCAGGGTCTGACCGGCCGCCAGGTCGAAGGAGACCCCGTCCACGGCGCGCACGGGCGCCCCCCGGCGCCCGGTCGCGGTCCGCTTCCCGGGGAAGGCCATGGTGAGGTCCCGTACGGACAGCAGGGGTTCGGCAGTCGTCTTCATCGCGTCGCCTCCTCGGCGGCGGGTGTCCCGGCGAAGTGGCAGGCCACCGTCCGCCCCGGAGCGTCGGTGTACGTCTGCAGTTCCGGGCGTACGTCGGTGCAGCGCGCGGCGGCGCGCCCACAGCGCGGGGCGAAGGCGCAGCCCGGGGCCGGTACGAGCAGGGACGGCGGGGAGCCGGGGATGAAGGGCAGCGGTTCGTCGTCGTCGGTGTCCAGGCGCGGCAGCGAGTCGAGCAGGCCCCGGGTGTACGGGTGGGCGGGGTCGGCGAACAGGTCGTCGACCGGGGCCTGTTCGGCTGCCCGGCCGCCGTACATGACCAGCACCTCGTGGGCGACGCGGGCGACGACCCCCAGGTCATGGGTGATCATGACGACGCCGAGTCCGCGTTCCTGCTGGATCCGCGCGATCAGCTCCAGGATCTGCGCCTGCACGGTGACGTCCAGGGCGGTGGTGGGCTCGTCGGCGATCAGCAGATCGGGCTCGCAGGCCAGGGCCATGGCGATCATGGCGCGCTGGCGCATGCCACCGGAGAACTGGTGCGGGTACTCGCCCGCGCGGCGGGCCGGTTCCGGGATGCCGACCTCGCCGAGCATGTCGACGGCCCGCTTGCGCGCGGCGGCCCGCCCGGCCTTGAAGTGCACCCTGAAGTGCTCGGCGATCTGCTCGCCGACCGTGTAGTAGGGGTGGAGGCTGGAGAGCGGGTCCTGGAAGATCATGGCCATCCTGCGGCCGCGGACCTTGGCCAGCTCCCGCTCGGACAGGCCGGTCAGCTCCCGTCCGGCGAGGGCCACGGAGCCGCTGACCTCGGCCGCGCCCCGGTGCAGGCCCATGACGGCGAGCGAGGTGACCGACTTGCCGGAGCCGGACTCGCCGACGATGCCCAGGGTGCGGCCGGCCTCGACGGTGAAGCCGAGGGAGTCGACGGCCCGTACGGTGCCGTGCGGGGTGGTGAAGGTGACGCGCAGATCGCGTACCTCAAGAAGTGCGGCCATCAGTACCTCACCCTCGGGTCGATGACGGCGTACAGGAGGTCGACGACGAGGTTGGCGACGACGATGAAGAAGGCGGCGAGCAGGGTGACGCCGAGGACCACCGGCTGGTCCGAGCTGACCAGCGCCCCGTAGAACAGCCGCCCGATACCGGGGAGTCCGAAGATGGACTCGGTGATCACGGCTCCGGCGAGGAGCCCGCCGAGGTCCATGCCGAAAATGGTGAGGATGGGGGTCATCCCGGAGCGCAGGCCGTGTTTGACGACGACCGTGCGCTCGGGCATCCCCTTGGCGCGGGCTGTACGGATGTACGGCTCGGCCATCGCCTCGATCATCGAACCGCGGCTCTGGCGGGCGTACATGGCGGCGTACAGCAGGGCGAGCGCGGTCCACGGCAGCAGCAGGTTCGATGCCCAGGCGAGCGGGTCGTCACCGAAGGCCTGGTAGGTGGGGTAGGGCAGGAGGCCGGCGACGCGGATGACCCCGTAGATCAGCATCACCGAGGTGAAGTAGACGGGCAGGGAGGCGGCGGCGACGGCCCCGACCATGAGGGCCTTGTCGGTGGCGGTGTCCTTGCGCAGGGCCGCGGTGACCCCGGCGCCGAGCCCGAGGACCAGCCACAGCACGGCGGCGCCGACGGCGAGCGAGGCCGAGACCGGCAACCGGTCCATGAGCAGGTCCCACACCGGGAGGGAGTTCTCGTAGCTGTAGCCCAGGCAGGGGAAGTCGCACTGGACGGCGTACTGGCCGGTGCCGAGCGTGCGGCCGGTGAAGATGCCGGTGAGGAAGTCGGTGAACTGGCGCCACAGGGGCTGGTCGAGCCCCAGGTACGCCCGTACGTCGGCCAGCCGCTCGGCGCTGCAGGTCTTGCCGCAGGCGGCCGCGGCCGGGTCGGAGGGCAGGACGTAGAAGATGAGGAAGGTGACGGCGGCTATGGCGAGGAGCACGCCTGCGAGGGCGAGCAGCCGGCGGGCGAGGTAGAGGATCAACTGCGGCCGCCCCTCGGGTCGAGGATGTCGCGCAGGGCGTCGCCGAGCAGGGTGAAGGCGAGCACGGCGAGGAAGAGGAAGACGCTGGGGATGACGAAGTACATGGGGTCGGTCTCGTAGAAGGCGACGGACTCGGCGATCATCTGGCCCCAGGACGGGGTGGGCGGGCGGACGCCCACGCCGAGGTAACTCAGCGCCGCCTCGGTGCTGATCATGCCGGGGATGAGCAGGGTGGTGTAGGCGATGACCGGGCCCGAGACGCCGGGGAGGATGTCGCGGGTCAGGATCCGCCAGGAACTCGCGCCGCCCACGCGGGCGGCGTCCACGTACTCGCGGTGTTTGAGCGAGAGGGTCTGGCCTCGGACTACGCGGGCGACGCCGGGCCAGCCGAAGACCCCGATGACGGCGGTCATGAGGACGATCCGGTTGACGTCCTTGGCCACGGACAGCATCGCGATCATGAAGATCAGCGAGGGGAAGGACATGGTCAGGTCCATGAGCCGGGACAGGGCCGCGTCGGTGCGGCCGCCGAAGTAGCCGGCGGCGATTCCGGCGGCGGTGCCTGCGACCACGACGATGGCGGTGGCGGCGAAGGCGATGAGGAGGGAGACCTGGGCGCCGTGGACCACGCGGGCGAACAGGTCGCGGCCGGTGACGGGTTCGACGCCGAGCCAGTGCTCGGGGCTGATCCCGCCGAGGGAGCCGAGCGGCTGGCCGCCGAGGTAGGGGTCGATGGCGGTCTTGTCGAACTCCTCGGGGGACCAGCCGCCGAGCGCGCCCAGCCAGGGGGCGGTGGCGGCCATGAGGACGAAGAGGAGGACGACGCAGAGGCTGACGCGGACGGCGGGGCGGCGGCGGAGCTGCCGCCGGGCGAGCTGCCAGGGGCTGCTGCCGGGCGGGACGTCCTTGGCCGGGGCGCCGGCCGGGGCCGCCTGGGGGGCGGCGCCGGGTGCGGTGGTGGTCATGGTGTCTTGGGGCTCCGGCTTCCTCAGCCCTGGCTCTTCGACGGGTCCTTGAGGCCGACGGTCCCGTAGTCGATGGTGCCGGTCCACACGGGGTGGCCGTAGGCGCCCGCGATGTTCGGGCCGACGAGGAGGGGCTTGCGCTCCAGGAGGACCGGGATGGACGGGGACTTCTTCATGATCTCGGCGTCGAGGTCGATCCAGGCCTGGTTGGCCTGCTTGGCGTCGGCCATGGCGTTGATCTCGTCGATCCGCTTCATGGTGGCCTCGTCGCGGAACTGGGCGTAGTTGCCCTGGTTCCCCTTGTCCTTGATGGTGCGTCCGTCGAAGACGAAGGGCATCCAGGTGGAGCCGGAGGGGTAGTCGGGGCACCAGCCGGTGTACGTCATGTCGGGGGTCGTGGAGAGGTCGCCGATGACGTCGTAGTACGCGCCGGGGTCGACGGTGTCGATGACGACCTCGATGCCGGCCCGGGACAGGCCCTGCTGGATGGCCTCCGCCTTGCCCTTGTCGCCGGTGGAGACCGCGAGGGAGACCTTCAGGTTCTCCTTGCCGGCGGCCTTGAGGAGCTCCTTGGCCTTGGCCGGGTCACCGGCCGGGGCGATCTTCAGGGTGTCGGCCTGCTTGCCGCCGGAGAGGGCCGGGGGCAGGTAGGCGGTGGCGACGTCGTTGAGGGCGGGCCCGCCGCCCGCGGTGATGACGGCCTCCTTGTCGACGGCGTACTGCACGGCCTCGCGGACCTTGGGGTCGTTGAAGGGGGCGCGGGAGTTGTTGAGGTGGAGCATGACCGTACAGCCCTGGGACTCGGCGAGCAGGCGCGCCTTGACCTCGGGCTTGGGCAGCACCTTGGGTGCGCTCTCGGGGCGCATGTTGGAGTACTCGATGGCGGAGGCGTCGGCGCCCTCGCCGGCGATGATCCGGTCGTCGATCTGTCCGCCCTTGAGGCCCATGACGACGACGAACTTGTCCGGGTAGGCCTTTCGGACGGTGTCGGTCTTCGGGTCCCAGTGCTCGTTTCGGACGAGTACCAGCTTCTTGTCGCGGTCGTACGTCTCGATCTTGTACGGGCCGGACGAGAACGGGCGGGCGTCGTACTGGGTGCCCTTCTCCTGGGACTGCGGGACGGGCGCGAAGGTGGGAAGGGTGGCGGTCGCGGAGAACTCGGCGACGGGCCGCCTGAGTTCGAAGACGATCGTGCGGTCGTCGGGGGTCTTGACGGAGTCGAGGTGCTGCCCCTGGAGCGGGCCCTTGTAGCCCTCGGCGCCGGCCAGGTACTGGGCCGCGTAGTCGGGGCCGCCGGTGAGGTCGGGGGCGAAGGAGCGCTCGACGTTGTACTTGACGTCCTGGGCCTTGATCGGCGAGCCGTCCTCGTACTTCAGGCCCTCCTTGAGGGTGAAGGTCCAGGTGCGGCCGCCGTTGGAGGGGGTTCCGAGGTCGGTGGCGAGGTCGGGGACCAGTTCGCTGCCGCCCTTGCCCGGCTCGGCCTTGAAGGTCACCAGGGTGCGGTAGAGCAGCCGGGTGCCGAAGTCCATGGTCGGCATCGTCCAGTTGCGGGCGGGGTCGAGGTGGGAGAAGTCCTGGTTGGACAGGACGGTGAGGGTGCCGCCCTTGACCGGGGTGCCGCCGAGCGTCTTGCCGTCGTTCGCGGCGGCGGGGTTCTCGGCGGAGGCGCCGCCCTTGCCCTTCTTCACGGTGTCGGAGCAGCCCGAGGCGCCGAGTGCGAGAGCGGCCACCAGAGCGGTGGCGAGGGCGAGTTGGGTGCGCTTGGTCATGGGTCACTCCAGTGAAGGGCCGCGCTCTATGATGTGACCGGTAACATAGTAATGTGAAATTGCACTGACAAGGGGTTGAGCTCCCCGTTATCCAGCCGTATCCAAATCCGGGCACTCGAAGTCGAGTTGATGCTGTCGGCCGCGGCCCAGATGCGGCGACTGCCCGACGACGTGCGGCGCCAGCCGGCCGGGAGGGTCGTCATCCCGTCACCACCTGGCGCCGCGCTTCACGACGACGGCCGGAGCGGCACCCGCTCCCGCCGGGGATCAGCTCAGTGCGGCGAGCCGGCCGGCTCCTTTTCCTTGTGCTTGCTCGGGATCGGACGGAAGTTGTTGTTCGTCACACAGCCGAGGTTCCGGTAGACCCTGTCGTTCGTCTGCGGGTCCCGGCCGACGAAGTGGTACTGGCAGGCCCCCTCGATGAACCTGCCTTCGATGCCGCCGGGGAAGTCGATCTCCTTGTTCCACAGGAAGGGCGACACGAGGCCGGTCTGCCGCGCGGTGGCGTTGACGTCGATCCCGCCGGGGGCCTGGATCGCGTAGACCCAGCCGTCGATGCCGCCTCCCGTGGCGAATTCCTGCGCCACCCACCGCTCACAACTGGTGCTCACGTGCGCGGCGTTCTGCTGCCCGGCGCCCCCGATGATCCACTGCGACAGCGGGGTGAGGTCCCTGCCCCGCGGCTCGAAGCCGCTGGCGAAGATCGCTTGGGGGGCCCGCGAGTCGCCCCGCCACAGCGTGTTCCCGTCGTGCCGCCAATACCAGGCCTCTCTCACCGCGGCGACGTCCACCAACGGCTGGATACTGGGGTCCGTCGTGGTCTGCAGCCACTCCGACGCACGGTAGCCGCCGGTCGGGCCGCAGGGGCCGGTATCACGGATCTGCTGCGGGGTGCCCGGGGCCGGATCCGCCGCGGCGCCGGCGGGTGAGCCGAACCCCAACGAGACGGTGACCAGAACGGTGGCGGAAGCGATCCGAAGTGCAGTCTTCAACACAGTCGGTACAACCCATCACTCGGTGTACAGGACTCTGTGTTGGTAGACGGATTCCGGGCGGGATCAACCTCCGTCCGCAGCGGTCACCCTCAGGCGTCACGAGGTCCACCCGCCCGGCGCAGGCCCCAACCACCGGGCCGCCGTCACGGCGGCCCGGCGCGCCCTCCCGCTACGAGCTAGAGGCCGGAGCCGAGGCCTCCCGGGGTGCGGCCGACCGGCTCGTCGCGGCCCTGGGCCCAGAGGGAGCGGACGTGGCCGAGGTGGCGGACCATGCAGGCCTCGGCCGCCTCGGCGTCCCCCCTGATCATCAGGTCGAGCAGCTCGATGTGCTCCTCCGCCGAGGACACCAGCTTTCCGGCTTCGTCCAGGCCGGTCAGCCCGTACAGCCGGGACCGCTTGCGCAGGTCGCCGACCGTCTCGACGAGGCGGTCGTTGCCGGCGAGCCCGAGCAGCGAGAGGTGGAAGCGGCGGTCCGCCTCCAGATAACCGATGAGATTGTGCTCCCGGGCGCTCGTGACGATCTCCTGCGCGACCGGCCGCAGGGCTTCCAGCTGCTCGGTCGTGGCGATCTTCGTGATCCGGCCGATGGTCGGCACCTCGATCATCGTGCGCAGCTCGGTGTACTGGTCCAGGTCGCGCTCGCTGACCTCGGTGATCCGGAAACCCTTGTTGCGGACCGGTTCCACGAGGCCTTCGCGGGCCAGGTCGAGCATGGCCTCGCGCACGGGCGTGGCCGAGACACCGAGTTCGGCTGCGAGGCCGGGGGCCGAATAGACGCTCCCCGGGCGCAGTTCACCCGCTATCAGGGCTGCTCGGAGGGCGTGGCCGACCTGGTCGCGGAGCCGTTCCTGGGCCTTGATGAGACTGTGCTGCTTCAGGTCACCCATTGCATTTCCTCCGAGCCATCGCAGAGGAACAGCGTACAATGTCACGTTTCGCTGCTCACACCCTGGCGGCCTCGAACAACGCGACCGCCACGGCCAGATCTTCCCAGGCCATGCCCACGCTCTTGAAGAGCTGTGGACAACTCTGCGGCCCGCCCGCCGGCATCCGGCCGGCGACGAGGTCGGCGAGCGTGCCGGTGATGTGGCCGGGCCCGATCGCCCCCTCGGCCTCCGGGACCAGCAGGTCCCCCGCCTCCCGCAGGGCCGCCGCGCGCGACTCCACGTACACGGCGGCCCGCCGCACGAGGGCGGTGTCGGTCTCCCGGGCCGTCGGCTCGTGCGAGCCGACGGCGACGACGGTGGCGCCCGGGCCCACGAGACGCCCGTCGAAGAGCGGTTCCCGGGCCGTGGTGCAGCAGATGACCAGATCGGCGTCGGCCACGTCCTCACGTGTGCCGGTCCGGGCGCTCGGGCCCAGGGTGCGGGCGTGCGCGGCGAGCCGCTCGGCGCCCTCCCGGTTGCGGCCGACCACCACGACCTGGTCCAGCTCCCTTACGGACAGGGCCGCTTCCAGGTGCCCGTACGCCTGCGGGCCGGAGCCGAACAGCACCAGCCGCAGCGGGCGCCCGGCCGGAGCCAGGTGGCGCAGCGCGAGGGCGGAGACCGCCGGGGTGCGCAGGGCGGTCAGGGCCGCGCCGTCGAGCAGGGCCAGCGGGCGCAGGGTGGACCCCTCCAGCAGGAGATAGGAGCCGGTGATCCGGGGCAGCCCTCGCGCCGGGTTCCCGGGCGCGACCCCGGCGATCTTCACCCCGGCGTACGCCCCGGAGGCGGCGGGCATCAGCAGCAGCTCCCCGTCGGGGACGGGGATGTTGGTGCGCTGCGGGCAGCTCTCCGGGTCGAGGCCGCCGAGCAGGGCGGCGGCCAGGGCGTCGGTGGCCGCGGCCGGGGTCAGGAGCCCGGCCGTGTCGTCTGCGCTCAGCCGCATCACAGCAGGAAGCCCGTACCGAGCGCGTCGTGCGGGTCGGCCGTGAAGGCGTGCTCACCGGTGCGGTACGCGGTGCCCGTGATCTCGGTGACGCCCCCCTGGAGGATCCGGCCGGTGAACACCGTGCCGGTGACCGACTCGTTGACCAGGTCCTCCCCCGCCGCGAGCCGCCCGTCCTCCGCGAGCAGCGCGAGCCGCGTCGAGGTCCCGGAGCCGCAGGGCGAGCGGTCGATCTGGCCGTCGGCGAAGACGGTGACGTTGCGCTGGTGGGGCCCGAAGGGAGTATCGGGGAGTTCCTCGTACAGGATCACCCCGTAGACGCCGGAGAGCAGCGGCCCGCCGGGATGCCAGGTGGCCGGGTGGGTGGCCAGCGCGGCGCGGATCTCCCGGCCGGCCCGCACCAGGTCGGGCAGCGAGGCCCGGGACACGTCCAGGCCGAGGTCGCGGGCGGCGACGGAGGCGTAACAGGCCCCGGCGTGCGCGATGTCCACCTCGGCGAGCCCCAGCGTGGTGGCGACCGGCACCTTGCGGGCGCTCACCCGGGCGGGGACGTTGCGGAAGGTGACCCCGGTGGTGCGGCCGCCGTCCCGGTGCACGGTGGCGGTGACCCGCCCGGACGGCACGTCGATGCGCACGGCCGCGTCCCCGTCGTCCGGGGCCGCGACCCGGCCGGTGTCCACGGCCCAGACCCCGAGCGCCATGGTGCCGTGGCCGCAGGCGGTGGAGTAGCCGTCCTTGTGCCAGAACAGCACGCCGAAGTGCGCGCCGTCGTCGTCGGCCGGGACGACGAACCCCCCGTACATTCCGGCGTGCCCGCGCGGCTCCTGCACCAGCAGGCGGCGTACGTCGTCCAGTGCGCCCCGGCGCGGGGCCGTCCCGGAGCCCCCCGGGCCGATGGCGGTGGCGCAGCGCTCGGCGACGGTGTCCCCGGGGACGGGCGGGAAGCCCCCGTGGGCGGCGGCGGCCGTGTCGACGACGCGGAAGGGCTCTCCGGCGGTGTGGTAGTCCACCGTTCGGACGGTGATCACAGCAGGAAGCCTCCGGGGAAGGGGTCGGTCGGGTCGAGGAAGTACTGGGCGGTCCCGGTGATCCAGGCCCGGCCGGTGACGGTGGGGATGACGGCGGGGTGTCCGCCGACGGTGGTCTCCCCGACCAGCCGGCCGGTGAACTCGGTGCCGATGAACGACTCGTTGACGAAGTCCGCGCCGAGCTCCAGGAGTCCGCGGGCGTGCAGCTGGGCCATGCGCGCGCTGGTGCCCGTACCGCAGGGCGAGCGGTCGAACCAGCCGGGGTGGATGGCCATGGCGTGCCGGGACCGGCGGGCGTCGGAGCCGGGGGCCGCTAGGTAGACGTGCTTGACCCCGGCGATGGAGGGGTTCTCGGGGTGGACGGGCCGGTCGCCGGAACCGTTGATCGCGTCCATGATCGCGAGCCCGGCGGCGATCAGGTCGTCCTTGCGGGCGCGGTCGAAGGGCAGGCCGAGGGAGGCGAGTTCGACGAAGGCGTAGAAGTTGCCGCCGTAGGCGAGGTCGTAGCTGACCGTGCCGAGGCCGGGGACGTCCGCCTTCAGGTCGAGCCCGACGCAGAAGGAGGCGACGTTGGTCAGGGTGACCGCGGTGGCCGCCCCGTCCTCGACCCGGACGTCCACGCTGACCAGCCCGGCCGGGGTGTCCAGCCGCACGGTGGTGACCGGCTCCACGACGGGCACCATCCCGGTCTCGACCAGGACGGTGGCGACTCCGATGGTGCCGTGCCCGCACATGGGCAGCAGGCCCGACACCTCGATGTAGAGGACGCCGAAGTCGGCGTCGGGGCGGGTGGGGGGCTGCAGGATGGCGCCGCTCATCGCGGCGTGGCCGCGCGGCTCGTACATGAGCAGGGTCCGGACGTGGTCCAGGTGCTCGATGAAGTGGAGCCGCTTGTCGGCCATGGTGGCGCCGGGGATCACCCCGACTCCCCCGGTGATCACCCGGGTCGGCATGCCCTCGGTGTGCGAGTCCACGGCGTGGTAGATGTTGCGCGTGCGCATCAGGCGCCCCCTCTGGCGGGTCGGTCGGGCCCGGCTGGTTAGTTGAGGCCCTCGGCGAGGGCCTTCTCGGTGGCGGCGCGGACCGCGGCCTCGGTCTCGCCGGTGAGCGGGAAGCGCGGCGGGCGGGTGGCGCCGCCGGGGCGGCCGGCCAGGTCCATGGAGAGCTTGATGGCCTGGACGAACTCGGTCTTGGAGTCCCAGCGCAGCAGCGAGTGCAGTGACTTGTACAGCGGCAGGGCGGTGGCGAGGTCACCCTCGACGGCGGCCCGGTACAGGGTGGCGCAGGACCGCGGGAGCGCGTTGGGGTAGCCGGCGATCCAGCCGACGGCGCCGGCGAGGGCGAGTTCGAGGAGGACGTCGTCGGCGCCGATGAGCAGGTCGAGGCCCGGGGCGAGTTCGGCGATCTCGTACGCGCGGCGCACGTCACCGCTGAACTCCTTCACGGCGACGACGGAGCCGTCGGCGTGCAGCCGGGCGAGCAGGGCCGGGGTCAGGTCCACCTTGGTGTCGATGGGGTTGTTGTACGCGACGACGGGCAGCCCGGCGCGGGCGACCTCGGCGTAGTGGGCGCGTACGGCCTCCTCGTCGGCCCGGAAGGCGTTGGGGGGCAGCAGGAGCACGGAGCCGGCGCCCGCCTCTGCCGCCTGGTCGGCCCAGCGGCGGGCTTCGGCGCTGCCGTAGGCGGCGACACCGGGCATGACGCGGGCGCCGTCGCCGGCCGCCTCGACGGCGGTACGGACGACGCGGGCCCGCTCGTCGTCGGTCAGGGTCTGGTACTCCCCGAGGGAGCCGTTGGGGACCACGCCGTCGCAGCCGCCCTCGATCAGCCAGGCCACGTGCTCGGCGTAGGCGTCGTAGTCGACGGTGAGGTCCTCGCGCAGGGGCAGCGCGGTGGCGACCATGATTCCGTGCCAGGGGCGGGTGCGGGTGTCCGTGCGGGGCGCGGGGGTGGGCGCGTGGTTCATGAGGTGACTCCCTAGTGTGGTGTGTGACATTTTACTAGTGGGTGCGAGGCGGCCACAAGGGGCCGGGCCGACCTGATCAGCCGTCCGCGCCGGGAAGTTCGGCGGGGTGCTCGGCGGGAAGGCCGGCGAGATGACGCAGCGGGACCGGGCAGGACAGCGGCCGCCGGTCGGGCGCCGCGTCCGCGGACGGAGCGGACCCGCGGGCGAGGGCGGCGACGGCCGGGCCGCACATCCGGCCCTGGCACCAGCCCATGCCCGCCCGGGTGAGGAGTTTGACGGTACGGGCGTCCCGCGCGCCGAGGTCCTCGGCGGCCTCGCGGATCCGGCCGGCCGGCACCTCCTCGCAGCGGCACACGACAGCGTCGTCCCGCAGCCAGCCGGTCCAGCCGGGGCCCGGACGGTGGGCGGCGGCCATCGCGTCGGCGAAGGCCCGCAGCCGCGAGCGGCGGCGGGACAGGGCGGTGGGCACCGGCCTGCCGGCGATCGCGTGGGCCGCGATCTCCCCTTCGGTGATCGCGAGCCCGGCACCGCCGACGCCGCCGGTCTCGCCCGCGGACCAGACGCCGGGGACGGAGGTGCGGCCGTCGGCGGCGAGGTCCAGGGCGACGGTGCCGTCGGGGCCGAGGCGGGTGGCGCAGCCGAGGCCGGTGGCGAGTTCCAGCTGGGGTACGAGGCCGTGGCCGACGGCGAGGGCGTCGCAGGGGATCCGGCGGTCGGTGCCGGGCAACGGGCGCCAGTCGCGGCCGAGCCGGACCACGGTGACGGCCTCGACCCGGTCGGTGCCGTGCGCCTGAGTCACGGCGTGCCGGGTCAGGAGGCGGATGCGGTGCCTGAGCAACGCGCTACCGTACGTCGCGCCTTCGGCGAGCTTGGCGGGGTTGCGGAGCAGGGCCGCCGCCTTCCCCGCGTACGCGGTGTACGCCGACGCCTCCACCACGGCGGGGACGGTGGCTCCGGCGGCGGCCACGGAGCCGGCCACGGCGAGGAGCAGCGGGCCGCTGCCGGCGACGACGATCCGCCTGCCGGGCAGGACGAGGCCCGCCTTGAGCATGGCCTGGGCGCCGCCGGCCCCGACCACGCCGGGCAGTGTCCAGCCGGGGAAGGGGAGTTGGCGTTCGTACGCGCCGGTGGCGAGGAGGACGGCCCGGGCCGTGACGGTGGCGGCGGCGCCCTCGTCTGCGGCCACGGCGTGCAGGGTCCACGCCGCCTGCCGGGCCACCACCGTCCACACGTGGTGGCCCGGGAGGTAGGTGATGCGGCCCGCCGACACGTGGGCGCGCAGCGCGGCTTCGCGGGTGGCGAAGTCCGGCCAGGCGTGGTGGAGGGCCTCGGGGCGGGCCGCGCCCAGGCCCGGGGCCGGGTGGCGGTAGAACTGGCCGCCGGGGCGGTCGCCCGCGTCCAGGACGGTGACGCGCAGGCCGAGGCCGGCGGCGGTGACGGCGGCGGCGAGGCCGGCCGGGCCCGCGCCGACGACGGCCAGGTCGGCCGGGCCGGCCGGTTCCGCCGGATCGGCCACCGGTCGGTCAGACGGCGAGCTCGGCATGGCCGGTTCCCTCCTGGGTGGTCACGGTGTCGCCCTCCTGAGCGGGGACGAGGCAGGCGCGCTGGTTGGGGCGGCCGTTGACGGTGACGAGGCAGTCGTAGCAGCTGCCGATCCCGCAGAAGGCGCCGCGCGGGGCGCCGCCGTCGCGGGTGGTGCGCCAGGCGAGGATCCCGGCGGACCAGAGGACGGCGGCGATGGACTGGCCCTCCTGCGCGGGCAGTGCCCGGCCGTCGAAGTCGACCGTGAACCGCGAGGCGGGGCTGCCGCCGACCAGTGAGCGGGGGCTACGCATCCGTGGATCCTCCTCGGGGCTGGTGCGGGCCGGCGTCGGGGCCGGCGTCGGGTGACTCGCCGAAGCGTTCCGGGCGGAAGGGGCCCGGCGGGAGCGGGGGTTCGGCTCCGGTCAGGGCCGCGGCGATCAGCGCGCCCGTCGCCGGGGCCAGGCCGATGCCCGCGCCCTCGTGGCCGCAGGCGTGCAGCAGCCCGGGGCGGCGGGGGTCGGGGCCGATCGCCGGAAGGTGGTCCGGGAGGTACGGGCGGAAGCCGTGGTAGGTGCGCAGGACCCGGACGTCGGCCAGGACGGGGAAGAGGGCCGCCGCCTGGGCGGCGAGGCGGCGCAGGGCCTCGGTGGAGAGGGTCCGGTCGAACCCGACCCGTTCGCGGGTGGCTCCGATGAGGACCGGGCCCGACGGGGTGCCCTCGACCACCGCCGAGGACTGCAGGGCCGCGGAGCCGCTGGCGACGTCGGCGATGTAGTCGGCCGCGTAGACCTTGTGGCGGACCACGCGGGGCAGCGGTTCGGTGACCAGGACGAAGCCGCGGCGCGGAAGGACCGGCAGGCTCACGCCCGCGAGGTCCGCGACGCGGCCGCCCCAGGTCCCCGCCGCGTTCACCACGGCCGGAGCCAGGAGTTCGCGCCGGGTGGTGCGGACGCCGCGGACCGTTTCGCCGGAGCGCAGGATCCCGGTCACCTCCTCGCCGAGGTGGACCTCGGCGCCCGACGCGGCCAGCAGGCGTGCCGCCGCCTGGGCCGGCTGCACCTGGGCGTCCTGCGGGTACAGGAATCCTCCCGCGGGGCCCCGGGCCAGATGGGGCTCCAGGGTGCGCAGGTCGTCGGCCCCCGCCTCGACGGCGTCGACACCGGCCTTGCGCTGGCCTTCCGCGAAGTTCCGCAAGGCCTCCATCGCAGCCTGGTTCGGGGCGACGACGAGGCCGCCCTTGGCCTCGTACTCGATCTCCTCGGGGAGGACGCCGGCCAGTTCGGTCCAGAGGCCGGTGGACAGCAGGGCCAGGTCGAGCTCCGGTCCCGCCTCCTTGTCGGAGACGAGCAGGTTGCCTTCGCCGGCGCCCGTCGTGCCGCCCGCGACGGGGCCGCGGTCGACCACGGCCACGGAGAGTCCGGCGCGGGCCGCGTAGTACGCGCACGCCGCTCCGACGACGCCGGCGCCGATGATCACGGCGTCCAGTGGGTGTCTCTTGAGCACGGCAGTAATATGTCACATTCCTTAGTGGCTGCCCAGACCGGTCCCGCGGGATGCGGGACCGGTCCGGGACGGGTCAGCTGCGGAGCGGGCCCTCACAGCTGTAACTCGACGAGCCCGCCACCTTGTTGCTCCAGATCTCCAGCGGACCGAAGGAGCAGTTCATGTCGGCGAGGTTGTTGGAGGCCGCTCCGGCGCGGTCGAGGATGAAGTAGTCGACCGTCTCGGACAGGTCCTTGAAGTTCTGGTCGTCGCTGCGCCAGTTCTTCAGGTTCGCGGTGATCCGGCCCGTACAGGTGAAGCGGCGCTTGCCGGGGTCGCCGTTCTCCACGCAGTCCGGGGTGTTGTACGTGGCCGTGGCGAAGGCCGACTTCACCGACGCCAGCGCCGAGTCGCGCAGCTGGTCGTTCGGGGTGAAGGAGGTGTTCGGCACGAAGAGCTGGTCCACCTTGGCGATCTGCGCGTCCAGGAAGCGGTCGTAGTCGCGCTGGAGGTAGGTGTCGGCGCCCATCCGGTGGCGCCAGGCGTCGTACCCGGCCACGTCGTTGCCCCGCAGGTGGGTGTACATCTCGCGCAGCAGGGTGGGCTTCTCGGTCCACAGGAACTCGAAGAAGGTGCCCGCGTAGCTGTAGAAGCGGAAGCCGTCGCCGTCGTAGGTGGCGTTCAGCAGCTGCTCGATGCTCATGCGCGGGCCGCCGCCGGACGTGTCGTTGATGATGCTCTTGACCAGGGACTTGCGGACGGCGATGCCGTTGTCGCGGGTGGCGCCGTCGAAGAACTCGGCCGTGCCCTCGTCCATGGCGGTCGTACGGTCGCCCTCGTACCAGGGGCCTTCGCCGAAGAAGCCGGGGACGGCGAAGCGGCCGTTGAGGTAGTGCGTGTACTCGTGGCGGAAGAGCTCTTCGAGGGTGAGGGAAGAGTCCTGGGGGACGCGGCGCTGGTACGTGTAGAAGGTGGCGCCGTTCTCGATGTAGATGCCGCCGTTGTTGGTTCCGTAGCCGGTCAGGATCGGGTGGTAGTTCTCGTAGTCCGCGCGGGAGGCGTAGAGCACGATGTTCAGCGTGGTGTTGGGGTCGCCGGCGAGCGGCTGGTCGGTGCCGAGGACCCGGTGGTACTGGGTCTTGACCTGCTTGCTCGCGTAGTAGAGCTGGTCGACGGTGGCCCGGTCGAGGGCGGTGCGGACCTTGATGCCGCCGTTGTCGTAGGTGTAGGTGTACGGGAAGATCTGCTTCTCGATGTCCTCCTTGCAGACCCCGTACTGCTTGCACGCCTGGTAGTAGTTGAGCCAGCCCACGAGCTTGGCCCACGGCTCGCTGCCGAAGGTGGACTTCACCGGCCCCAGCAGGGCGCCGAGGTCGGCGACGATCTGGTCCTTGAGGGCCGGGATCTGGCCGAAGCGGCCGTACTCGCCGAGCGCGTCGCGCACCACCCAGGCGTTGCCGGTGCCCTTGAGGTGGGTGTAGCCCGAGAAGGCCTTGAAGACCGCCCGGTAGGCGGGGTCGGCCGCCACCGCCGCCTGGAAGGCGGTGTCGTGGTTGCCGTCGTAGACGCCGAGGTAGTTGACGGAGAGGGCGGAGAGCGCCGCGCCCGCCCAGCCGGCGTCCAGGTGGGTGGCCGGGTGGGCCGGGTCCATGGTGGCCAGGACCTTCTTGATGAGGCCCAGCTGGTGCTGGCGCAGGCCCGGCGCGCTGCCGGCGTAGAGGGCCTCGCGCAGGGTCCGGGCGTTGGAGCCCGTGACGTCGAAGGTGTGGGCGGCGGCGCCGAAGTCGGCGATGGCCCGGCGCATGGCGTCCACGGTCGGCGCGTCGGTGACGTCGATCTCGGAGCGCGAGTAGTCGTGGTACACGACCGCGTGCAGGTAGGTGAACATCTCCTCCAGGTGCGAGGAGTTGCGGCCGTCGTGGGCGGCGGCCAGGCCGGATATCCGGCGCGATACGGCCTGGACGTGCGCGTCGGACATCACGGGGGCCAGGCGGGCGTCCCACGTCCAGATGAGACCGCGCAGGCAGCCGTCGGCGAGGACGGCCTGGTCGCCGAGGAAGTCGGCGAACTGCTCCGGGGAGAGGTTCGTGATCCCGTCGAGGGTGCAGGGCACGCCCGCGGCGACGCTCCGCGCGGTGGGGGCGGCCTGGGCGGCCGCCTTGCCGCTCTTCTCGACCCGCTCGGCCGTGGCGGTGGCGGCCGTCGCGGCGCCGGGGATCTGCCCGGCGACGGCCTGCCCGCCCGGGGCCGGGGCGGGCGCGGGGTCGGTCTTGGGCGCGTTGGCGAGGTGGTCGACCTCGTCGAACGGGTTCGCTGCGGGGCCGGGGGCCGGGGTGGCGGACCGGGCGCCGGTGAACGCGGCCGGGGCTGCGGACTCCGCGGCCTGCGTGGCGGCCTGGCCCGCGGTGGCGAGAAGGGTGACCGCGACGGCGGAGGCGAGGAGGGACGAACGCACAGCTCTGTGCTTGAACACCGAGAACTCCTGATTGGAGAGGGTGACGTGGGGGGTGGTGCGTGTGAACTGCCCTGAGCGACTTCAACTGCTCTGCGTCACGCGGCGTTTGACGGGGATTAACGTGCCGCGATGTGAGCTGTAACATAGTAATGTGAAATTGCACTGACAAGACCTGTGCACCCATCAGTTCGCATCTTCTTGAGGGAGACCCCGTGACCGACACCCCCTCCCGCCTCAACACGGGTAGCCACGACCTGCCGGTATCGGATGAGTTGTCCCGGTACATGGCGGGCAATTGGGCCGCTTCCCCCCTGCCCGAGTCCGCCCGCGTCCCCGGCCACGCCGTCACCCCCGCCCGCCGGGCGCGGCTCTCGGCCCGCTTCCCCGGCGAGCGGCTGATCATCCCGGCGGGCGGGCTGAAGGTCCGCTCCAACGACTGCGACTACCGCTTCCGCCCGCACAGCGCGTACGCCTGGCTGACCGCACTGACGGGCGAGGACCAGGCGGGCCACGTGCTGGTCATGGAACCCTCGGGCCCGCACGCGCACGAGGCGGTGCTGTACCTGCGGCCGCGGTCGGCCCGGGGGGACGGCAGCGGGGAGTTCTACCGCGACCGCCGGTACGGGGAGTTCTGGGTGGGCCGCCGGCCCGACCTGGCCGAGGCGGAACGCCTCACCGGCATCCGCTGCGCCCACCTGGACCAGCTCGGGTCACCGGCGGGCCGGGACGCGAGCACGGACGCGGAACTGGCCGCCGCCCTCTCGGAGTTGCGCCTGGTGAAGGACGCGTGGGAGGTGGAGCAGCTCCAGCTGGCCGTCGACCACACGACGGCGGGCTTCGAGGACGTCGTACGGGCACTGCCGCGCGCGCTGGCGCATCCGCGCGGGGAGCGGTGGATCGAGGGGGTCTTCGGCCTGCGCGCGCGGGCAGAGGGCAACGGCACCGGGTACGAGACGATCGCGGCGGCGGGCGCGCACGCGTGCGCGCTGCACTGGATCCGCAACGACGGCCGGCTGAACGGGGACGAACTGCTGCTCCTGGACGCGGGCGTGGAGACGGACACCCTGTACACGGCGGACATCACGCGCACCCTCCCGCTGTCGGGCCGCTTCTCCCCCGTCCAGCGGCAGGTGTACGAACTGGTCCTGGCCGCCCAGGAGGCGGGCATCGCGACCCTGCGGCCGGGGGCGAGCTTCGGGGACTTCCACCGGGCCGGGATGCGGGTGATCGCGGAGGGTCTGGCGGAGTGGGGCGTCCTGAAGAACGCGGAGGGCGACCTGCACCGGCGGTACACGCTGTGCAGCAGCGGTCACATGCTGGGCCTGGACGTCCACGACTGCGCGAAGGCGCGGGCGGAGACCTACCTGGAGGGCGTCCTGGAGGAGGGCCAGGTCCTGACGGTGGAGCCGGGCCTGTACCTCCAGCCGGACGACGAGACCCTGCCGCCGGAGCTGCGCGGCATCGGGGTCCGCATCGAGGACGACCTGGTCGTCACGGCGGACGGCGCACGCCTGATGTCGGGCGCCCTGCCCCGCACGGTGGCGGGCATCGAGGAGTGGATGGGCCGCCTGCTGGAGGGCTGACCCGGACAAGACGCCTGGACGGCCTGGGGCCTGCGTTGTCGGTGGCCCGTGACACAGTGCACCGCATGAACGAGGACATGCACGGCGCCGCGCTGATCGACCGGGTGATCGGACGGGTCCGGGAGCAGGGCTGGCCCACCTGCGACGCCCCGGACCTCGACGAACCGGTGCCGCTCGCGCCCGAGGTGCTCGACGGGCTGAGGCTGCCCGGCGGCCGGCCGCTGCCGCCCAGCCTGCGCCGCTGGCTGGCCTTCGACGGCTCCTGGCTCGCCGACGTCGGCTGGTACGAGGACCCGGCCGAGCCCGTCCTCGGCGACCGGGGGCTGGGGGCAACGGCGGAGTGGATGTACGGCTCCTGCGGCGGCATGGCCGCGATGTTCGGCGACTTCGAGGAACTGCTGCCCGCCGTGTGCTTGCCGCTCGTCGGTGGCAGCGACTCGCGCCGCCTGCTCTATCTGGGCTCGCCGGACTCCACGGGCGAGTACCCGGTGCTGGTGACCGATATCGACGACCTGCCGTACGTGGCCGTGATGTACCCCGGTCTCGACGTGTACCTCGCGGACCTCGCCGACGTCCTGGACCTGGACTTCGACACCTACACCTCGCTCGCCGCGCATCCCGAGTACGCCGCGCGGATGGCCGAGCACGCGGAGCTCACCGGACTCGGCCCGGACGGACTGGAGTTCCACGAACTCGACCTCTTCGACTAGACCGTTTCCTTCGGATCACCGTTCAAATGTCACCAACCTGTCCGGACAACACACCTAGCCGCTCACGGGGGCGGTGAGGCGGCTGGTGAGCTCCTCCACGAAGGCGTCCACGTGGGGCGGGCGCGGGCCGGGGCGGGTGGCGCAGAACCACGTGCGGGTCAGTGGCCGCGCGCCGATGCGGACCAGCGCCAGGCCGTGGGAGGAGGCGTACGGGGCGGCCACCCAGTTCGGCAGCACCGTCACGCCCTGGCCGCCCGCCACCATCTCGACCACCAGGTCGGTCACCACCGGCATGGTGGTGATCCTGGCCGGGCGGGCTCCGGTGGGGATCGGCAGCGGCATCGACGGGATGCGCTTTTGGTCGTAGAAGTCGTAGAGGACGAGGTCGGCGCCGTCGAAGTCACGGGCGGTCAGGTGCGCGCGGGAGGCCCACGGGTGTCCGGCGGGCACCACGGCCACCATCTCGTCCTCGAACAGCCTGGTCAGGGACACCCGGTCCATCTGCAGGTCCGGTTTGGTGACCAGCGCGACATCGACCAGGTCGGCGAGCAGCGCCGGGATCGGCGCGTCGTCGGCGACGGTCTCGATGCGCACGTCGATGTCCGGTTCGCGCTCGCGGAAGGCGCGCAGGACGGGCGGCAGCCACGGGAAGGTGGTGCTGCACTGCGCCGTGAAGCGGACCCGCCGGTCTCGGCCGTCGCGCAGCTCGCGCAGGTCCCGGGAGGCCGACTCCAGTTCGCCGAGGACGTGGCGGGCGGCCACCAGCAGCCGACGGCCCGCGGCGTTGGGAATCAGGCGGCGGCCCTTGCGGTCGAAGAGCGGCATGCCGAGGCGGGCCTCCAGCCGGGTGAGCCGCTGGCTGAGGGCCGGCTGGCTGACGTAGAGCCGCTCGGCGGCGGCGGTCAGCGAGCCGGCCTCGGCGGTGGCGGCGAGGAGCTCCAGGTCACGCAGATCCACATCCATAACCTGGGATTATCACATGCTCCAATCTACGTCGTGGTGTTATGGGTTGAAGGTTCGTACGTTTCTGGTGTCACCGGACGAACCCACCGCCGCGAAAGGCACATGAACCATGGACACCAGCACCGCATTGATCACCGGCTCCTCCAGCGGCATCGGCCTCGACATCGCGCGCGCCTTCCTGGCGAGCGGCGCCAACGTCGTCCTGAACGGCCGGGACCCCGAACGCCTCGCGAAGGCGGCGGCCGGCCTCGGCCGTCCGGAGCGGACCGCCTGGGTCGCGGGCGCCATCGCCGATCCCCGGACCGGCGAGTCACTCGTCCGCACCGCGATCGACCGCTTCGGCCGGATCGACGTCCTGGTCAACAACGCCGGCACCTTCGCCCCCAAGCCCTTCACCGAGGTCACCGAGGAAGAGCTGGACGGCTTCCTGACCGGCAACCTCAAGGGCACCTACCTCACCACCCAGGCCGTGGTGCGGGCGCTGCGCGCACAGGGCGAGGGCGGCAGCATCGTCAACATCGGCACCGTCCTCGTGGACCACGGGCTGGCCGGCTTCCCGGCCTCCGCGCCGGTGGTCAGCAAGGCCGGTGTGCACGGGCTGACCACGAGCCTGTCCGCCGAGCTCGCGGCCGACGGCATCCGCGTCAACCTCGTCGCGGCCGGCATCGTCCGCACGCCGCTGCACGCGGGCTCCGACGTGGACTCCTTCGGCGGTCTCGCCCTGCTGGACCGGGTCGGCGAGGTCTCCGAGATCTCCGAGGCGGTGCTCTACCTCGCGGGCGCCACGTTCGTCACCGGCCACGCCCTGCGCGTGGACGGCGGCCACGTGACCGGCCGCGCCTGATCCCCGCTCTCCCCCACCGACCAGGAAGGACCTGCCACCGTGCCGTACGTCAACGTCAAGATCACCCGTGAGGGTGCCACCTCGGCCCAGAAGGCCGAGATCATCGCCGGGGTCACCGACCTGCTGGTCCGGGTCCTCGACAAGGACCCGGCCACCACGTTCGTCCTCATCGACGAAGTCGCCCTGGAGGACTGGGGCGTGGGCGGCGTCCGCACGGACGAGTACCGCCGCCGCACGCGCGGATAGCGCCATGCGCGGCTACGGCAGGACCGCGACACCGTCGAGTTCGACCATCGCCTGTTCGTCCCAGAGGCGGACCACACCGATGACGGCCATCGCCGGATAGTCGCGGCCCGCCAGCCGCCGCCAGATCCGCCCGAGTTCGGCGGCGCAGTCCCGGTACGCCGGCACGTCCACCGCGTAGACGGTCACGCGCGCCAGGTCGGCCGGCGCGCCGCCGGAATCCGCGAGGGCGGACAGCAGGTTGGCCAGGGCCCGCTCGAACTGCTCGGGCAGGGTCTCGCCCACCACCTTGCCCGCGGAGTCCAGCGCCGTCTGGCCCGCCAGGAACACCAGCCGGGAGCCGGTCGCCGCCACCGCGTGCGAGAAGCCCGTCGGCGGCGACAGCTCGGCCGGGTTGATCCGCTCCAGGCTCATCGCGGCGCCACCGCCCGGTACATCTCCTTCGCGATGATGGTGCGCTGGACCTCGCTCGCGCCCTCGTAGATCCTCGGGGCCCGCACCTCCCGGTAGAGGTGTTCGAGCAGGTGGCCGCGTCGCAGGGCGACGGCTCCGTGGAGCTGGACCGCGTGGTCCACGACGTACTGGGCCGTCTCCGTGGCGAGGAGCTTCGCCATGGCCGCGCGGCGCGGGACGTCCGGCGAGCCGCTGTCGTACGCTCCCGCAGCCGCGTAGACGAGGAGCCGGGCGGCCTCGGTGCGCGTGGCCATCTCCGCCACCCGGTGGGCCACCGCCTGCAGGTCGCCGAGCACCCCGCCGAAAGCGGTCCGGCCCGCCGTGTACGCGAGCGTCGCGTCGAGCGCGGCCCGGGCCATGCCGACCGCGAACGCCCCGACGCTCGGCCGGAAGAGGTTCAGCGTGTCCATCGCGACCCGGAATCCGCGCCCGGGCTCGCCGAGCAGGTCCTCGGGGCCGACGGGGACGCCGTCGAAGGCCAGGGAGCCGATGGGGTGCGGGGACAGCATGTCGAGCGGCTCGCCGGTGAGCCCGGGCCGGTCCGCCGGGACCAGGAAGGCCGACACCCCCTTGGCGCCCGGCCCTTCGCCCGTCCGGGCGAACACCGTGTAGAAATCCGCCTCCGGGGCGTTGGAGATCCAGCACTTCTCCCCGCTGAGCCGCCAGCCGCCCCGGCCCCGGCCCCGACCCCGGCCTCCGGCCGCGCCCCTGGAATCGGGGGCCGCCTCCAGCGCCAGCGCCGCCGCGTCCGAGCCCGCCCCCGGCTCGCTCAGCGCGAAGGCCGCCACCGTCCGCCCGGCGCGCACCCCGGGCAGCCAGCGCGCACGCTGCACCTCACTCCCCGCCCGCAGGACCGGGTACGCCCCCAGCCCTTGGAGCGCGAGCGCCGTCTCGGCCTCCGTGCAGCCGTACGCGAGGGATTCCCGAAGCAGGCACAGTTCCAGCGCGCCGGAGGCGAACACCCGCTCCAGCAGTCCCAGTTCACCAAGTTCCGCCAGCAGTGGCCGATTGATCCGCCCCGGCTCGCCCTTATCGGCCAGCGGCCTGAGCCGGTCGGCCGACAGCGCGCGCAAGTGCGCGCACCATTCCTCCTGGTCCACCCCGAGCGCGAATCCGGTCATCCGAACATCCCCGCTTCTATCGCGTCCTGTTGACTGCCGTCACCATCACGATACGCTCGTGTGGTACCGCACGGCCGGCTCCACCCAAAATCCGGACGTCGCAAGGGGGCGCACCCGCCTTGGAGCTCAAGCCTTCCGCTCACGCCGACACCTTCGCCCGCGACCATCTGCCGCCCGCCGACACGTGGCCGGAACTCCTCTTCGAGCTGCCCGAACTGGCTTACCCGGACCGCCTGAACTGCGCGGCCGAGCTGCTCGACGCCACCATCGCCCGGTTCGGGCCGGGCGGCGCCGACCGCCCCGCCCTCCGCAGCGGCGCGGGCGAGGTGTGGACGTACGGCGGCCTGCGCGAGCGCGTGGACCGCCTCGCCCACGTGCTCACTGTCGATCTCGGCGTCGTCCCCGGCAACCGGGTCCTCCTGCGCGGGCCCACCGGCCCCTGGCTCGCCGCCTGCTGGCTCGCGGTGGTCAAGGCGGGCGCGGTGGCGGTGACCGTACTGCCCCAGCAGCGCGCCCAGGAACTGGCCACGGTCTGCGCGATGGCGCGGGTGGGCCACGCCCTGTGCCACGCGGACGTGCTGGACGACCTGGTCAAGGCGGAGGTGCCGGGGCTGCGGATCACCGCGTACGGCGGCGGGGCCCCGGACGATCTGCTGCGCCTCGCCGAGCGGCACGCGGGCCGGCCGTTCCCCGCCGCCCCGACCTCCTGCGACGACGTCGCCCTGATCGCCTTCACCTCCGGGACCACCGGACGGCCGAAGGGCTGCATGCACTTCCACCGCGACCTGCTCGCCGTCGCGGACACCTTCTCCCGCCACGTTCTGCGCCCCCGCCCCGACGACGTCTTCGCGGGCAGCCCGCCGCTCGGGTTCACCTTCGGCCTCGGCGGGCTGGTCGTCTTCCCGCTGCGGGCCGGGGCGTCCGCGCTGCTGCTGGAGGAGGCCGGGCCTCGCCACCTGCTGCCCGCGCTCGCCGAGCACCGGGTGACGGTGCTGTTCACGGCGCCCACCGCGTACCGGGCGATGCTGGACGCGCTCGGCCCGTACGACCTGGGCACCTGCGATCTCTCCGCGCTGCGCCGCTGCGTCTCCGCCGGGGAGAACCTGCCCGCCGCCACATGGCAGGCCTGGTACGAGCGCACCGGCCTGCGCGTCATCAACGGCATCGGGGCGACCGAGCTGCTGCACATCTTCATCTCCGCCGCCGACGCGGACATCCGGCCCGGTACGACCGGCCGGGTGGTCCCGGGCTGGCAGGCACGCGTGGTGGACCCCTACGGCCGGCCGGTCGCGGACAACGAGCCGGGGCTGCTGGCCGTGCGGGGCCCGGTGGGCTGCCGCTACCTGGCCGATCCCCGGCAGGGTGAGTACGTACGAGGCGGCTGGAACCTGACGGGCGACACCTACGTCCGCGACCCGGAGGGGTACTTCCGCTACGTCGCCCGCGCCGACGACATGATCATCTCGGCGGGCTACAACATCGCGGGCCCGGAGGTGGAAGAGGCCCTGCTGCGTCACCCCGACGTGCTGGAGGCGGCGGTGGTGGGCCGCCCGGACGAGCGACGCGGGCAGATCGTGGTGGCGTACACCGTCACGCGTGAGGGTGTGGTGCTCACGGAGGAGGACCTGCGCACCTTCATGCGGTCCGAGCTGGCCCCGCACAAGTGCCCGCGCTCCTTCGTCTTCCTCCCCGCCCTCCCCCGCACGGCGACGGGCAAACTGCAACGCTTCCGCCTGCGGGATCCTGGACAGGTCCTAGAGTGAACCCGTGGCCGAGCAGCACACTCCGCGATCTCTGATCGTCACGTTCTACGGCGCCTACGGGCGGGCCTTCGAGGGACCGGTCCCGGTGTCCGAGCTGATCCGCCTGCTGGGCGCGGTCGGCGTGGACGCCCCATCGGTCCGCTCGTCGGTGTCCCGGCTGAAGCGGCGAGGCTTCCTGCTGCCCGCGCGCGCCGCGGACGGCTCGGCGGGCTACGAGCTCTCCGAGGAGGCCCGCCAGCTGCTGGACGACGGCGACCGGCGGATCTACGGCAGCCCGGAGCTGTCGGACGAGTGGCTGGTGGCGGTGTTCTCCGTCCCGGAGCAGGAGCGGCACAAGCGGCACCTGCTGCGCTCCCGGCTGGCCCGGCTCGGCTTCGGCGCGGTGGCGCCGGGCGTGTGGATCGCCCCGGCCGGGCTGGCCGAGGAGACCGGGCACACCCTGGAACGGCTGCACCTGACGCCGTACGTGGAGCTGTTCCGCGGCGCCCACCTCGGCTTCGCGCCGACGGCCGAGGCCGTGGCCCGCTGGTGGGACCTGACGGCCCTGGCCAAACAGCACGAGGAATTCCTCGATCAGCACGAACCCGCCCTGCGCGCCCTCCAGCCGGGCCCGGAACCGACCCCGGAGGAGGCCTACCGCGGCTACCTCCTCGCCCTGGACAGCTGGCGGCGCCTGCCGTACGCCGACCCGGGGCTGCCGCGCGGCCTGCTGCCGTCGGACTGGCCGGGCGACCGCGCGGCAGCCGTGTTTTCCGAGCTCCACGCGCGGCTGCGGGACGCGGGGGCGCGCTTCGCGCAGCCCTGACCGGCGGTGCGGCGTCCGCGGTGGCCGGGGCGTTGCGCGTCAGCCTCCACCCCGCCTTCCCGCGCCGCGACCGGCTGCCGTGAGCCGTCCCGCGGCGACCTGGACGCGGCGGACCACGAGGG
Source organism: Streptomyces sp. NPDC006463 (assembly GCF_042870715.1). Classification (NCBI taxonomy): domain Bacteria; kingdom Bacillati; phylum Actinomycetota; class Actinomycetes; order Kitasatosporales; family Streptomycetaceae; genus Streptomyces; species Streptomyces sp. NPDC006463. The sequence continues at coordinate 301,753 of NZ_JBIAHP010000004.1, read as the reverse complement.
GGAGGAGGCCCGGCCGGGGCGGGTGGGGAGCGGGCGGGGTCAGGGTCCGGAGGATGAGGATGTTCATGCCGGCGTGATCCTCACCGGGAGGCTCTCGAGCCCGTTGACGACGATCGACCGCAGGGGGACGGCAGGGCCGGTCTGTTCGATGGAGCGGGTGGAGTCGAGGAGTTCCGAGAACAGGATCCGCATCTCGGTACGGGTCATCATCGCGCCCAGGCAGAAGTGCTCGCCGGCGCCCAGCGCGAGGTGACGGTTGGGGCGACGGGCGAGGTTGAAGGTGTCAGGGTCCTCGAAGTGGCGCTCGTCCCGGTTGGCGGACGGCGTCCACAGGACGACCCTGTCACCCGGCTCCAGCGGGCGGTCGCGCAGCATCACCGGTTCGGTGACCGTGCGCATGATGTGGGTGGCGGTCGAGGTCCAGCGCAGGACCTCCTCGATCGCCGTGGGCATCAGGCCCCGGTCGCCGCGCAGGCGCTCCCAGTCGGCAGGGCGTTCCAGGAAGGTCCGCATGCCGCCCGCCACCGCGAGGCGCACGTTCTCGGTGCCGCCGACCAGGAGGTTGTCGCAGTTGAGGAGGATGTCCTCCTCGGTGAGGAGTTCGCCGTCGACCTCGCCGTTGACGAGGGCGCTCACCAGGTCGTCCGCCGGCTCGTCCATCCGCCGGTACATCAGCTCGACGAAGTAGGCCATGATCTCCTGGTGGGCGATGCTGCGCGCCTCCGGCTCGCCCGCCCCGAACGCCTGGGTGGTGAGGGCGAAGAGCATCTCCTGCTCGTGGGCGGGCACGCCCATGAGGCGGCAGATGACGTACAGCGGGAGCCGTCCCGCGACGTCGGTGACGAAATCGCATTCGCCCAGGTCGACGGCGCGGGCGACGACCTGGCGCACCGCGTCGCGCATGGCGTCCTCCAGGGCCCGGACGGACCGGGTGGTGAACCAGTCGGCGACGAGCGAGCGCAGCGCCTTGTGGCGCGGCGGATCGGTCAGCGCGAGGGTGCGGCCGCCGCCCGGGTCCTGGCCGTGGCCCGGCGGACGCAGCAGGATGCCCTGGGCCGAGCTGTAGACGCGTGCGTCGCCGTAGACGGCGCGGATGTCGTCGTACCGGGTCACGGACCAGAAGGCGGGGTACTCGGTCGCGTCGTGCAGGCGCACCGGGTCGTGGTCGCGCATCCAGCGGAAGACGGGGTAGGGGTCGCCGGTCGCGTACAGCTCCGGGTCGACGAGGTTGACCTTCTCGGGGGCCAGTACGGTCATCGGGACTCTCCTTCGGGCTGCGGCAGGGTATGGACGAGGTCGGCGAGTCGCTTGAGGATCTCGCGGGCGAGGGTGTGCGGCACGGCGGCCGTCCGGTGGCTGACCGCGAGCCGCAGCCGCCCGTCGGGCTCCGGCCAGAACTCGGTGTGCACGTCCAGCGGCAGGTCCAGGTAGGGCGGGCGCAGGAGGGTGCTGGTCAGGCCGTCCAGGCGCAGTTCGGCCGGGGCGTTGTCCTGGAGCACCAGCAGGGTCTGGAAGAGCGGGGGCCTGCCGGTGCGCGGCGGGTTGAGGTGGCGCACCAGGTCGTGGAAGGGCACGTCCTGTGCCGCGAAGGCCCGGTGGAGGATGCGGCCGGCCTCGGCGACGGCGGCGGGCCCGCCGCCGAGGACCGGGCCGCGCAGGCGCAGGCAGGCCATCTCGATGTGACAGCCGACGGCGTCCTCCAGTGCCGAGTCGGCGCGCTGGGCCACGGGGACTCCGACGGCGAAGTCCCGCACGCCGGTGAGGTCGGCGAGGAGCCGGCCGTAGAGGGACAGGAGGACGGCGTACCGGGTGACGCCGGACCGGGCGGCGGCCGTGTCCAGGCGGACGCCCGCGTCCTCGTCGAGGAGCAGCTCGACGCGGGCCGTTGCGGCCTCGGGCGCGGTGGCCTGGAGCCCGTCCGCGCCGGGCCAGCGCAGTTCGGCAACTCCCCGCAACTCGGCCGCGAGCGCGTCGCGTTGGCGATCCGGGTCGGTCTGGGCGAGCCGGGCCGCGCGCAGCCGGGCGGCCGTCGTCGCCGTCACCCGCAAGTACTCCGACCCGCGGGACATGGTCGAGCTGGGCCACGTCCTGCCGGCGCCGCTGGACCCGGCGGCGCGGGAGGCGGTCGAAGCGCACGTGACGCGCGTCCTCGACGCCCTCGGCGTCGAGTTCGGGCCGACGCACACCGAGATCGTCCTGACCGACGACGGTCCGCGCATCATCGAGACCCATCTGCGGGTGGGCGGTGACGAGATCTTCAACCTGGCCAAGGACGCGACGGGCGTCGACATGATCGACTTCCAGGCGCGGCAGGCGGCCGGCCTCAAGGTCCTGCCCGACATCCGCGCCGTCCTGGAGTCCGACCGGGAGCCGCGCTGCGAGGCCATCTGGTACACCGCTCCGGAGGTGACGGGCACCTTCATGGGGCTCGCGGAGACGGACCCGGGACGCACGGATCCGGCCGTCACGGTCCTGCTGCCCGAAGGCTCGGAACTGAACGGCCTCGCGGGCTCCTTCACGCGCATCGCCCGCGCCCGTGGCACGGCGCCGACGGCGGAGGAAGCGCTGGATGCGGCCCGTTCCACCGTGGGCGTGCTGTCGTTCGTGTTCCACGTCTCCCCGCCGTCCCGCGATCTGGTCTGAGGCGGGCACGGGCGGGCCCCGTTGAAAGTCGGATGCGCGGCGGTCCGCGGCCACGCGAGGATGGGCCATGACTTGGACCTTCACTTCGGACCTGGCGGCCTATCTGGCCGCGGCGGGCCCGGCCGTGGCCGCGGACCCCGTTGCCAATACCGTCCTGCTGACCGTGACCGACGGGCTGGAGCGGCGCGGGACCGCCGCCTACGGCTCCGACGAGCCCTTCTTCGGCTGGTGGACCGACGCCGACGGAGCCGTTGCCGGTGGCCTTTTGTGCACCCCGCCGTTCCCGCTGCTGCTCAGCACGGTGCCCGAGGAGGCGGTCCGGGCGCTCGGGGCCGCTCTCACCACCGAGCCGCTGCTCGCCGGGCTCCACGGGATCAACGCTCGGCGCCCGGACGCGCAGGCGCTGGCCGAGGCCTGGGGGCGGTCCACCCGGGTCGCCGAGGAGATCCGCCTGTACCGGCTGGACGGCCTGGTCGCCCCGGACCCCGTGCCGGCCGGGCACGCCCGCCTCGCCGCCGAGGCGGATCTGCCGCTGCTGATGGCGTGGATCGAGAGCTTCAACGCCGAGGCCGGGGTTCCGGGCTCCGCCTCCGAGGCGGTCCTGCGCGACCGGATCTCGTACGGCGGCATCCTGCTCTGGGAGCACGGGGGCGTCCCGGTCTCGCTGGCTTCCTTCAACCGCCCGATCGGCTCCGCCGCCCGGGTCGGCCCGGTCTACACCCCGCCCGAGGCCCGCCGCCGCGGCTACGCCGCCGGGGTCACGCACGCGGTCAGCGAGGCGGCCTACGCGGCCGGTGCCGCCGAGGTGCTGCTCTTCACCGACCTGGCCAACCCGACCAGCAACGGCGTCTACCTGCGCCTGGGCTACACCCCGGTCGAGGACCGCGCCGAGATCACCCTCGCCTGACCCGCCGGCCGTCGCCCGGGCCTCAGCCGCGGCCGGTCGGCGGTTTGCGGCTGCCCGCCCGGTAGGGCAGGGGCCAGGGGGCGGCCGGTCCCTCGTAGGACTGGTCGGCGGCCGCGTGCAGGGTCCAGTGGGGGTCGTACAGGTGGGGGCGGCCGATGGCGCAGAGGTCCGCGCGCCCGGCCAGCAGCAGCGAGTTCACGTCGTCCCAGGAGGAGATGGCGCCGACGGCGATGACGGGGACGCCGAGCGCGTTGCGGATCCGGTCGGCGTACGGGGTCTGGTACGAGCGCCCGTACTCCGGCGCCTCGTCCGCGACGACCTGCCCGGTCGAGACGTCGACGGCGTCCGCTCCGTGCGCGGCGAAGGCGGCCGCGATGTCCACCGCCTCCTGCGGGGAGGTGCCGCCCGGCGCCCAGTCGGTGGCCGAGAGGCGGACCGTCATGGGGCGGTCCTCGGGCCACACGGCGCGGACCGCGTCGAAGACCTCCAGCGGGAAGCGCAGCCGGTTCTCCAGGGAGCCGCCGTAGGCGTCCGTGCGCCGGTTGGTCAGCGGCGAGAGGAACCCGGAGAGCAGGTAGCCGTGGGCACAGTGCAGTTCGAGCAGGTCGAAGCCGCAGTCGGCGGCGCGGACCGCGGCGGCCGCGAAGTCCGAGCGGACGGCTGCCAGGTCGCGCTCCGTGAGGGCGCGGGGGACGGCCGAGACACCCGGCCGGTAGGCCAGCGCCGAGGCGGCCGCCAGCGGCCAGCCGCCCTCCGGGAGGGGGTCGTCCATGCCCTCCCACATCACGCGCGTGGCCCCCTTGCGCCCGGAGTGCCCGAGCTGGACGCCGAGCGCGGTACCGGGCGCGGCGGTGTGCACGAAGTCGGTGATCCGCTGCCAGGCGGTCGCCTGCTCCTGCGTGTACAGGCCGGTGCAGCCGGGGGTGATCCGGCCCTCGGCGCTGACGCAGACCATCTCCGTCATGACCAGGCCGGCCCCGCCGAGCGCCCGCGCACCCAGGTGCACGAGGTGGAAGTCGCCGGGGACGCCCTCCTCGGCCGAGTACATGTCCATCGGTGAGACCACGACCCGGTTGCGCAGGGTCAGCCCGCGCAGGGTGAACGGGGTGAACATGGGCGGAGTCCGCTCGTCCGGACAGCCGAAGTCCCGTTCCACGGCCCGGGTGAACCGGTCGTCGCGCAGCCGCAGGTTGTCGTGGGTGACCCGGCGGCTGCGCGTGAGCAGGTTGAAGGCGAACTGCCGGGCGGGCTGGCCCACGTATCCGGCCGCCTCCTCGAACCAGCGCATGCTGGCGGCCGCCGCCCGCTGGGTGCTGGCCACGGCCGGCCGCCGCGCGGCCTCGTACGCCGCGAGCGCGGCGGGTACGCCGGGCTCGGCGCGGACGGCTTCGGCGAGCGCGAGGGCGTCCTCGACGGCCAGCTTGGTGCCGGACCCGATGGAGAAGTGGGCGGTGTGGGCGGCGTCGCCGAGCAGCGCCACGTTTCCGTGCGACCAGCGTTCGTTGACCACCGTGCGGAACTGGGTCCAGGCCGAGCGGTTGCCGTGCAGGGGCCGGCCCCGCAGTGCCTCGCTGAAGATCTTGGCGCAGCGGGCCGCCGACTCGTTCTCGTCGCACAGGTCGAAGCCCGCCGCCCGCCACACCTCCTCCCGCATCTCCACGATCACCGTGGAGGCGTCCGCGGAGTAGGGATAGGCGTGCAGCTGCATCACCCCGTGCTCGGTCTCCGCGATCTCGAAGCGGAAGGCCTCGAAGGCGAAGTCGGCGGCGAGCCAGATGTACCGGCACCGCCCGCCGGTCACGGTCGGCCCGAAGTGCGCGGCGCCCGCCTCGCGCGTCGCGCTGTGCACCCCGTCGGCAGCGACCACCAGGTCGTGGGAGGCCGCGAGCGCCGCGGCGTCCACCGCCCCGGCACGAAAGCGAAGCCGGACGCCCAGCCCCGCGCAGCGCTCGTGCAGGATCTCCAGCAGCCGGCGCCGCCCGAGGGCGGCGAAACCGTGGCCGCCGGAGGTCAGCAGCCGGCCCCGGTGCACGATGTCCACGTCGTCCCAGCGCACGAACTCCGCGCTCAGGGCCTCGTAGACCACGGTGTCGGCCCGCTCGATGCCGCCGAGGGTCTCGTCGGAGAGGACCACGCCGAAGCCGAAGGTGTCGTCCGGCGCGCCCCGCTCCCAGACCTCGACGGTGTGGCCCTGGCGGGCCAGCAGTGCGGCGGCGTACAGCCCGCCCGGTCCCCCGCCGACGACGGCGACCCGCATGGCGCCCTTGGACATCCGGCTACCTGCCCTTCCAGGCCGGCGGCCGTTTCCCGGTGAAGGCCGCGTGGAACTCCGCGTAGTCCTGGCCGTTCATCAGCAGCGCCTGGGTGTTGGCGTCCAGCTCCACGGACGCGGCCAGGGGCATGTCGAGCTCGGCGGTGAGGAGCGCCTTGGTCTGCGCGTAGGCGAGGGCGGGGCCGGCGGCCAGGTGCGCGGCGAGCTCGGCGGCCCGTACGTGGGCCTTGCCCTCCTCGGTGAGCTCGCTGAGCAGGCCGATCCGTTCGGCCTCGGCGGCGCGTACGGGCTCTCCGAGCATCAGCAGCCGGGTGGCGTGGCCGAGGCCGACGACGCGGGGCAGCAGGTAGGCGGCGCCCATGTCCCCGCCGGAGAGGCCGACCCGGGTGAAGAGGAACGCGAAGCGGGCGCTGGGGTCGGCGATCCGGAAGTCGGCGGCGAGCGCGAGGACGGCCCCGGCTCCGGCGGCGACCCCGTGCACGGCGGCGATGACCGGGAAGGGGCACTCGCGGATGGCGCGGACGACCTGGCCGGTCATCCGGTTGAAGTCGAGGAGCTGGGCGGTGTCCATGGCGAGGGTGGCGCCGATGATCTCGTCCACGTCCCCGCCGGAGCAGAAACCGCGCCCCTCGCCGCCGAGGACGAGGGCGCGCACGGAGCGCTCGCGGGAGAGTTCGGCCAGCAGATCGCGCAGGTCGGCGTAGGCGCCGAAGGTGAGCGCGTTCAGCTTGTCGGGGCGGTCGAAGGTGACGGTGGCCACGCCGTCCTGCCGGGTCACCCGGAGGTGGCGCCACCGTTCGGTCGCTTCTGTGGAACCGGTGAAGGGGCTCACACGATCGACGGTATCACCAGATCGTGACTGCCGTCACAGAAGCGCGACATGTTGGAGGCGCCACCGTCCCCGCCGCCTCCGCGCGGCGGTCCGCCCTGCCCCGACCGGCCCGCGCATGACTATGCGTGGGGCTACACCCGGGTCTTCCCGAGCGTGGCGACCAGCACGGCCTTGATGGTGTGCAGCCGGTTCTCGGCCTCGTCGAACACGATGGAGTGGTCGGACTCGAACACCTCGTCCGTCACCTCCAGGGAATCCAGCCCGTGGCGCTCGTGGATCTCCCGCGCCACCTCGGTGCCGAGGTCGTGGAAGGCCGGAAGGCAGTGCATGAACTTCACGTCCGGGTTCTCGGTGGCGCGCAGCACGTCCATGGTCACCGCGTACGGGGACAGGGCCGCGATCCGCTCGTCCCAGACCTCCTTGGGCTCACCCATGGACACCCAGATGTCGGTCAGGACGAAGTCGGCCCGGGCCACGCCCTCGGCGATCTCCTCGGTCAGCGTGATCCGGGCGCCGCTGCGCTCCGCGAGTTCGCGCGCCGCGGCCACCACGGGCTCGGCCGGCCAGTAGGCCTCGGGCGCGACGATCCGTACGTCCATGCCCAGCAGCGCGCCGGTCACGAGGTAGGAGTTGCCCATGTTGAAGCGGGCGTCGCCGAGGTAGGCGAAGGAGATCCGCTCCAGGGGCTTGGCGGTGTGCTCGGTCATGGTGAGCACGTCGGCCAGCATCTGGGTGGGGTGCCAGTCGTCGGTGAGGCCGTTGAAGACGGGCACGCCCGCGTGAGCGGCGAGCGCCTCGACGGTGTCCTGGCTGTCACCCCGGTACTCGATCCCGTCGAACATCCGGCCGAGCACCCGCGCCGTGTCCTTGACCGACTCCTTGTGGCCCATCTGGGAGCCCGCGGGGTCGAGGTAGGTGGTGCGGGCGCCCTGGTCCGCGGCGGCGACCTCGAAGGCGCAGCGGGTGCGCGTCGAGGTCTTCTCGAAGATCAGCGCGATGTTCCTGCCCTGGAGCGCGGGCTGCTCGGTCCCGGCCTTCTTGGCCGCCTTGAGGCCTGCGGCGAGCTCGATCAGACCGCGGAACTCGGCGGCGGTGAAGTCGAGCTCCTTGAGGAAACTGCGGCCTGCGAGGTCGGTGGCCATGGGGTCGCTCCAGCATCACGGTGACAGGGGATGCTGGAAGTCTATACGATCCACTGCATTGATATACAGCCCTGCCTCCGCATGTGACGAAGCCTTCAGACAGCGTCCCGCTCGACCGGGCAGCTCATGCAGCGCGGCCCGCCCCGGCCCCGCCCCAGCTCGCTGCCCGGGATCTCGATCACCTCGATGCCCTCCTTGCGCAGATGGGTGTTGGTCGTCACGTTCCGCTCGTAGGCGACCACCACCCCCGGCTCCACGGCCAGCACGTTGCACCCGTCGTCCCACTGCTCGCGCTCCGCCGAGTGCACGTCCTGCGTCGCGGTCAGCACCCGGATCGAGTCCAGCCCGAGCGCCGCCGCGACGGCCCGGTGCATGTGCTCCGGCCGGTGGTCGGTCACCTTCAGCTCGCCCGGACCGTCACCCGGCTCGATCGTGTAGGAGCGGAGCATGCCGAGTCCGGCGTACTGGGTGAACGTATCTCCGTCGACCATCGTCATCACCGTGTCCAGGTGCATGAAGGCCCGCCGCTTCGGCATATCCAGGGCCACGATGGAGGTCGCCGACCCGGCGGCGAACAGCCCCCGCGCGAGCATCTCCACCGCCTGCGGGGTGGTCCGCTCGCTCATCCCGATGAGCACCGCGCCGTTCCCGATGACCAGCACGTCACCGCCTTCGATGGTCGAGGGGTAGTCGGCCTGCCCCTGCGACCAGTAGTGGAAGGCGCCGGAGGAGGTGAAGAGCGGATGGTGCTTGTAGATCGCCTCGAAGTGGACGGTCTCGCGCTGCCGTGCGGGCCAGCGCATCGCGTTGATGGACACGCCGTCGTAGATCCAGGCCGAGGTGTCCCGGGTGAACAGGTGGTTGGGCAGCGGGCCCAGCAGGAAGTCGTCCAGTTCCAGGGCGTGGAAGCGCACCGACACCGGCTCGGTGTGCCGCTCCAGGAACTCCCGCTTGGTCATCCCGCCGACCAGCGCCTCGGCCAGGGCGGCGGAGCTCAGCCCGTCGAAGGCCGACCGGAGGTGGTCGGTGGCGAGCGGCCCGTACTCCTTCTCGTCGAAGACCCGGTCCAGTACGAGGTGTCTCGCCTCCGGGATGCCGAGGGCCTCGCACAGCAGGTCGCCGAAGAGGTGGACCTCCACGCCCCGGTCGCGCAGCACGTCCGCGAAGCCGTCGTGCTCCTGGCGGGCCCGGCGCACCCAGAGCACGTCGTCGAAGAGGAGCGCGTCCTTGTTGCTCGGTGTGAGCCGCTTCAGCTCCAGGTCGGGCCGGTGGAGGATGACGCGGCGAAGCCGCCCGGTCTCGGAGTCGACATGGAATCCCATGCCGTACACGTTCGCAGACCGGGCGGCCTTTTGACGTGGCGTCTGCTCAGCGGGGGGTGCCGAGGCCGAGAAGCGCCGTCGGGGCTCCGATCAGTTCCGGGGCGGTCAGGCCCAGTTCGGGCAGGCCCACGTTCGGCACACCGGAGTTGGAGGCGTCCGGCATCGTCAGCAGACCGCCTGCGACCACGCCGGGGGTCCGGGCGACCAGGTCGGTGGCCGGTGACTCCAGCGAGCCCTCGCCGTCCGTCTCCGGCTTGCCCAGCAGGTTCGGCACCGGCGAGGTGACGAGGGTGCCGCCGAGCTCGGTAGCGATCGGGACCGCCGGGAGCAGCGGGGTCGGGAGCATGCTCCCCCTGTGGAAGCGGGGCGCCTCGGGCGCTCCCACGGCCGGCACCGGCACCCCGGTCGCCACCCGCGGGGTGTCCACCCCCAGCGTGGTCTTCACGGCGTCCAGCGGGACACCGACCGGCACCGAGTCGGCCACGGCCGGGGTGGCCGCGCCGGCCGCGGCCATGCAGGTCATGAGTGCCGCAATGCTTCCGCGCGCGGTCATCTTCATAGGTGACGTTCCGTCCTTCCAGGGTCGCGGACATTCCGCTGCCCTGGATGAACGATCCCGCGAGTGGGTTTCCCGGAGTTCTCCGCGAAAGTTCCCCCATACGACCTAATTCGAGGCCGTACGGGGGCCCTGGCTTTACGCCCCGGTTCACACCCCGGTTCACGCCCGGGTGGATCTCACAGCCGCGGGTCGACCGGCTCCGACTCCAGGGCGAGCACCGCGAAGACGGCCTCGTGCACCCGCCACAGCGGCTCCCCCGCCGCCAGCCGGTCGAGCGCCTCCAGCCCGAGCGCGTACTCGCGCAGGGCGAGCGAGCGCTTGTGGCCGAGGAACCGCTCGCGCAGCCGCTCCAGGTGGTCGGGGCGCGTGTACTCCGGACCGTAGATGATCCGCAGGTACTCGCGCCCGCGCACCTTGACCCCGGGCTGGACCAGGCGCCCCTTCCCGTCGCGGGCGTACGCCTGGAGCGGCTTGACGACCATGCCCTCTCCGCCCGCGGCCGTCAGCTCCAGCCACCAGTCGGTGCCCGCCCGTACGGAGTCCTCGTCCGCGGTGTCCACCAGGATCCGGCCGGTGCGGCGCAGCAGCCCGGTGCCCGCCGCCTCGTCGGCGGCGACGAGCCGGTCCAGCCAGAACAGCTGCTCGTCGTGGGGGACCGCGGCCAGCGACCGTCCGGCCGCCGCCAGCAGCTGGAACGGCGCGAACCGTACGCCCTCCAGCCCGTCCGTGGTCCAGCAGTAACGCCGGTAGGCGTCGGTGAACGCGGCGGCGTCATCGGCCCGGCCGCGCTGGCGTGCCAGCAGCTCGCCGGTGTCGATGCCCCGGGCGGCGGCCGCCTCCAGGGCGGCGATCGCGCCCGGGAAGACGGCCCCCGAGGCCGCGCCCACGGCGGCGTACTGGTTGCGCAACAGGCCGCCGGACTTCAGGGACCAGGGCAGCAGTTCGCCGTCGAGCAGCAGCCAGTCCGTACCGAGCTCCTCCCAGAGTCCGGCGTCGGTGACCGCCGAGCGGAGCCGGGTGAGGACCTCCTCGGTGACCTCGGGGTCCTTGAAGAAGGGCCGCCCGGTGCGGGTGTAGACGGACCCGGTCGGGCCCTCGACGCCGAAGCGCTCGCGCGCCGCGTCCGCGTCCTTGCAGACCAGGACGGTGGCGCGGGAGCCCATGTGCTTCTCCTCGCACACCACCTGGGCGATGCCGTCCTTGCGGTACTGCGCGAAGGCCTCGGCCGGGTGCTCCAGGTAGCCGTCCTCGCGGGAGGTGGCGGTCGGCGCCATGGTCGGCGGCAGGTACGGGACGAGCCGCGGGTCGACCGCGAAGCGGCTCATGACCTCCAGGGCCGCGGCCGCGTTCTCCTCACGCACGTTGACGTTGCCCAGGTGCCGGGTCTCGACGATCCGGCGTCCGTGCACGTCGGCCAGGTCCAGGGGGCGGCCGTCATGCCCCCCGGGTGCCTCGGCGGCGAGCGGCTTGACCGGCTCGTACCAGACCTTCTCGGCCGGTACGTCGACCAGTTCGCGCTCGGGCCAGCGCAGGGCGGTCATCTTCCCGCCGAAGACGGCGCCGGTGTCGAGGCAGATGGTGTTGTTGATCCAGGCGGTGTCCGGGACCGGGGTGTGGCCGTAGACCACCACGGCCTTGCCGCGGTAGTCCTCGGCCCACGGGTAGCGCACGGGCAGGCCGAACTCGTCGGTCTCGCCGGTGGTTTCCCCGTACAGGGCGTGCGAGCGGACCCGGCCGGAGGTGCGGCCGTGGTACTTCTCGGGCAGGCCGGCGTGGCAGACCACGAGCTTGCCGCCGTCGAGGACGTAGTGGCTGACGAGGCCGCGGATGAACTCCCGTACCTCCTGGACGAACTCCTCCGGCTCGTGGGACAGCTGCTCGATGGTCTCGGCCAGTCCGTGGGTCTGCTGGACCTTGGAGCCCTTCAGATAACGGCCGAGCTTGTTCTCGTGGTTCCCGGGCACGCACAGGGCGTTGCCGGACTTGACCATGCCCATGACGCGCCGCAGCACGCCGGGACTGTCCGGCCCACGGTCGACGAGGTCGCCGACGAAAACGGCGGTGCGGCCCTCGGGGTGCACCCCGTCCTGGTAGCCGAGCTCGGCGAGCAGGGTCTCCAGCTCGGAGGCGCAGCCGTGGATGTCACCGATGATGTCGAAGGGGCCGGTGAGGTGGGTGAGGTCGTTGAACCGCTTCTCCAGGACGACCTCCGCCGTCTCGGCCTCCTCGACCGAGCGCAGCACGTGCACCTTGCGGAAGCCCTCGCGCTCCAGGCCGCGCAGCGAGCGCCGCAGGTCCCGGCGGTGGCGCTGGATGACGGCGCGGGGCAGCCCGGCCCGGTCGGGGCGGGCGGCGTTGCGTTCGGCGCACACCTCCTCGGGCATGTCCAGGACGACGGCGATGGGCAGCACGTCGTGCTCGCGGGCGAGCTGGACCAGCTGACGGCGGGCGTCGGCCTGGACGCTGGTGGCGTCGACGACGGTGAGGCGTCCGGCGGCGAGGCGCTTGCCGGCGATGTAGTGCAGGACGTCGAAGGCGTCCCGGCTCGCACTCTGGTCGTTCTCGTCGTCGCTGACCAGGCCCCGGCAGTAGTCGGAGGAGATCACCTCGGTGGGCTTGAAGTGCTTGCGGGCGAAGGTGGACTTGCCCGACCCGGTGGCTCCGATCAGGACGACGAGGGAGAGATCGGTGACGGGAAGTACGCGGTGGGTCTCGGTGCCGGTCATGCTGCCTCGCCCTCCTTCGGGGTGCGGTCGGTGCCGTCGGTACGGCCGGTGCGGGTGGAGTGGTCGGTGTGGTCGGTGTGGTCGGCCGCGGTGAAGAATGCCATCTGGGTGGGCGGTCCGACCTCGGGGTCGTCATCCCCGACGGGGACGAACTCGACCCCGTACCCGTGGCGCCGGGCGACCTCGCCCGCCCAGGCGCGGAACTCCGCGCGGGTCCACTCGAAGCGGTGGTCGCCGTGGCGGACGTGCCCGGCGGGCAGGGACTCCCAGCGGACGTTGTACTCGACGTTCGGGGTGGTGACGAGGACCGTGCGGGGGCGGGCCGAGCCGAACACCGCGTACTCCAGTGCGGGCAGCCGCTCCGGGTCCAGGTGCTCGATGACCTCACTGAGCACGGCGGCGTCGTAGCCGGCGAGCCGCTTGTCGGTGTAGGCGAGGGAGCCCTGCAGCAGCCGCACGCGCGTGCTCTGCCGCTCCCCCATCCGCTCCAGCCGCAGCCGCTTGGCCGCCAGGTTCAGGGCCCGCACGGACACGTCCATGCCGACGATCTCGGTGTACGCCGGGTCCCTGAGCAGCGCCTGGACCAACTGCCCCTGTCCGCAGCCGAGGTCGAGGACGCGGGCGGCTCCGGCGGCGCGCAGCGCGGCGAGGATCGCGTCGCGCCGGTGCACGGCGAGCGGCACGGGCCGCTCCTGCGTGTCGCAGTTCTCGTCCACGGCGTTGTCGAGCTCCTCGACCTCGCTGCCGTCGGCCTCGGCGAGGCGCACCAGCTCCAGCCGCTCCAGGGCGTCCTGGGTCAGGCGCTTGTGGCGGGCGAGGTAGCGCGAGCTGATCAGTGCGTTCTCGGGGTGGGCGGCGAGCCAGCCGTCTCCGGCGCGCAGCAGCTTGTCGACCTCGTCGGGGGCGACCCAGTAGTGCTTGGCGTCGTCGAGCACGGGCAGCAGGACGTACAGCTGGCGCAGGGCGTCGGCGAGCTTCAGCTCGCCCTCCAGCACGAGCCGCACGTAACGGGAGTCCCCCCACTCGGGGAACCGTTCGTCGAGCGGTACGGGTTCGGCCTGCACGAGGTCCCACCCGAGCGGGTCGAACAGCCGGTGCACCAGCTCCGGCCCGCCGCGCGCGGGCAGCACCGGGATCTCGACGCGCAGCGGCCGGGCCTGCTCGGCCAGTTCCGGCCGGGCGGTGCACCGGCCCTTGAGCGCGCTGCGGAACACCCCGCTCAGCGCGACGGCGAGCAGCGAGGAGGCGGCGTACGGGCGGTCGTTGACGTACTGCGCGAGCGCGGCGTCGGGCGCTCCGCCCCGGCCCTTGCCCTGACCGCGCCGCACGAGCGCGACGGGATCCACCTCCAGCAGCAGGGCCGCCGTGCACAGCTGGGCCGTGGCCTCGGGATAGAACACGTGGGCGGTGCCGTGGGAGGTGGAGAACGCCTGCGTCTTCCCGGGATGCTTGTGCAGAAGGAAGCCCAGGTCGGTGGCGGGTCGTTCGGGGGAGCCGGTGGTGGAGATCGTCAGGAACACACGACCGATTGTTGCTGGTCACCCGTCCTGGCTGCGCCCTATTTTCCGGCGGCCAGATCCGCGATCCGGTCGGGGCCGATGCGGCAGCAGCCACCGATGAGGCGGGCGCCCGCGCGGCGCCAGGCGTCGGTGGGCCAGGGGACGGGCGTCCGGGGGGACTGCCAGGTGCGGGTAGCGGCGTCCCAGACCGAGCCGTCGTTGGGGTAGGCCAGGAGCGGCTTGCCGGTGGTGGCGGCCGCCGCTTCGAGGGCGGGCAGGACGTCGGCCGGGTCGCAGCAGTTGACGCCGACCGCGATGACCTGCGGCGCCGCGGCCGCGAGGGCGAAGGCCTCGGGGAGGGGGCCGCCGGATCGGGTCCGGCCGCCGGCGACGGTGTAGCTCAGCCAGGCCGGGGCGCCCGTCTCCGCGAGGACGGTGAGCAGGGCCTCGGCCTCGGCGGGGTCGGGGAGGGTCTCCAGGGCCAGGACGTCGGGGCCCGCGGCGAGCAGGGCCTCGATGCGGGGCCGGTGGAAGTCGGCGAGCTCGCGCACGCTCAGGCCGTACCGGCCGCGGTACTCGGAGCCGTCCGCGAGGACCGCTCCGTACGGGCCGACGGAGGCGGCCACCCACACCTCGTGGTCGGCGGCCTCGGCGGCTCGGGCGGCGAGGTCCACACTGCGGTGGAGCAGGTCGGCGGCCCGGGGGTGGCCGGAGCCGATCTGGTAGCTCGCGGTGATCAGCACCTCTGCGCCGGCCCGCGCGTACGCCGTGTGGGCGGCCCCGACCTGGTCGGGACGCTCGGCGAGCACCCGGCCCGTCCAGAGGGCGCCGGACAGGTCGCAGCCCTGGGCGGCGAGCTGGTTGCTCAGCCCGCCGTCCAGGAGCACGGTCCTGCGGGCCAGGGCTTCGGCGAGCGGGCCGGACGCACGTGGCATGCGGTACTCCCTCCTCGGGTCCTCGGTCAGCCGAGCTGGGGAAGAACCTGGGCGGAGATCAGCTCCAGGTGGTCCAGGTCGTCGAGGTCGAGGAGCTGGAGGTAGACGCGGGAGGAGCCGATGGCTCCGTAGGCCCCGATCTTCTCCACCACCTCGGCCGGGGAGCCGGCCAGGCCGTTGGCCTTGAGCTCGGCCACGTCGCGGCCGATGGCGGCTGCCCGGCGGGCCACTTCGGCGTCGTCCTTGCCGACGCAGACCACGAGCGCGTTGGAGTAGACGAGGCCGTCGGGCTTGCGCCCGGCCTCCTGCGCGGCCTCCCGGACCCGCCCGAACTGCCGCTCGCTGTCGGAGACCGAGGCGAAGGGCATGTTGAACTCGTCCGCGTACCGCGCGGCGAGCCGCGGGGTACGCCGGGCCCCGTGACCGCCGATGAGGACGGGCACCTTGGCCTGGGCGGGCTTGGGGAGCGCGGGGGACTTCTCCACCTGGTAGTGGGTGCCCGCGAAGTCGAAGGCGGCTCCCACCTCGGTGGCCCACAGACCGGTGACGATCTCCAGCTGCTCCTCCAGCCGGGACATCCGGTCCGCCGGGAAGGGGATCCCGTACGCCTTGTGCTCCTCCTCGAACCAGCCTGCGCCCAGGCCGAGTTCGACCCGCCCGCCGGACATCTGGTCGACCTGGGCCACCTGGATGGCGAGCACGCCGGGCAGCCGGAAGGTCCCGGCCGTCATCAGCGTGCCCAGGCGGATCCGCTTGGTCTCGCGGGCCAGACCCGCGAGGGTGATCCACGCGTCAGTGGGTCCGGGCAGGCCGTCGGCCGAGCCCATCTTCAGATAGTGGTCGGAACGGAAGAAGGCGTCGAAACCCAGGTCCTCGGTGGCCTTGGCGACGGCCAGGAGGGTCTCGTAGCTCGCACCCTGCTGGGGCTCGGTGAAAATTCGGAGGTCCATGCCTCCCATCCTGCCCTCCCTCCCCGCCCGCACCGCCCCCGCCGGGTGAATCGCGTCAACCGGACGTGTCCGCCCCTGCCCGGCCAGTGACCAGCCCGGAAGGGGATCGTTTGCTCGGACGGAGCCGGACCGCCCGGCCCGCGCGCCGGCGGCCTTTCGCCGGTGCGTCCACCGCCCCCTTCCGCTGCGGAAGGGGCAGGGCCGAGGAGGCCGCCATGTCCCACGAGGCCGTGCCGGAGACCCGCCGACAGACCGGACAGACCGGACAGGCGGCACATGACGATGCGTGCCATGACTCCACCTCGTCCGCCCAGGGCGGCGCGCCGAAGGGCCTGCTGCAGCAGATGGAAGAGCTGATGGCGGCACTGAACACCGACCTCTCGCAGCTCGACGCCGACCTCCAGTCCTCCACGGACCGCACCCCCGGCAGCCACGCCCCCGAGAGCGAGGGCCGCTCCGACCGGTCGTACTGACCGTGCGGGTCCCGTCGCGCGCGACGGGACCCCACACGTGCCGCCGCGCTCAGGCCACTCCCGAGGCGGACCCCCGCTCGCGGACCGCCATGCGGCGCAGGAGCGCCCGTACCCGGTCGCTCGACTCGTCAGCCGCGTCGATCGACTCTATGCACTGCCAGTACAGGGTCTCGTCGTCCGTCCCGCAGGCGACCCCGACCAGGGCTATGCCCACTTCGCCCAGCAGCGCCTGGAGTCCGAGCAGCGCCTGGCGGACATCCGACACCTGCGTCAACTGCGCGGCCCGCGGCGGATAGTCGGGCGCGCTGCCCTCTCCGCGCAGGGCCGCCCGGTCGATCACCCCGCAGCCTCTGCTTCCCGCTTCCCCCAGCCCCCGTGCCTCCGATCTCATCTCCGGCGGCCCGGTGACCGCCAGATAGCCTCCTACGCCCTGCGTGAGCGCCTGGGCCTGCCAGGCCTCGCCCACGATGTCCCACGCAGCTCCGCTCTGTGCCAGCGCGTGCCGGCCGGCCGCGATGAGCCGTACCGCATCCATATGCCGTCCCCCGTCCGCACGACATCCCACCGTTCCTCACCACTACCCAGAGTGAGGGCAATGAGCCAGTAAAGCCAGGGGTATTCGGAAAATAGTGGACACAAATGTGATTGTGATGGAGTCCATCACTCCGAAGAGTGACGATTCGCCGCCGGACCGCCCGGCACCGGGAAGCGGAGCTCGTTCCTCTCGATCTTCGCGGCGAGCGCATCCAGCACATCCACCCCGAGGACCTCACAGAATTGCAGCAGATACGCGAGCACGTCGGCCACCTCATCGGCCACGCGGTGGGCCGTTTCCGGCTTCTCCATGACCCTCGCCGACTGTTCCGGCGTCAGCCACTGGAAGATCTCGACCAGTTCCGAGGCCTCCACGCTCAGCGCCACCGCCAGGTTCTTGGGCGTGTGGTACGGCTCCCAGCCGCGGGCCGCCGCGAAGTCGACGAGCCTGCGCCGGAGTCGGTCCAGCCTGTCGCCGGACGTTTCGGGGGTCTCGCCCGTGCCGCCCGTACGTGCCGCGCCGCCCGCGCCGTCCGCGCCGTCCGTGTCATGCGTGTCGTTCATGGGTCAGGTCTACCACCGTGACCCCGGGGAGGCGGCGGGCGGCCGCCGCGGTCTCCTCCCCCACCGCCGCCGCCAGCCGGATGTGGCCGCGCCCGCAGGCCAGCAGGGCCAGGCGGAGCAGTTCGCCACTCTGGGCCCGGTCCAGGCCCCGGTCGAACCCGTCGGCCAGCACCGTCAGCGCCTGGCGCGCGGACAGCAGCTCGGCTGCCGGGTCCATGGCGAGCACCCCGGGCCCGGTCAGCAGGACCAGCGCCAGCGCGAGGAAGCGCAGTTCGCCCCCGGCCAGACGGGCCAGTTCTGTGGCGGGCCGGACGGGGCCGCGGTCGAGCACCGCCGTGACGGGGCCGCCCGCGTGGGCCCGTACGTCCAGCCCGGCGACGGGTCCCGCGCACCCGGTGCGGGCCGCCTCGGCGAGCAGCGCGTGCCGGGTGCCGCATTCGTGGCGGGTCCGGCGCAGTACGTCGGCCAGGTTGGCGCAGTCGCCCAGCAGCCTGCCCTCCCCCGGCGGGACGGGGGCACGCATCCGCTCGGGGCGGGGGTCGCAGGGGAACACCGAGCGCAGGGCCACCACGACCTGCTCGGCGCAGGCCAGCACCTGGCGCTGGCCTGCCGTGGCACCGGCCACGCGGAGCGGGAGCAGGGCGGTACCGAGCCGGTCGTCGGGCAGTGGGGCCCGGGTGACACCGATGGCGCCGCCGGTCAGCCACGCGGCTTGTACGGTGCGCCGGCCGGGGTCGCGCAGGGCGGTGGCGAGCAGGATCCGCCCCTCCTGCGAGAGCCGTTCGCCGACGATGCGCACGGTGGGCTCGGCCTGGACGGCGAGGTCGAGCCGGACCGGACCGGCGGGGCCGTCGACCGTGCAGCCGACACGGAAGCCGCGCCGCCCCTCGGCGTCGGGGACGGCCAGGTCGGGGATCCGGGCAGCGGGGTCGGGGAAGGCCTCCTCCAGGGTGGCCCCGGAAGCCAGCGCGGCGAGGGCCTCGTAGGCGGCCAGCGCCTGGGACTTGCCGCTGCCGCTCGGTCCGGCGAAGAGGGTGACGGGCCCGAGCCGGAAGGCCGCACCGCGGTGCGGCCCGAAGGCGGAGAGGCGTAACTCGGTGACCACGGGCCGCGGCTGGGCGCGACCCGCCTGCGCGGGAACGACGGGAGCGGCGGGAACTGAGGCGACAGCGAGCTCGTCGGGAACGGCGGCGGCTAACGCGACCGCGGCGGGGGCCAGGCCCGCCGGCGCGTCCAGGGGGGCGTCCATGCGCGGGACGGTACGGGCCGCCGGACCCCCCGTGGACCCGGCGAACCGTTCCGTCGCGGCGACCTTCCTACGATCGGGGGACGGCGGCGGCCGCGATCCCCTCGACCTCGGTCCCGACGGGCGCCAGCAGGAAGACGTTCCGGTCGACCCGGTGCATTCCGCTGCCGAGCCCGAAGACGACACCACTGCTGAAGTCCAGGATCCGCTTGGCCACTTCGCTGTCCGCGCCGGTGAGGTCGAGCAGCACCGGGATCTGCGCGATCAGATACTCCGCCACCTCCCGCGCGTCCGCGAAGATCTGAACCCTGATCACCACGAAGCGCCGCTGCTCCGCCGCCGACGCCCCGGGCGCCGTGGGGATGGTGCGGTGGTCCACCCGGGAGGGCCATTCGTTGCGACTGCGCAGGGGGACCACCTGCGCGAGCCCCTCCCACTGTTCGTCGGTGACGTCGTACCTGCTCACCGGGCCGCCTCGGCCGCGCGCTTCTTGTGCATCCCCCTATCCTCTCGCGTTTCACCCGTTCAGCCCAACACCGACACGGACCAGACCGGCTACTCCCCACGAAGCGAGTAGGTTAGGTTAGGCATGCCTAACTCAGTCGCGACGATGGAGAAGATCCAGATGCGCATCTCCGGTGTCCCCGCCCACCCGGCCGCCCGTCCCACCGATGCCGAGCGGGTCCGGTCGATCCTGGCCGCCGCCCACTCCATGACCGTGGTCACCGACGGACTGCGCACCGAGGTCCGCCACCTCGACGGCACGGACCCGATGGGCCGGCTGCACCTGCACCCCGCCGAGCCCGGCGGCGACGCCGAGCTCCGGCCCGCGCTCCGGCTGGAGTTCACCGACGTCGCCCCCACCCCCGTGCGCGACCGGGTGCGGGCCCGGGTGACCGTCCTGGGCCGCCTGCTCACCCCCTACTCGGACCACCCGAACGGCCCGGGCGGCTCGGGCGAGAGCACCGGCTCCACCTGCGTGGAGTTCGGCCAGGCCGTCCTGGAGACCGCGGACGGCTTCTCGTACGTGGGACTCCACGAGCTGGACGCGGCCCGCCCCGACCCGCTGGCCCCGTACGAGGCGGGCATGCTCACGCACCTCCTCGACGACCACGCCGACCTCGTCACCCTGCTGCTGCGCCTGGTCCAGCCGCTGCCCACCGCCGCCCTGGTCCGCGCGCTGCCGGTCGCGATGGACCGGTACGGGATCACCCTGCGGCTGGAGGAGCGGCGCGGCCACCGCGACGTACGGCTGCCCTTCCCCTCGCCGCTGGACGACGTGGATCAGTCGGGCGCCCAGATCCAGGCCCTCTTCAGCGCTGCGAGGCGGCGTTCGCACCGCAACACCCTGCCCGCCTGATTCCGGCCCGGCCAAGCCCGGGAATAGCGGGCCACCGCGCCCGGTTGGCGGTGACCACGAAGGCCATCGCATACAGCGCATACGGAACTGCCGCGGATCTCGAGCTCGTTGACACACCGGAGCCCGAGGTCGGACCGGGCGAGGTGCTCGTCCGCGTCAAGGCCGCGGGCGTGAACCCGGTGGGCTGGAGCATCGCCGCCGGATACCTCGACCCGATCCTCGAAGTCCGCTACCCCGTCATACCCGGCTGGGACGTGGCCGGGATCGTCGAGGCGGTCGGCGCGGACACCTTCGACTACGCGGTCGGCGACGAGGTGTACGGCTACGTCCGCAAGGTCGGGCGCACACCTACGCCGAACTGGTCAGCGCCCCCGTCCGCACCCTCGCCCGCAAGCCCCGCGGCGGGCGGCACCGGCTCCTTCGGCGTGCAGATCGCCGTCGCCCTCGGCCTGCGGGTCATCGGCACGGCGGGCGCGCACAACCACGACTACCTGCGCTCGCTCGGCGCCGAGCCCGTGCTGTACGGGGACGGCATGGCCGACCGCATCCGCGAGCTGGCGCCCGAAGGCGTCGACGCGGCCCTCGACTTCTACGGGGACGACGTCATCGACATCCTCCAGTCGCTCGTCAAGCAGCACGACCGGGTGGTCTCCATCGCCGACTACGAGGCCGCGGCCAAGGGCGCCCACCAGCTGTGGGTGCGACCGGACACCGCCGACCTGACCTTCCTGGCGGAGCCGGCCGACAGCGGGTGCCTCACCGTCAACGTGGAGCACGCGCTGCCGCTGGCCGAGGCCGCCAGGGCCTGGGAACCGAGCGCCGCGGGCCGCACCCGCGGCAAGATCGTCCTCACGGTCTGACGGCCTGCCCCGCCCTGCCGCACAGAAGCTCTGACCGCATGAGACGGGGGCTCCTCGCGGACCGCCCCCGCCCCCGCACTCACGATGCGATGGGCTGCGTACCGGCGTAGCGGTTGGCCGGGCGCGGCAGGCCGTAGTTCTCGCGGAGGGTGCGGCCCGTGTACTCGGTGCGGAAGAGTCCGCGCCGCTGGAGGATCGGCACCACGTGGTCGACGAAGTCGGTCAGGCCCGTGGGCAGGACGGGCGCCATGATGTTGAAGCCGTCGGCGGCTCCTTGTGTGAACCACTCCTCCAGCTGGTCGGCGATCTGCTCGGGGGTGCCGGCGAAGACCCGGTGGCCGCGGCCGGCGCCGAGGCGGGCGATCAGCTCGCGCAGGGTGAGGCCGTCGCGGCGCGCCAGTTCCGCGACGAGGGTGAAGCGGCTCTTGTTGCCGTTGATGTCCCGCTCCTCCGGGAGATCGGGCAGGGTGCCGTCGAGGGGGTGGCCGGTGAGGTCGACGCCGAGCATGTTCGAGAGCTGGGCGAGGCCGTACTCCGGCACCTGGAGGTCGGTGAGCTGCTGCTCCAGCGCTTTGGCCTCGGCCTCGGTGGAGCCGATGACGGGCGCGATGCCGGGCAGGACGAGCAGGTCGCTCTCGGTGCGGCCGTACTTCGCCAGGCGGGACTTGAGGTCCTTGTAGAAGGTCTGGCCGTCGGCGAGGGTCTGCTGGGCGGTGAAGACGGCCTCGGCGTACTGGGCGGCGAACTCCTTGCCGTCCTCGGAGGATCCCGCCTGCACCAGGAGCGGGTGGCCCTGCGGGGAGCGGGGCACGTTGAGCGGGCCCGCCACGCCGAAGTGCTCGCCGCGGTGGGCGGCCGGGTGGAGCTTGTCGGTGTCGGCGTAGATGCCGCGCTCCTTGTCGAGGACGATCGCGTCGTCCTCCCAGCTGTCCCAGAGCTTGGTGGCGACGTCGAGGAACTCACGGGCCCGGTCGTAGCGCAGGCCGTGCTCCAGGTGCTCCTCCCGGTTGAAGTTGCGGGCCTCGTCGACGCTGCCGGAGGTGACGATGTTCCAGCCGGCCCGGCCGCCGCTGATGTGGTCGAGGGAGGCGAACTTCCGGGCGGTGTGGAAGGGCTCGTTGAAGGTGGTGGAGACGGTCGCGATCAGCCCGATGTGCTCGGTGACGGCGGCGATCGCGGAGAGCAGGGTGAGCGGCTCGAACCCGCCGACGGCGTTGTAGCGGGCCTTCCCCCAGAGGGCGACACCGTCGGCGAAGAAGATCGAGTCGAGCCGTCCGCGCTCGGCGGTGCGGGCCAGTTCCTGGAAGTACCGCAGGTCGGTGACGCGTTCGGGGGTGCTGTCCGGATGGCGCCATGCGGCGTCGTGGTGTCCGGCGTTCATGAGGAAGGCGTTGAGGTGCAGGGTCCGGGGTGCGGTCATGGCTGTTCCTTGTGTTCGATATCGGGGGCCGGGGCCTGAGACGGAGCGGTCAGGCGGGGACGCGCCAGACGCTGAGGCGGCGTTCGACCGCGACCAGCAGCTGGTTGAAGGCCACGCCGATGGCGGAGATGGTGACGATGCCCGCGTACATCTGCGGGATCGCGAAGTTGAACTGCGAGGCGTTGATCAGGTAGCCGAGGCCCGCCTTCGCACCGATCATCTCGGCGGCCACGAGGACGAGGATGGAGACGGCTCCGGCGAGGCGGATGCCGGTGAAGACGGCCGGGACCGAGGCCGGCAGGATCACCTTCTGGAAGAGCCTGGGCGTGGACAGGTCCATCGAGCGGGCCAGTCTGACGAGGGTGGGGTCGGCGTTCCCGACCGCGCTGATGGTGTTCAGCAGGATCGGCCACACGCAGGCGTAGACGACGATCGAGACCTTCGACGTCTCCCCGATGCCGAGCAGGAGTACGAAGACCGGCAGCAGGGCGAGCGCGGCCGTGTTGCGGAACACCTCCAGCAGCGGGCCGAGCAGCGCGGCGACCGGCCGGTACCAGCCGATGAGCAGGCCGAGCGGGACGGCGACGGCGACGGCGATCCCGAAGCCGCCGAAGGAACGGACGAGGCTGGCCGAGACGTGCGTGCCGAGCTGGCCGTTGCCCAGGAGTTCCCACCAGGCCACGGCGACCTGGCTGACCGGGGGCAGGAAGGTGGCGTCGACCAGGCCGAGCCGGGGTGCCGTCTCCCAGACGGCGAGCAGGGCCAAGATGGCCGCGGACCGCAGGGCGACGGCGCGCAGCCACCGGGCCAGTACCCGGGCTGGCTGCCGGACGGGGCCCGAAGCCTTGGCCGGCGCTCGTGCCGGGGCCGGGGCTTCGGCCGTGGCTCGGCCTGCGCTCCGCCCGGCGCCGGGGAGCGCGGGCGGCGCGGGGTCCCGTACCGCATCGGCGGTGGCCGGGGGCCGGGTGGCCCCCGGCACCGGACGGGCATCCGGCCCGGTGGCGGGTGCCTCCGGCGCGGCCGGGCCGCGAGCGTCCTCCTCCTGCCCGGCCAGGGCCGTGGCGGCGGGGCTGGTGTTCGTGGTCATACGGCGGCCTCCTTCTCCAGTTGCTGGGCACGGGCCACCTCGTCGTGGAGCAGGGTCCAGATCTCGTGGCGGTAGCGGGCGAACTCCGGGCTGGAGCGCAGGTCCTCGCCCTGCAGGCCGGGTCCGCGCTCGCCGAAGGTGACCGGGACGACCTCCTTGACCCGTCCCGGGCGGGAGGTCATGACGGCCACCTTCTGGCCGAGGTAGACGGCCTCCTCTATGCCGTGGGTGATGAAGACGACGGTCTTGCCGGTGCGCTGCCAGATGCGGCGCAGCTCGTCCTGGAGGGACTCGCGGGTCTGCGCGTCGAGCGCGGCGAACGGCTCGTCCATCAGCAGCACGTCCGGGTCGTAGGCCAGCGAGCGGGCGATCGCCACGCGCTGGCGCATGCCGCCGGAGAGTTCGTGCGGGTGCCGGTCCTCGAAGCCGGCGAGTCCGACGAGGTCCAGGAACTCCCTGGCACGCTCCGCTCGTTGACGCCTCGGTACGCCGGTGGCCTCCAGGCCGAATTCGACGTTGCCCAGTGCCGTGCGCCACGGGAGCAGCGCGTACTGCTGGAAGACGATGCCCCGGTCCAGGCCGGGACCGGTGACGGGCTCGCCGTCGAGCAGGATCCGCCCGGCCGTCGGCCGGGACAGGCCGCCGAGCAGGTCCAGGAGGGTCGATTTGCCGCAGCCGCTGGGGCCCACGACGACCACGAACTCCCCCGCCCCGATCTCCAGGTCGATGCCGTCGAGGGCGGTGAACTCCTCCTTGCCGCGGCCCTTGTTCTTGGCCGGGAAGGTCTTGCCCACTCCCTCGAACACGATCTTCGCCATGTCCGGTCAGCCCTTTCCGTAGCCGTTGAACTCGTTGGTGTAGAGGTCGGACGGCTTGAACTGGCCCTTCTTGATGTCGCCGCGCTCGCCGAGCCAGTCGATCCAGAGCTGGAAGGACTGGTCGGGTATCCGGCCGCCCGTCTCGGCGATCCCGAACGAGCGCCAGTACTGCAGTGCGGCGGTGTCCTCGTTGCGCCCGCGCTTCTTGACGATCTCCGTCATGCGCGCGACGGCCTCCTCGCGCGGCGTGGTGCGGGACCATTCGATGGCCTTGGCCACGCCGGTCGTGAAGGTCCGTACGGTGTCCGGGTTCTGCTTGATGAAGCGCTCGGTCATGATGTAGGTGCCGGCGCTGAAGGGTCCGAGCAGCTCCACATCGGTGAACAGCGGGCGGATGCCGCCGCTCGCGAGGGCCTTGTCGCGGAGGATTCCGGTGAGTACTCCGACCTCGATCTGCTTCTGGCGCAGCGACTGTTCTGTGTTGACGGGCGGCACCACCAGGGCCTCGACCTTGGCCGCGTCCGCCTTGGACAGGCCGTTGCGGCTCAGGTAGAGATCGAGCAGGGCCTGGTAGTGGGCGCCCAAGGTGTTCATGCCGACCTTTTTGCCGATCAGGTCTCGGGGGGAGCGGATCGGGCTGTCCTCCAGGACGAAGTAGCCGCCGTAGGAGTACTGGTCGGAGCCGTAGGAGGAGATGACGGCCTTGATCGGGGCGTTGCCGGCGGCGAGCTTGATCACCGCGCCGTTGAAGGCGCTGCCGAAGTGGGTCTGGCCGGTGGCGGCGGACTGGATGTCCTGCGGGCCGCTGATGGTGTTGCCGACCCATTCGAGCTTGACGTCCTCGAAGTAGCCCAAATCCGCGGCGAGTTCGGGGAGCGTCACGGCGCCGACGGCACCCTGGTACTTCAGGGTCTTGATCTGCGAGCCGGAGCCGGAGCCGCCGGCGGTGGCCGTGCCGCAGCTCACCGCGGCCGCCGAGATGCCGAGCAGGGTCAGGAACTGGCGCCGGGAGGTGGGGGTCGAGGTGAGGGCTGCGGGCATGGCGGATCCTTGTCGGTACGGGGCCGGGTCGTTACGGGGTGGCGGTGAGCGCGGTGGGGTGCGCGGCGCGCACGGCGTCGGCGAACTCGTCGACGGCCTGGAAGAGGTCCAGCTCCGCCTCGGGACGCAGCCGGTCGGGGCCGTGGCCGCGCTCGACGGAGGAGTCGAGGACGAACCGGCCGGCGGTGACGTGCCCGGCCCCGAGGGCGGCGAGCACGGGGCGCAGGGCGTAGTCGATGGCCAGGACGTGGGCGAGGCTGCCGCCGGTGACCAGCGGCAGAACCGTCTTCCCGGCCAGGCCGTCCTGCGGGAGCAGGTCGAGGAAGGCCTTGAGCAGACCGGTGTACGAGGCCTTGTAGACCGGGGTCGCGATGACGATGCCGTCCGCCTCGGCGACGGCTTCGAGTGCCCGGCGGATCTCCGGCTCGCCGCGCCGGGCGGAGAGCAGGTCGGCGGCGGGGAGGTCGCGGACGGCGAGGTGCGCGGTCTCGAACCCGGAGTGGGACAGGCGGCGCAGCACGTGGTCGGCGACGACCTCGGTACGGGAGTGGAGGGACGGGCTGCCGGTGAGGCCGAGCAGTTGGGGCACGGGGGCTCCTTGGGTCTCGTACGGGAGCGGGACGGTCAGGTGGTGGAGGCGCCGGAGGCGATGCCGAACGCGGGGTCCGGGACGGCCTCGGGGCTGATCAGCCGGGAGGGCTCGCCGTCGGGGCCTACCGGGATGTCTCCGTCGACGGTGACGCGGCGCAGGGTGCGCTCGTGGTCGTCGGAGTCGTCCACGCCGTAGTGCTGGGTGGCGCGGTTGTCCCAGATGGCGACGTCCCCGGCCCGCCACTGCCAGCGGACGGTGTTCTCCGGGCTCTCGATGTGGGCCTGGAAGAGGTCCTGGAGGGCGCGGGAGTCGCGGCCGGTGAGGCCGTTGATCCGCTGGACGAAGTTGCCCAGCAGCAAGGTGCGTTCACCGGTCTCGGGGTGGACGCGGACCACCGGGTGCTCGGTGAGGAACTTGGTGGAGGTGAACACCTCGCGGTACTGGGCCAGTGCCTCGGGCAGGACGTCCGGCCTGAGGGCGGCGTAGTCGTACTCGTTGGAGTGGACGGCGCGCAGGCCGTCGGCGAGTGCCCGTAGCGGCTCGGGGAGGTTGCTGTAGGCGGTGGCCGTGTTGGCCCACAGGGTGTTGCCGCCGTACGGGGGGATGGTGACGGCCCGCAGGATGGAGAAGGCCGGGTAGGCGGGGACGAAGGTGACGTCGGTGTGCCACTGGTTGGCGCGGGCGCCGTGGTGGGAGTCGATGCCGAGGGCGTAACGGCCGTCGGCCGAGGGGACGGTGGGGTGCGCGACGGGCGCGCCGAGCAGCTGGGCGAAGGCCTCGTGGCCGCCCTCGTCGAGGTGGTCCTGGCCGCGGAAGAAGACGGCCTTGTGGGCGAGGAGCGCGGCGCGGATCTCGGCGACGGTGGCGGCGGGCAGGTCGCCGCCGAGCCGTACGCCGTCGATCTCGGCGCCGATGCGGCCGCCGATCTTCGTGACGGTGACGGAGGTGATTGCAGTGGCCATGGGAACTCCCTGGTTCGTTTCCGCAGCGGAAGAAATAGGGGTACGGGGCAGGAGGTGGCGCGGGGACGCGGGCGCGACGCCGCCACGCGACGGGGCGGGGCGAGGCGGGGCGGGGCGGGGCGACGGAGCGGGACGGGCGGCCACGGACGAATTCGGGCGGCGGGGCCGCCGGGGCGTGGGGCAGGGCCCTTCGGAACAGCCGGGCTCAGGCGCGGCGCGGGGCCGGACAGCGGCCCGGACACTCACCCGGCGCGGTACACGGGCCGGTGGTGTGGAGCCGCGGGACGAGGAGTTCGTTCGCGGACATGGCCCGGAGCGTGTCAGCGCCCCGGCCACCGGTCAACCCCCGGAGCGGCCCGCCCCGGGGGTTGCCCCACCGACCCCGTACGCCCCCTGCGACCTGGCCTTTCCCCGTACCGAGAGGGGTATGTCCACCGGGTCTCGGCGGCCGAAAACCGTGGCCGGATTTCATGGCCCCGCAACGCGGCCGCCACGCATCGGTCGGGGGCGGGGGTGGGGTGGGGTGTTGGCCGGGACGTAAAACGTGATTCGTGGCGCGTGTCGGCGACTGAGGGACGACGCCAACCCGGGGCGCCATAGATCATGCAGTCCCGGCCGACACCCCCCCCCCCCCCCGCCCCGCCCCGGCACAGCCGAGCCCACCCCCGCCACCGCGCGGCGGCCTTTCTGTTGGATGTCTTCAATCCCGCGATCATGGTCGTGACCGAGCTGCCGAGCGTCCTGCACGAGGGGCATCTGGAGGAGATCCGGGGCGCCGCGACGGAGTTCTCGCACGTCTGCGACGCCCCCGCGCGGATCGTCGTACCGCACACGGGTCCGGCAGCACTCCCGGAGGCGGCGGCAACGGCGCTGCTCAGCCGGGTTTCCAGGATCCGTTCGGCACGCTGCGAGAGTGCGAGATCACACCCGTCGGTATGGTGCCACCTGAGCGCCCTCCCCTACATTCGAGCCATGACGGTCCTGCCTGACGACGGGCTCTCCCTGGCCGCCGAGTTCCCTGACGCGACGCATGAGCAGTGGCAGCGCCTTGTAGAGGGCGTACTGCGCAAGTCGGGCAAGGAAGCCTCCGGCGAGGCCGCTGAAGAAGCGTTGTCCACCCCACTCGAGGACGGGCTCACCACCCGCCCGCTGTACACCGCGCCGCCCGACGGGACGGCTCCCGACACCGGTTTCCCCGGATTCGCCCCCTTCGTACGGGGTGGCCGACCGGAAGGCACCACCGCGAACGGCTGGGACGTGCGCCAGCGCCTCGCGGGCACCGATCCGGCACGGCTGAACGAGGCGGTCCTCGCCGACCTGGAGAACGGGGTCACCTCGCTCTGGCTGACCGTCGGCCGCAGCGGCGTCCCCGTCGACGGCCTCGCCCGGGCACTGGACGGGGTCTACCTGGACCTCGCCCCGGTTTCCCTGGACTCCGGAGCCGAATACGCGCAGGCCGCGCGAGCGTTCCTGGCCCTGTGCGCCGAGCGCGGGACGCAGCCGACGGCGGTACGGGGGAGCCTCGGCGCCGACCCCCTGGGCCACGAGGCCCGTACGGGCGAAGCGCTCGACATGGCCGACGCCGTGTCCCTGGCCCGGGAAGCCGCCTCCGGCTATCCCGGGGTGCGCGCCCTGACCGTGGACGCCCTGCCGTACCACGAGGCCGGCGGCAGCGCCGCCGAGGAGCTGGGCCTGTCCCTGGCCACCGGTGTCGCCTACCTGCGTACCCTCACCGGGGCCGGCCTGAGCACCGCGGCCGCCCTCGGCCAGCTGGAGTTCCGCTACGCGGCCACGGCCGACCAGTTCCTCACGATCGCCAAACTGCGCGCCGCGCGCCGCCTGTGGGCCCGTGTCGCCGAGGCCTCGGGGGCCCCGGAGGCGGGCGCCCAGCTGCAGCACGCGGTGACCTCGCCGGTGATGATGACCCGCCGCGACCCGTGGGTGAACATGCTGCGCACCACCGTGGCCTGCATGGCCGCGGGCGTGGGCGGAGCGGACTCGGTCACCGTGCTCCCCTTCGACAACGAGCTCGGCCTGCCGGACGCCTTCGCGCGCCGGATCGCCCGCAACACCTCCACGATCCTGCTGGAGGAATCGCACCTGGCCCGCGTGATCGACCCGGCCGGCGGCTCGTACTACGTCGAGCGGCTCACCGACGAACTCGCCCACGCCGCCTGGGAGTTCTTCCAGACCTTGGAGAAGGCGGGCGGCCAGGCCGCCGCCCTGCGCTCCGGGCTGGTCGCCGAGCGGCTCGCCGCCACCTGGGCCGAGCGCTCGAAGAAGCTGGCCAAGCGCCGCGAACCGATCACCGGTGTCAGCGAGTTCCCGCTGCTGTCGGAGAAGCCGGTCGTACGCGAGAGCGCGCCCCCCGCGCCCACCGGGGGACTCCCCCGCGTGCGGCGCGACGAGGCCTACGAGGCCCTGCGCGCACGCAGCGACGCGCACCTGGCGGCGACCGGCGCCCGGCCCCGGATCTTCCTGGCCGCGCTGGGCCCGGCGGCCGCGCACACCGCGCGGGCCACCTTCGCCTCGAACCTGTTCCAGGCGGGCGGTATCGAGCCCGTGCACGACCCGGTCTCCGTGGACCCGGCGACCGCCGCCGAGGCGTATGCGGCGAGCGGCGCCGACGGCATGGCCGTGCTGTGCTCCAGCGACGCGCTGTACGAGGAGCAGGCCGAGTCGGTGGCCGCCGCGCTGCGCGCCGCGGGCGCCACGACCGTGTTCCTCGCGGGCAAGCCGGGTACCGCACAGGCTTCCGTGGACGAGTACGTCTTCGCCGGCTGTGACGCCGTCGCCGTGCTGTCCTCCGTACTCGACCGGATGGGAGTGCCGTCTTGAGCATCCCCGATTTCTCCGAGCTGGCGCTCGGCCCGACCGCCGCCGCCGGGATCTCCGAGGACCAGTGGCGCTCCGCGGTGAAGGAGTCCACCGGCACCGCCGCCTCCGACCTGCTGTGGGAGACCCCCGAGGGCATCGGCGTCAAGCCGCTGTACACGGGCCGGGACCTGGAGGGCCTGGACTTCCTCCAGACGTACCCGGGGGTGGCCCCGTACCTGCGCGGCCCGTACCCGACGATGTACGTCAACCAGCCCTGGACGATCCGGCAGTACGCCGGCTTCTCCACGGCCGAGGAGTCGAACGCCTTCTACCGGCGTAACCTGGCGGCCGGCCAGAAGGGCCTGTCGGTCGCCTTCGACCTGCCGACGCACCGCGGCTACGACAGCGACCACCCGCGCGTGACGGGCGACGTCGGCATGGCGGGCGTCGCCATCGACTCGATCTATGACATGCGGCAGCTGTTCGACGGGATCCCGCTGGACAAGATGTCGGTGTCGATGACGATGAACGGCGCCGTGCTGCCCGTTCTCGCCCTGTACATCGTGGCGGCGGAGGAGCAGGGCGTCTCCCCCGACAAGCTCGCCGGGACCATCCAGAACGACATCCTCAAGGAGTTCATGGTCCGCAACACCTACATCTACCCGCCCAAGCCCTCGATGCGGATCATCTCCGACATCTTCTCCTTCACCTCGCAGAAGATGCCGCGGTACAACTCGATCTCCATCTCCGGCTACCACATCCAGGAAGCGGGGGCGACGGCCGACCTGGAGCTGGCGTACACCCTCGCCGACGGCGTGGAGTACCTGCGCGCCGGTCAGGCCGTCGGGCTGAACGTGGACGCGTTCGCGCCGCGCCTGTCGTTCTTCTGGGCGATCGGCATGAACTTCTTCATGGAGGTCGCGAAGCTGCGCGCCGCCCGCCTGCTGTGGGCGCGCCTGGTCAAGCAGTTCGACCCGCAGAACGCCAAGTCGCTGTCGCTGCGCACGCATTCACAGACCTCGGGCTGGTCGCTGACCGCGCAGGACGTCTTCAACAACGTGACGCGTACGTGCATCGAGGCGATGGCGGCGACCCAGGGCCACACCCAGTCGCTGCACACCAACGCCCTCGACGAGGCGCTCGCGCTGCCGACGGACTTCTCGGCGCGCATCGCCCGCAACACCCAGCTGCTGCTCCAGCAGGAGTCGGGGACGTGCCGGTCGATCGACCCGTGGGGCGGCAGCGCGTACGTCGAGAAGCTGACGTACGACCTCGCCCGGCGGGCCTGGCAGCACATCGAGGAGGTCGAGGCGGCCGGCGGCATGGCCCAGGCCATCGACGCGGGCATCCCGAAGCTGCGCGTGGAGGAGGCCGCGGCTCGTACGCAGGCGCGGATCGACTCGGGCCGGCAGCCGGTGATCGGCGTGAACAAGTACCGCGTCGAGAACGACGAGGCGATCGACGTCCTGAAGGTCGACAACTCCTCGGTGCGCTCGCAGCAGATCGCCAAGCTGCGGCGGCTGCGCGAGGAGCGCGACGAGGCGGTCACCCAGGACACCCTGCGGGCGCTGACGAACGCGGCCGAGCGCGGTGACGGCAACCTGCTCGCCCTGGCGGTGGACGCGGCGCGCGCCAAGGCGACGGTGGGTGAGATCTCCGACGCATTGGAGAAGGTGTACGGGCGGCACGCGAGCCAGATCCGTACGATCTCGGGTGTGTACCGCACCGAAGCAGGCGAGTCCCCGTCCGTGGAGCGCACCCGCGGCCTGGTCGACCGGTTCGAGGAGGCGGAGGGCCGCCGTCCGCGCATCCTGGTCGCCAAGATGGGCCAGGACGGCCACGACCGCGGCCAGAAGGTGATCGCGACCGCCTTCGCCGACCTGGGCTTCGACGTGGACGTCGGCCCGCTGTTCCAGACCCCGGCGGAGGTGGCCCGCCAGGCCGTCGAGGCGGACGTCCACGTGGTGGGCGTCTCGTCGCTGGCGGCCGGCCACCTGACCCTCGTACCGGCGCTGCGCGAGCAGTTGGCGGAGGAGGGCCGCGAGGACATCATGATCGTCGTGGGTGGGGTCATCCCGCCGGCCGATGTCCCCACGCTGCTGGAGATGGGCGCCACGGCGGTGTTCCCGCCCGGAACGGTGATCCCGGACGCCGCCCACGACCTGGTGACGCGGCTGGCCGCGGATCTGGGCCACGAGCTGTAGGCGGCCGCCGGTGCCGAAGATCGACATCGAGGCCTACGCCAAGGGGGTGCTCGACGGGAAGCGCGCGTTCATCGCACGCGCGATCACGCTCGTCGAGTCCACCCTGCCCGCTCACCGGGTGCTGGCGCAGGGCCTGTTGACGGAGCTGCTGCCGCACGCGGGCCGGGCCCGGCGGATCGGCATCAGCGGGGTGCCGGGGGTGGGCAAGTCCACCTTCATCGACGCGTTCGGCACGATGCTGACGGGGCTCGGCCACAAGGTCGCGGTCCTCGCGGTCGACCCGTCGTCGAAGCGCACGGGCGGCTCCATCCTCGGCGACAAGACGCGGATGGAGCGGCTTTCGGTCGACCCGGCGGCCTTCGTCCGCCCGTCGCCCTCGGCGGGGACGCTGGGCGGGGTCGCGAAGGCCACCCGCGAGTCGATGATCGTGATGGAGGCGGCGGGCTACGACGTGGTCCTCGTCGAGACGGTCGGCGTGGGCCAGTCGGAGACGACTGTCGCGGGCATGGTCGACTCCTTCCTCCTCCTGTCCCTGGCCCGTACGGGCGACCAGCTGCAGGGCATCAAGAAGGGTGTCCTGGAGCTGGCCGACGTCCTGGCGGTCAACAAGGCGGACGGCCCGCACGAGCGGGACGCGAAGGCGGCGGCCCGCGAACTGGCGGGCGCGCTCAGGCTGATGCACCCGGTGGACGCGGCCTGGACGCCGCCGGTCCTGACGTGCAGCGCCCGCGAGTCGGCCGGCCTGGACGAGGTGTGGAACCGCCTCGAACAGCACCGGACCCTGCTGGACGCGGGGGGCCGGCTGACGGCCAAGCGGGCGGCGCAGCAGGTGGAGTGGACCTGGTCGATGGTCCGCGACGAACTGCTGGAACGGCTGCGGGCCGACCCGACGGTACGGGAACTCGCGCCGGGCCTGGAGGAATCGGTCCGCGCGGGCACGCTCACGCCCACCTCGGCGGCGGACCGGATACTGGCGGCGTTCGGGAACTGAACGGCCGGACGGCGCCCGCCGGGCGCCGTCCGGTCACCCCAAACGGAGTCGTACGGACGGCGGCAGCAGTTCGGCACCGCGGACGCGGCCGCTGCCCCCCAGGATGTGGATCTCCTGCAGTGCGGACAGTTCGGCCAGCGGCGCGATGTCGATGTCGCCCTCTGCCGTCAAGTCCCCGATGAACTGGCAGTCGTTCAGCAGGGGGAACGCCGTGGGCAGTCGCCGGATCGCCGCCTGCACCACTCCTTGCCCGTCGCCGCCGAGCAGTTCCAGACTGGTGACGTCCGGCAGTGACGCCTCCTCCGGAAGGGTCTGGAAGGACGAGGCGGACACACTGAGGTAGCCGAGGGAGCTCAGGCCGCAGATCTCCTGCCAGTCGGCGGCCGAGATCGGGCTGGACTCGGCGTTGAGCGCGAGGCTCGTCAGCTCGGAGAACGCGCCGAGCCCTGAGATCCCGTGCACGGCACTGACCCCGCCGGTCACACTCAGCACTTCCAGAGGGGCGCCGGTGGGCAGTTCCCGCGCGGACCAGCTCATGCCCGCGGGCCCGCGCAGGAGGAGGGATCGCAACTCACCCAGTTGCGAGACCACCTGCAGGTCGAGATCGGCTCGGGTGGTGCCAACGCTCAGGTGCCGGAGCGGCAGGCCTGCGAGCGCCGACAGGTCCGTCAGCTCCGGGCAGTAGTTGACGTCGAGGAACTCCAGGGCGTTCTGCCCCCTCAGGAATCCCAGATCGGACCCCGCGTTGTGCGAGAGCACAAGCTCGGTGAGGCCGTACCGGGCGACAAACGTCGCCAGGGCTTGCTGGGACACGTCGCTCCTGATGTCCAGACGGTCCGGCCGCAGTCCGAGGCGCTCCAGTTGCTCCAGCTGTTCGTCGGACCGGACGGTGTAGAGGAGTCCGGCCGGATCCAGGTGCGCGATGACCTCGTCGGCGTAGTCGGCGCATTCGAAGCGTGACCAGCCCCAGAGCAGCTGGGAACGGACCGGAATCCAGCCGTGCGCGACGAACCGTGCGAGGAAGGAGACGGCCGCGTCCGACTTGACGTGCGAGGCCGCGATCACCACGTGGTACGCGTCCGTGTCGTCCAACTTCTCCGGGCCGGGGAGAAGGCCCAGGACCAGCGGACCGACCTCCGCGAGGGCGCGTGCCTCCTCCTCGTTCGCCGGCGGAATGAGGGTGGCGGTGCGCTCTTCCACGGCCGCACGCACGTCGGGGTCCAGGGTGGTGGCGTGTTCGACACAGGCGGCGGCGAGCAGGTAGATACGGGCCCGGGTGCGCTTGTCGTCGCAGCCGTCTCCCCGGGCGAGCAGGTCACGGATGATCGTGACGCGCTCGCCGGGCCGGGCGAGGGCGACCGCCATCCGGATGACGTCTTCCCACTGGTCGTTGTCGGCGTGGTCGATGAGCAGGCCGAAGTCGCCCTCCTCCACGGCGGCCCGCGCACCGAGGAAGTCCTGGAAGGTGCGGTGGATGAAGTCCACGGTGTCGGGCGCGGGTTCCCGCAAGAGCCCGCTGCGCTGCAGGAAGTGCCGGAAGACGACGGGTGCTTCGCCGAGAGCGGCTGCTTCCGGGACCATGGGCAGAGCTCGGGCGATGATGCCCTCCGCCCGGGAACGGTCCATCTCCGTCCTGCCGTTCTTGATCAGCCAGTACGCGAGCCGCTGGAGCAGGTCGAGCTGCGGCTCCTCGCGGAGGTCGGGGCCCGCCATGTCGCGCTCGCGGTCTCGGCGGCTCAGCAGCATCGAGAGCGCGGCCTCGTAGAGGTCTTTGCGGCCGTGCGGGAGGTAACCCCGCCGGTCCCGGTGGAGGGCGCAGATCAGCCCGCACATCAGGGGGTTGGTGGCCAGGCGGCCGAGATCGGGCTTGGTGCGGACGGCCATGAGGAGCTGGGCCTCGTACGTCCGGAGAACGGCGTCGTCGTCCGTGTCGGTGTGGGCCGCCTTGTGCCACCGCTTGATGAACGTGGCGATGTCGGCGGGACCCATGGCGGACAGCGTCAGCTCGGTGAACTCGTCCTCGGCAAGCCAGTCCGCCGCGACCGCGGAGGGGCGCGAGGTGACGAGCCAGCGGTTGTCGCCGTCGTACGTGTCCATGAGGTCCCGCAGCCAGCCGCGGGTCCGCTCGCGCTCACGGTCGGGGATCTCGTCGATGCCGTCGACGAGGACCAGGCCCCGCCCTGCGGCGAGGACCCGGTGCGCCCAGCCGTCGGGCTGGGCTCCCCCGAGCGGGCAGCCCGCGGCCCCCAGGAAGTCCTTCGGCGCGGGAAGCCGCTCGCCGTGGCGCGTCAGCGTGCGCAGCGGCAGGACGAACGGGATGCGGTCGTAGAGGTACTCCATCTGCGGGCCGAGGTCCTGGCGGGCGGCGGTGACGGCCAGCCACTGGACCAGTGTGGTCTTGCCGGAGCCGGCCTCGCCCCGGAGGAGGACACGGTGGCTGCCGGCCAAGGCCTCATCGGCGGCCTGCGGACCCAAGGAGTCGCGGTACGCCTGGAGGAACATGCGGCTCGCCGCCTGCGCATCGGTGGAGGCGGTGAGAGCGAGCCCCGCGCGGACGAGTTCCGGATCCTCGACGACGTGGTCGAGGGACAGGCGCGACTGCGACGTCGCCTCCAGGCTCAGGTACGCCGCGTCCAGCGGCCACCGCGCCGGGGAGTTGCTGAGGTCGATCCCGTAGATCGTCAGCTTGCCGTGCCTCTTGGCCACGTACGGCAGGTACGTCTGCTCGAAGGCGGCGTCCTCGGCGCCCGGCAGCGGCGCGCGGCGGATCAGTTCGTCGACCTTGGCCGTCAGCTCGGCGATCCCGCGCGTCTGCTGTACGAGGGCGTGGGCGACGAACGTCGAGCGCTGCGTGAAGAAGTGGAGGATGTGGAGGCAGGCGGCTTCGAGCAGCCGCTCGTAGAAGTACGTGGCCTCGGCGCTCAGTTGGCGCTCGGGCCCGCCGCTGACCCGACGCAGCTCTCGGGCGAGGGCTTCGGGGCCGAGCCGGACCGCGTCCAGATCGGACATCGTGATGTCGCCCAGCGCGTGCAGGGTGGTGGCGAGGGCGTCGGCCACCGCTGACTGCTCGTCGGCGGTGATGGGGCGCTCGCCCGTACGGAGGGCCTGCCTGACCAACTTGGCCGCCAGGTCTCGGACATCGGATTGCGTGAGCGAGCGCTTCTCGCCCCTGAAGGACACGTAACCCGAGATCCGGACCGGTTTGTCGACGAGACCGGCGCCAGGGCCCTCGGTGACGAAGAGCTTCTTGACGAGCGGGGCGATGACCGCCGAGGCGAGTCGGATGCCGATGGTCCCGGGCTCCATGCGTCCCCCCGTGGCGCGATGACCGATGCACCGGATCCTACGGCGCCCCGGTCATACCGCGCTGAGGAACGGAGGGCCCAAGGGCTGTCCCGTAGTAGGGCCCCGCGGTGGCGGGCTTCAGAGGCAGAGCGGGAACTCCTTCTTGATGCACAGCTCCAGGATGCCCGCCGGAGGGGACGGGGGCCGTTCTGTCGGTACCCCGTGGCACACTCAGCCCTTGATCACGGGGGCGCACGACCCCCGCGACGACCTGGGGGGTACGACTGTGCGCAGGACGACATGGGTCACCGTGGCGGTAGCGGTCATCGCGCTCGGAGCCGCGGGCTGCGGCACGAGCGGCGCCGGCGCCGGCGTGGCCGCCGCCCCGGCGCCGGCGTCGCCCCGGCCCGAGGGCACCGCGCCGCTCACGAAGGAGGTCGTGCGCACGGACCTCGACACCTCGGCCGCGGGCGCGGGCGTTCCGGCGAACGCACCGGAATACGCCCGAGTGCCCGAGGACGCTTCGCCCGGCTCGCCGCAATCGTGCAGCGTCGCTTTCAAGGGCTTCGGCACCAAGACCGCCCAGGTGGACGTCGCCCGCTTCAAGGCGGTGGTGAGCGAGCTGCGCGAGCGCGACTGGCAGCAACTCCGGGAACCGAAGGAACGCAAGGGCGCCGACGGGGTGATCCACGAGGCCCAGGTGTTCCTCACGCAGCGCGGCTGGAACATGGTCGCGGAGTACCGGAACTTCCAGGAGGGCGGCGCGATCACCCTGACGGCCATTGATGACGCGTGCATGAAGAAGAACGGCGCCGACGCGGGTCCGGTCGGCTGACCGGCCACGCCTCGCACGGGGACAGCCCTTAGGCGCCGATCAGGACCGGGCCCTCGGAGGAGAGGGTCTCGCGCAGGATGCGGGTCTGCTCCGCGCCTTCGGTGGAGGCGAGCAGGGCCGAGAGCACCGCGATGCGGGCCTGGCCCGCGCGCAGGGTGCCCGTCGGTACGGCTCCGGCCGCGACCAGGTCCACGGCGCCGCCGTGGGTGTAGATCTCGGTGACCGGACCGGCCATCACACGTGTGGTGAGCGCGACCAGTACGCCGCGCCCGATGGCGGCCTTGACGGCGTCCACGATCTCGGGGGTCGCGTTGCCCGCGCCCGTCCCGACGAGGACGATGCCCCGCGCGCCCGCCGCGACGGCGGCGTTCAGCAGCACAGCGTCGCCGTCGGTGTGGTGCACCACCACGTCGACGCGCGGCGGGAGTTCGGGCATCGCGGGCAGCGGGAGCGGAGCGGGGCGCTGGGGTGTGCGCAGGATCGCGACCTTGCCGAAGCCGACCTTGCCGAGGAGTTCCTTCGAAGGGTCGGCGAACGCGTCCAGCGCCACGGCCTGGCTCTTCACCGTGCCGCGGGCGGCGTGCACCCGGCCGGCGAAGGCGATCAGCACGCCCAGCCCGCGCGTGGTGTCGGCGGTGAGCAGCGCGTCGTAGAGGTTCTCCGGTCCGTCGCCGTCGGCGGTGCCCATGGGCCGCTGCGAGCCCGTGAAGACCACGGAGCGCGGGTCGTGGTGGTGCAGGTCGACGAGGAACGCCGACTCTTCGAGGGTGTCGGTGCCGTGCGTGACGACGATGCCGTCCACGCCGGGGTCGGCGAGCACCTCGTGCACGGTACGCAGCAGGGTGAGCTGGTGGGCGGTGGTGAGCCGCGGGCTGTTCACGCTGAACAGGTCCACGAGCTCGACGGTGATGCCCTCGGGCAGCGGCGCGGTGGCCATGACCTCGCTGCCGTCGGCGTCCGCCGCGAAGCCCGAGCCCTGCCAGCGGCTGGCTATCGTCCCGCCGGTGCTGATGACGACGATCCGTCCCATGGCCGTGGCCGCCCTTCCTCGTATTCCTAGTCACTCGCACAGGTGAACTCGCACACGCGTGCTGAAACGGCAATCATAGAGAGATCTACGCGCAATGCGATTGCTTCTTTGGCCCCGCCTGTAACACTGGCTGGGTGATAATTGCGCAATGGACGCCATCGACCGGGATATCTTGCGCGAGCTCCAGGCGGACGGCCGCCTCAGCAACCAGGAGCTCGCCCAACGCGTGGGCCTGACCCCCTCCCCCTGCATGCGCCGGGTGCGGCAGCTGGAACAGGACGGGGTGATCCAGGGCTACCGCGCCGTGATCTCCCCCGAGGCGGTGGGCCGCGGTTTCGAGGTGCTCGTCTCCGTGGAGGTGCGCCGCGACCGCGAGGCGGTCGAGGCCTTCGAGGCGGCCCTGCAGGACATCCCCGACGTCATCGAGGCCTACCGCCTGTTCGGCAGTCCCGGCTGCCTTCTGCGGATCGCCGTCGCGGACCTGCGCGCGTACGAACGCCTGTGGATCGAGAAGTTGACGGCGCTCGAAGGCGTCACCGAGGTCAACTCGCAGATCATCATGAAGCGCATCAAGGAGCCGACCGGCCTGCCCGTCGAACGCTGAAGGAAGAGGGGAGGGCGACGGACGGGGCGGCAGCGACCCCCCGGCCGCTGCCGCCCCTGTCCTCACGGCCTGCGGCCGCCGCCGGGCTACCTGCCCAGGCGGCGGCGGTACGCGCGCATCGACAGCGGGAAGAAGACCAGGACGAAGCCGGCCATCCAGGCCAGACCGCCCAGCAGCGGCCCCGTCAGCGAGCCCTCGCCCAGCAGCAGCGAGCGGTTGACGTCGGTCATCAGGGTGACCGGGTTGATGTTCACCCAGACCTGCAGCCAGCCCGGCATGGTCTCGGCCGGGGCGAAGACGTTGCTGCCGAAGCTGAGCGGCATGACGGCGCCGATCAGGACGCCGGGGACGGCCGCCGGAGTGCGGACCAGGATGCCCGCCAGGATCGACATCCAGCACACGGACAGGCCGAAGGCGATCATGAGGACGACCGCGAACAGCACGGCGAGCGGATTGGTCTGGATCCGGAAGCCCATCAGCGTTCCCACGCCGAGGACCACGGCGACCGACAGGAAGTAGCGCGCCACATCCCCGATCACGATGCCCGCCAGCGGTGCGGAGCGGGCTATGGGGAGGCTGCGCAGGCGGTCGAAGAAGCCCTTCGAGATGTCCGTGCACAGTGCGACACCGGTGCCGATGGTGACGAACAGCGGGCTGAACACCAGCAGGCCCGGGACGAGTTGCTGGAGGTAGCCGTCGCGGTCGCCCCCGGCGATGGCGCCGCTGAACAGGAACGTGAACATGAACAGCATCAGCAGCGGCTGGAGCGTCACGTCGACCAGGGCGTCAGGGTTCTTCCTGAGCTTGGTGACGTTCCGGGAGGCCAGGGACAGTGCGTTGCCGACGGCTTCCAGCGGGCCGATGCGGCGGCGCGCCGCCCGGGTGGGGGTCGTCATCGAAGCTTCTCTTCCGTGAGGGGGGCCCGTACGCCGCCCGGGCTGGTGATCGCGAGGAACGTCTCGTCCATGGTGGGCAGGCGCAGCCCGAGCTCGTCGAAGGCCACGTCGGCCGCTTCGAGCTTGTGGACCAGGGCGGAGAGGATCACCGGGTCCTGGACCGGCACGGTGAGCCGGCCGGTGTCCTCGTCGCGGGCGGGCAGCTGGCCGGTGAGGCCGAGCATGATCTCGGCGACGGTGTCCACCTGGTCGCGCCGGGCAGCCCTCACCTCCAGGGTCTGGCCGCCCGCCATCCGCTTGAGTTCGTCCGGGCGGCCCTCGGCGACGACCGTGCCGTGGTTGAAGACGGTGATGCGGTCGGCGAGCTGGTCGGCCTCTTCGAGGTACTGCGTGGTGAGCAGGACGGTGACCCCGCCCGCGACGAGGCCACGGACGGTGTCCCAGACCTCGCCCCGGCTGTGCGGGTCCAGGCCGGTGGTCGGCTCGTCCAGGTAGAGCACCGACGGCCGGCCGACCAGACTGGCCGCGAGGTCGGCGCGGCGGCGCATGCCGCCCGAGTACGTCTTCACCGGACGGCCCTCCGCCTCGGTGAGGCCGAAGTCGGCGAGGAGTTCACGGGCCCGGGCCCGGGCGTCGGCTGCCGGCAGCCGACGCAGCCGGCCGATGAGCGTGAGGTTCTCGACGGCGCTGAGCTCCTCGTCGAGGGCCGCGTACTGGCCCGTCAGGCCGATCACGCCGCGCACCCCGACCGGGTCGCGGATCAGGTCGTACCCGCCGACCGTCGCCCGGCCGGCGTCCGGGGTGAGCAGGGTCGCGAGGATGCGTACGGCGGTGGTCTTCCCGGCCCCGTTGGGGCCGAGGACGCCGTGGACGGTGCCGGCCGGCACCGCGAGGTCGACGTCCCGCAGGGCCGTCGTCTCCCGGTACCGTTTGACCAGTCCCTCGGCCTCGATCGCGAGCGGCATGGGAGTTTCCCTTTCGTAGGCTGGCGTGCGAAATGTTTCCACCCGCCTGATCGGCGTCACAAGGTCATTAAGGCCTCGCCTAATCGCCCCGCTCAGACGGAATGCTGCGAGCGCAGCAAGTCCCCTACTCGGAAGGCGAGTTCGAGGGACTGCACGGCATTGAGCCGCGGGTCGCAGGCCGTCTCGTAACGCGTGCCGAGCTGCCCGTCGAGAATCTCCTCCAGATCACCGCCGAGGCATTCGGTGACGTCGTCACCGGTGAGTTCGAGGTGAATTCCCCCGGGGTGGGTTCCCTCTTCACGGTGTACGGCGAAGAATTCGGCGACTTCGGCGGTGACATCGGACAGCCGGCGGGTCTTGTAACCGCTGTCGGAGACGAAGGTGTTGCCGTGCATCGGGTCGCAGGCCCACACGGGGAGGTGTCCGGCGGAGCGTACGGCGCGCAGCAGCGGCGGCAGCAGGTCCGCGGACCTGCCCGCGCCGAGGCGGGTGATCAGGACCAGCCGGCCGGGTTCCCGGTCTGGGTCCAGCCGTTCGCACAGCGCGCGCAGGCCCTGCGGGGTGGTGCCGGGGCCGACCTTGACGCCGACCGGGTTGCCGAGCCCGGACAGCAGCTCCACGTGGGCGCCGTCGGGGTCGCGGGTGCGGTCGCCGATCCAGAGCATGTGGGCGCTGGTGCCGAACCAGGTGCGGCGGCGCTCGTCGTACCGGGTCAGGGCCTCCTCGTAGGGCGGCAGCAACGCCTCGTGGGAGGTGTAGAGCTGGATCCGCTGGAGTGCGGAAAGGGCGCGGGGGTCCACCCCGCAGGCGGTCATGAACCGCAGGGCCCGGCTGATGTCGTCGGCGGCCGATTCGTAGCGCTGCCCGGCGGCGCTGCGCCGGACGAACTCCTGGTTCCACGCGTGCGCCTGGCCGAGGTCGGCGTATCCGCCGAGGGTGAGCGCGCGCAGCACGTTGAGGGCCGCCGAGGAGTGCTGGTACCCGCGCAGCAGCCGGTCCGCGTCGGGACGGCGGGCCTCGGCGGTGAACTCGGGCGCGTTGACTATGTCGCCGCGGTAGACGGGCAGTTCCTCGCCGCCGACGGTCTCGGTGGGGCGGCTGCGCGGCTTGCCGAACTGCCCGGCGATCCGGCCGACCTTCACCACCGGCAGGCCGGATCCGTACGTGAGTACGACGGCCACCTGGAGGATCACGCGCAGCTTGCTCCGTATGCCGTCCTCGGTGCAGGAGGCGAACCGCTCGGCGCAGTCCCCGGCCTGGAGCAGGAAGCCCTCGCCCGCCGCGACGCCCGCGAGCGCACCGCGCAGGCCCATGATCTCGTCGGGCAGGACCAGCGGCGGCTGGAAGGCGAGGGTGCTCTCCACCCGCGCCAGCGCCTCCGGGTCGGGCCAGTCCGGCTGCTGGGCGGCGGTCCGCGTACGCCACGAGCCGGGGCTCCAGGAGCCGGTGGCGGCGGGCGCGTCCGCGGAGACGGCCGACGGGCCGCTCACGGTGGCGGTGGCGGTGGCGGTGGCGGTGGCGGTCATCCGATCAGCTCCTTGATCACGGCACCGGGGTGCGCGGCTCGCATGAGGAGTTCACCGACGAGGACGGCGTCCACCCCGGCCCGTTCCAGTGCGCGGGCGTCCCCGGCGCCGCGCACTCCGCTCTCGCCGACCATGACCCGGCCGGGGCCGACCCGGTCGCGCAGCCGGGCGCAGAGCGTGCGGTCGATGGCGAAGTCCCGCAGATCGCGGTGGTTGACCCCGATGACGGTGGCGCCCGCGGCGAGCGCGGCGTCCACCTCGGCCTCGTCGTGCACCTCGACGAGCGGCTCCATGCCGAGCTGCCTGGTGGCGGCGACGAGTTCGGCCAGGCGCGGCGCGCTCAGGGCGGCGGCGATGAGCAGCAGGGCGTCCGCGCCCAGCGCCCGGGCCTCCAGGACCTGGTACTCGTCGACGATGAAGTCCTTGCGCAGGAGGGGGACGTCCACCACGGCGCGGACCGCGGCCAGGTCCTCCGGGCTGCCGCCGAAGCCGGCCTCGTGGGTGAGGACGGAAAGTGCGGCGGCCCCGCCCGCGGCGTAGGCGCGGGCCAGTTCGACGGGCCGGTAGTCCTGGGTGAGGGGCCCCTTGGAGGGGCTGCGGGGTTTGAGTTCCGCGATGACGCCGAGGCCCGGGGCCCGCAGGGCGGCCGCGAAATCGCGGGGCGCGGGCGCGGCGGCGGCCCGTACGGCCAGTTCCGCCACGGGGCGGGCGGCACGGCGGCGTTCGGTCTGCTGCCGGGCCTCGTCCACCAGGGTGCCCAGGACCCCGGTCAGGACCCCGGTCGGCTGTGCGGCGCTCATGCGGACACCTCCAGCTCGGCTCCGGCGAGCTGCCGGGAGACCGCGACCCACCGGTCCAGCAGGGTCGCGGCGGCTCCGGTGTCGAGGGCCGCGCCGGCCGCGGCGAGGGCCTCGTGCCAGGTGTCGGCCGCGTCCGCGACGCGCAGCGCGGCGGCCGCGTTGAGCAGCACGGCCTCGCGGGCGGGGCCGCGTTCCCCGGCCAGGACCCGGCGGATGACGGCCGCGTTGACGGTACGGTCGCCGCCGGCCAGGTCGGCGGGGGTGTACGGGCGCAGGCCGAGCCCTGCCGGGTCGAAGCGGTACGCCGTACGGGTGCCGTCGGGCAGCAGCTCGACGACGCGGGCGGCGGCTCCGGTGCTGAGTTCGTCCATGCCGTCCTCGCTGTGGAAGACCATCGCGCGCCGGGCGCCGAGCCGGGCCAGCACCTCGGCCATCGGCTCGACCAGGTCGGCGCTGGGCACGCCGAGGGTGCGCAGCCGCGCCCCGGAGGGGTGGCAGAGCGGGCCGAGCAGGTTGAAGACGGTCCGGGCGCCCAGCTCGCGGCGCGGCGCGGCGGTGTGCCGGAACGCCGGGTGGAACCGGGGGGCGTACAGGAAGGTGATGCCGGTCGCGGCCAGGCAGTCGGCGGCCTCGCGGGGGCCCAGGTCGATGCGGACCCCGAGTTCCTCCAGCACGTCGGCGCTGCCGCAGGCCGAGGAGGCGCTGCGGTTGCCGTGCTTGGCGACGCGGACTCCGCAGGCGGCGGCGACGATCGCGGAGGTGGTGGACACGTTGAAGGTGTTCAGGCCGTCGCCGCCGGTGCCGCAGGTGTCCAGCACGTCCCCGCCGAACGGTACGGGCGTGGCGAACTCCTGGGCGGCGCGGGCCATTCCGGTGAGGTCGTCGACGGAGGCGCCGCGCACGGTGACGGCGAGGGCGAAGCCCGCGATCTGGGCGGTCGTGGCCTCGCCGCGCATGATCGTACGCATCGCGGAGGCCGCCTCCGCCTCGGTGAGGGA
Organism: Streptomyces sp. NPDC006463; assembly: GCF_042870715.1. Taxonomy (NCBI): domain Bacteria; kingdom Bacillati; phylum Actinomycetota; class Actinomycetes; order Kitasatosporales; family Streptomycetaceae; genus Streptomyces; species Streptomyces sp. NPDC006463. The sequence goes on along the minus strand of NZ_JBIAHP010000004.1, from coordinate 258,058 downwards.
CCGCCGGGAGACGGTCTTCAGCAGGTCAATCAAGGCTGCACTCCAGGAAGTTGGCGATCAGCTGCTTGCCGTCGGGGGTGAGCACCGACTCGGGGTGGAACTGCACGCCGAAGGTGGGGTGGTCGCGGTGGCGCAGGCCCATGAGGGTGCCGTCGGCGGTGCGGGCGTTGCCGGCGAGTTCGGCCGGCAGGCTGTCCGGGTCGACGACCAGCGAGTGGTAGCGGGTGGCGGTGAACGGGTCGGGCAGTCCGGCCAGGACGCCGCTGCCGTCGTGGTGGACCGGGGAGGTCTTCCCGTGGACCGGGGCGCCGCGGACCACGCTCGCCCCGAAGGCCTCGGCGATGGCCTGGTGGCCGAGGCAGACGCCGAGGATGGGCAGCCGGCCGCTGAGCGCGCGCACGGCCTCGACGCAGATCCCGGCGCCCGCCGGGCTGCCCGGGCCGGGCGACAGCAGGAGCAGGTCGTAGCCGGCGAGTTCGGCGACGGTGGTGGCGTCGTTGCGGAAGACCTCGGGCGCTCCGCCCATCTCGCCGATGTAGTGCACCAGGTTGTAGGTGAAGGAGTCGTAGTTGTCGAGGACCGCGACGCGGGGTGCGGCGGGCGGGGTGTTCACGCGTGGGCCTCCGCCCGTCGTACGGCGGTGATCATGGCGCCTGCCTTGTGCAGGGTCTCCTGGTACTCGGCGCCGGGGTCGGAGTCGGCGACGACGCCCGCTCCGGCCTGTACGTGGACCTGGCCGTCCGCGACGACCATGGTGCGCAGCGCGATGGCGAAGTCGGCCTGGCCGTCGTGGCCGGCGAAGCCGAGCGCGCCGCCGTAGACGCCGCGGCGCTGCGGCTCCAGCTCGGCGATGATCTCCATCGCCCGGATCTTGGGCGCGCCGGAGAGGGTTCCGGCGGGGAACGCGGCGCGCAGGGCGTCCAGCGGGGTGCGGCCGGGCGCCAGTCGGCCGGAGACGGTGGACGACAGGTGCATCACGTGGGAGAACCGCTCGACGCGCATGACCTCGTCGACGGTGACGCTGCCGATCTCGGTGACCCGGCCGAGGTCGTTGCGGCCGAGGTCGACGAGCATGACGTGCTCGGCGCGTTCCTTCTCGTCGGCGAGGAGTTCGCGCTCCAGCGCGAGGTCGATCACCGGGTCGGGGTGGCGGGGCCGGGTGCCGGCCAGCGGGCGCGTCCGTACCCGGCGGCCCTCGCTCTTGACGAGCAGTTCGGGCGAGGCCCCGATGACGTGCCGGCCCCCGCCCAGGCTCAGGTGGTACATGTACGGCGAGGGGTTGGTGGACCGCAGGTGCCGGTAGAGGTCGAGGGGTTCGGCTTCCAGCGGCTTGCTCAGGCGCTGTGAGAGCACGATCTGGAAGGCGTCCCCGGCCGTGATGTGGGCCTGGGCCCGCCGCACCCGGTCGCGGAACTCGCCCTCGGTGAGGTTGGCGGTCCAGCCCGCCGTGGGGTCGGCGACCGGGACGGAGGGCAGCAGCGGGCGGCCGGAGATCCGGCCGGCGGGGACGGCCGTGCGCAGCCGCCGGGCCATGGCGTCGATCCGGGCGACCGCCTCCTCGTACCTCTCGGCGGCCGGGCGGTGCAGGGTGATGAGCAGGACGCGCTGCGTGGCGTGGTCGAAGACGACCAGGTCGTCGGCGATCAGGAAGGCGGATTCCGGCAGCCCGGGTCCCGGGTCCGCGGCGAGCGGCAGTTCCTCGAAGTGGCGTACGGATTCGTACCCGAGGTAGCCGACGACCCCGCCGTGGAAGGGCGGGAGCCCGGGCACGGGCGCCTCGGACGCCGCGAGCCGCTCCTGGAGCGCGGCCAGCGGGTCGCCGTCGGGCAGCGCGAGCGGTACGGGGCGGTGGCCGACGTACGAGTAGCGGGCGACGCCGCCGGAGACGGGCACGCTCTCCAACAGGAAGCCGGGCTCGTCGGACCCGCAGAGCAGCGCGAAGGCGGCGCCCGGCGTGAGGGTGTCGGTCAGGAACTCCTGCCGGACGGGGACCACGTCGTGGGTGCGGGCCAGGGCGGCGGTGGCGGCCCGGTCGGGCACGGTCGCGGGGTCGTCCGCGAGGGCCGTCCCGGTGGCGGCTTCGGTGGGAGCCGGCACAGATGTCCTCCAAGTGTTTTCCGGTCGATTTCGGTGCTGCGTCGGGGAGGGTGTCCGGCCGGACCGTAACCCCGGTCACCGGTCCGCACCATGACTTTCAATTTCCGCTGAAGTGACCCCCAAGCACCCCTCAAGGTCGCCCTACACCCACTCTGACCTGCGGAAACAGCATCTCGCCCGACATGTTTCCGGCCAGTAACCGTGAATAATTCATATTCAACACGAAGAAGAATTCATACCCCGGCATGCGAACTACTCACGTTGCCAAGAAACAAGCCGATGTCTAAAGTGGATGGCGCTGCATGGGGGAGGAGGTGCATGCATTTGTACACGATGCACATCGCGGCAAGGGGGAACCATGGAAAATCCGGTTCACAGGCATCTGGCGGACTGGATCATGGGCGAGGATTTCTCGTGCCTGGCGGCCAAAGCGGCCGTACGCAGAGGGACCCTGACGCCCGTTCAACTCGGCAGCATGGGCAGTGCGGACGCGACGTCCGACCTGCACACCGCAATTTTCGAATTCACGAAAATGGAATTGTCGCCGACCGAGAACTTCGCGACACTCGTCGCGGTATTCGAGGAGCCGACGGCTCTCACCGAGCCGGAATTCGACGCGCTGATGTGGCAGCAGCTCACCGATCTGCACGCCGTGGACGTGGAGCGCGGGTTCTCCTGGGCTCCGGACGTCTCCCCGGACCCGGCATCGCCGGACTTCGCGTTCAGCCTGGCCGGCCACCCGTTCTTCGTGGTGGGCATGCACGGGAACGCGTCCCGGATCTCCCGGCGGTACCCGCGCCCCGCCCTCGCCTTCAACTCCAACCACCAGTTCCGGCGGCTGAAGCAGTCCGGCGTCTACTACGGCCTCCAGCGCCGTATCCGGCAGCGCGAGGAACGTCTGCAGCGGTCGATCAACCCCAACCTCGCCGAGTTCGGTGAGGCTTCGGATGCCCGCCAGTACTCCGGAGCGGCCACCGGCGAACAGTGGCGCTGCCCCTTCCATCCCCAGGACGGCACGGCCTCCGGCTCTTGAGCCGCCGACCGGCCCGGCCCCCCTTCTTCGATCACGGAGTGTGCATTCCGTCATGCAACGCGTGCATTTTTCCGGCCAGGACCTGGCGCGCACGGTCGTCAAGGTCGCCGAGCGGCCCCTCGTCGAAACGTTGTTCGCCCTGGACCTGCTGGCCCGTCAGGGGGGCGGCGACGGCTACGCCTCCTGGCGTCAGCGGACCACCAGCCGGCTGGGCCGGCGCTCCTGGTCCCTGATGACGCTGGCCCGTACCCTGCGGCCGATCCCCGACCTGCTGCACATGGCCGACAACTCGGCGAACCAGGAGCCCGGGACCGAGCGGCAGAACCTGGCCGGGATGCTGGAGGAGTTCCACAAGGCGGCCCTCGCGCCGTACTGGGACCGGGTCTCGGCCACCCTGGAGGCCGACTGCGTCGCCCGCGGCCGGACGGTCCTGGCGGGCGGCATCGAGCAGTTGCTCTCGACGCTGCACCCCACGGTGCGGTGGAACGGCGGCGTCCTGGAGATCCCCAGCCACCGCTCCCAGGACGTGGTCCCGGGCGGGGCCGGTCTGCTGCTGGCACCGTCGATGTTCCTGGTCGACCGGCCGGTGCTGATACCCGCGGCGGGCCGGGGCCGCCCGCCGGTGCTCGCCTACCCGGTCGCCGCCGGTTCGGCCGAGACCGTGCTGGCCGCGCCGTCGTCCGAGCAGAGCTGCGCCGACGCCCTCGGCCCGCTCGTCGGACGGACCCGGGCGGCCATCATGAAGACCCTGACCGACAGCTGCACCACCACCGAACTCGGCCGCCGCATGGGCATCTCGGCGGCCTCCGCCAGCCAGCACACCTCCGTGCTGCGCAGCGCCGGGCTGATCACCACCCAGCGGCGGCTCAACACCGCGCGCCACTCGCTCACCCCGCTCGGCGCCGCCCTGCTGGACGGCTACCACCACCGGGACCTGGCGCGCGTGAAGCCCTGACGGTTCAGAGGCACGACGCGGTCAGCTGCGCCAGGCGCACGTCGATCTCCGCGGCCGTGACGTCGCACATGACGTCGGCGAGCCGGCCCTCCACCAGGAACAGCACGACATCGGCGGCGGCCGCCACGGCCGCCGCCGATGTCGTGACGAGCACCGTACGGGCCTCGTCCTCGAGGCCCATCACCGTATACAGGCTCCCGGCGTCCGCCAGGTCGTCGGCGACGAGCAGCTCGGGCCGGGCCGGGTCGGCGGCCGGCAGTCGCTCCCAGCAGGACGGGTCGGGGGTGACGATCCGGTCGTGCCGGCCCACCCACCCCGAAGTCGGTGCCCGGCGGCCGGTGGCACACGCCAGCAGGGTGCTCTTGCCCGCCCCCGGGGGGCCGATGACGGCGGTCACCCCGCCGCGCACGAGGCCGATCGTCACCTCGCTCAGGGCCTGCACCTCACCGTAGTTCTTCGAGACGGCGTCCATTTCCAAGGCATACGGCGAAATTTCCAGGGAGTCACAACCCCCGGCTGCTTCCTTGGTGTTCATTTTGCGTGGACCTCCAGTGCATCGAGCGATATGAAGAAGCTACCGACCGGGCGCGGACCGGGTAAGCACGTGAGGTGCACTTCCGACAGTGGAGCAGGCTCCACCAATGAACGGGGGGCAGAGGGTAATGCCCCCCGTCGATTCCCTGCCTAGTCTTCTCTTCGAGAACAAAAAGGGCTCCCCGGCCCGCAGCGCGCTCAATCCCCCGCGAGCGCCTGCGGGCCGGGGTTTTTCATGACCTCGGCGTGACACTGCCGGCGAGGTCGCGGAGCAGGTCGCCTAGCCGGGCCGTGAGCCGCTCGATGTCGGCGCGTTCGTGGACGGCCGTCGAGTACGAGACCCCGACCGTCAGCCGATCGCCCTGGACCCCGCACACCACGTCCAGGAGGTGGGCGCGCACCCCGGCTCCGCCCTGCGCGGCGGAGGTGTCCTCCAGCAGGCTCCCGTAGAAGCCGGGGTCGAAGCCGTCGGACCTGCCGACGTAGTTGAAGCTCACGTCGGGCAGCGGGCGGCCCAGCGGGGCGTCCGCGCGCAGGTGGCGCAGGACTCCGTAGCCCAGGCCCTTGTGCGGCACCGCCCGCAGCCCGCGCTTGACCGCGGCGACGTACGGCCGCCAGTCCTCGCCCCCCGGAACGTCCCAGGCGAAGGGGAACAGGGTCGTGAACCAGCCGACCGTACGCGACAGGTCGGCGCCCTCGACGAGTTCCTCCTCGCGGCCGTGGCCCTCCAGGGTGACCGCCACCCGGTCCTGGCCGCTCCACCGGGCCAGGGCCCGGCCGAGCGCGGCGAGCAGCACCTCGTTGACCCGCGCCCGGTGGGCGCCGGGGACGGTCTGCAGCAGCGCCCGGGTGGTCCCGGCGTCCAGCCGCAGCGAGACGGTGTCCTCGAAGTCCGCGGTGTTGGCCGGTGAGCCGGACCCCGGCAGGCGCGGTACGCGCTCTGCCTCCCGCCAGTAGGGGATCTCCTCGTCGAAGCGGCCGGCGGCGGCGAGTCCGGTGAGCTTCCCGGACCACTCCTGGAAGGAGGTGGTGCGCTCGCCCGGTTCCGGCCGCTCCCCCGCGGCGATCAGCCCGTAGCAGCGGGCCAGGTCGGCGAGCAGGACGCCCCAGGAGACGACGTCGGTGACCAGGTGGTGGGCGACGAGGGCCAGGCGCACCGGCAGGCCCGCCCCCTGGTCGAAGACCAGGGCCTTGAGCAGGGGTCCGGCGGCGATGTCCAGGCCTTCGTGCGCGTCGGCGAGGTGCCGGGCCATCTCGGCCTCCCGCTCGGCCGGGTCCTCCTGGAACAGGTCGTACCAGGTGAACCAGTTGCCGTCCTCCCGCTCGACGACGGTCTGCTCCCAGCGGCCGTCGCCGTCGCGGGTGTACCGCGAGCGCAGGCCGTCGTGGTGGTTGTAGAGCGCGGCGACGGCCGCCCGCAGGGTCGCGCGGTCGGGCCGCTCGGCGAGTTCGGCGTAGGCGGACATCGTGAAGCGGTCGTGGGAGCCGCGTTCGCCGTCCAGGAACCAGCGCTGGACGGGGGTCAGCGGTACGGATCCGGTGACGGGTCCGGTGCCGGCCCACTCGCCCGCCGCGCCGGGGGAGCCCGCCAGTTCGGCCAGGCCCGCCACGGTCGGCGCGGCGAAGAGCTGCCTGGTGGAGATCGCCAGCCCGGCGGCCCGGGCCCGTGCGACGACCTGGATGCTCAGGATGGAGTCGCCGCCGAGCTCGAAGAAGTTGTCGTGGACGCCGACCTCTTCGAGGCCGAGCACCACCTTCCACACCTCCGCCAGGGTGATCTCGCGCTCCGTGCGCGGGGCGGTGTACGAGGCCGCGCGCGCCGGGAGTCCGGGCGCGGGCAGCGCCCGCCGGTCCACCTTGCCGTTGGCGGTGAGCGGGAGTGCGTCGAGCGTCACCCAGGCCGCCGGGACCATGTACGGCGGCAGCGAGCGGGCGGCGTGCTCGCGCAGCGTGTCGGGGTCGGGGAAGGAGGCGGGGTCGTCCGCGACGACGTAGGCGACGAGCCGCTTCACGCCCGGCTGGTCCTCGCGGATCTGGACCAGGGCCCGGCGCACGCCCGGGTGGGCCGCGAGCACGCTCTCGATCTCGCCGGGCTCGATGCGGAACCCGCGCAGTTTGACCTGGTCGTCGGCGCGGCCGGTGAACTCCAGCTGCCCGTCGGGCAGCCAGCGCACCAGGTCGCCGGTGCGGTACAGCCGCTCCCCCGGTGCGAACGGCGAGGCGAGGAAGCGGCTCGCGGTGAGCGCGGGCCGGCCCAGGTAGCCCCGGGCGACGCCCGCGCCGGCCACGTACAGCTCGCCGGGGACGCCGGCCGGTACGGGGCGCAGCCGGGCGTCGAGGACGTAGACGCGCGCGTCCTGGTTGGGGCGGCCGATGGGCACTGCGGTGCCGGGCACGAGGCGGTCGCTGATGGTGGCGGAGATGGTGATCTCGGTGGGCCCGTACGCGTTGAACATCGCGCGGCCGGGCGCCCAGGCGGCGACCAGCTCGGGCGGGCAGGCCTCGCCGCCCACCACCAGGGTCCGCAGGTCCGGCAGGGGGGCCTGGCCGGCCCCGGCGAGCGCGGCCGGCGGGATCATGGCGTGCGTGACCCGCTGGCGGCCGAGGACCTGGACGAGGTCCTCGCCGAGGACCCGGCCGGGGGCGGGCAGGACCAGGGCCGCGCCGGCGGACCAGGCCATCAGGATCTCCATGACCGAGGCGTCGAAGTTGGCGGACGCGGCCTGGAGCACCCGGGAATCGGCGGTGATCGCGAAGCGGTCCGCCTGGGTGGCGGCGAAGGCGGCCACGCCGCGGTGGGTGACCAGGACTCCCTTGGGAACTCCGGTGGAGCCGGAGGTGTAGATCAGGTAGGCGCCCGCGTCCGGCAGGGGCGGGCCGGCCGGGTCCGGCGCGGCGTCGTCCCCGGTGGCGGGGGCGTCGACCAGGAGCGCGGGCACCGCCGAGGTGTCGAGCAGCGCGGCGTGGTCGGCGTCCGTGACCACCAGGGCGGCGCCGGAGTCGGTGAGCATGAACGCCCTGCGGTCGGCCGGGTAGTCGGGGTCCAGCGGCAGGTAGACCGCGCCCGCCTTCAGCACGCCGAGGAGGGCGGTGATCCAGTCGGCGCCGCGCGGCAGGCAGACCCCGACGACGGTCTCGGCGGTCACGCCCGCGGACCGCAGCCGCCGGGCCAGGGCCGCGGCGCGGCCGTCGATCTGGGCGTAGGTCCACCGCTCGGTGTCGGTGACGACGGCCGTCGCGTCGGGCCGCAGCGCCGCCTGCCGCTCGAACAGCGCGTGCAGGGCGGCCGGTTCCAGCCCTGAGTCGGTGGCGTTGCGCTCCTCGGTCAGGGTGCGCCGTTCGGCGGCGGACAGCAGGTCCAGGTCGCAGAGGGCGCGCGCCGGGTCGTCGGCGAGGGCGGTCAGGACGGTGAGCAGGTGGCCCGCCATCCGGCGGATGGTGGCCGCGTCGAACAGATCGGTGTTGTAGACGAGGTGGGCGTGCAGCTCCCCGTCGGCCTCGCCGAAGTCGAAGGTGAGGTCGAAGGGGGAGGTCCAGGACCGCAGCGGGTACTCGGTCCAGCTGACCGCCCCGCCGCTGTCGCCGTCGGCCGCCGCCGGGCTCTCGTAGCTGATCACCGCCTGGACGAGGGGGCTGCGGCTGGGGTCGCGTTCGGTGACGACGGCGTCGACGACCCGGTCGAAGGGCGTCTCGGCGTGCACGAAGGCGTCCAGGACCGTGCGGCGTACGGAGGCCAGCAGCTCGGCGCCGGTCGCGTGCTCGTCGATCCGGGTGCGCAGGGCGAGGGTGTTGACGAAGAAGCCGACGACGTCTTCCAGTTCGGCCCGGTCGCGGCCGGAGGTGACGGTGCCGAGGACCACGTCGGGCCGTCCGCTGTAGCGGGCCAGCAGCAGCTGGGTCGCCGCGGTCAGGCCCATGAACAGGGTGGCGCCCTGCGCCTGGCAGAGCTCGGTGAAGCGGGCCAGGATCTCCGCCGGCACGGCCACCTGCTCGCTCGCGCCGCGCGTGGTGCGCTCGGCCGGGCGGGGCCGGTCGGTGGGCAGCTCCAGCACCGGAGCGTCGGCGAGCTGCTCACGCCAGTAGCCGAGGCCCGCCTCCAGGGCCGGCGGTGTCAGCCGTTCTCGCTGCCAGCGCGCGAAGTCGGCGTACTGCACCGGCGGGGCCGCCGGGGTGCGGCCCGCGTACAGTTCGGCCAGCTCCCGGGTGATCACGTTCAGGGACCAGCCGTCGGTGACGATGTGGTGCATGGACAGGACCAGGATGTGGTCCTCGTCGGTGATCCGGACGAGGGTGGGCCGCAGCAGCGGTCCCCGGCGCAGGTCGAAGGGCTCGCCGAACAGGGAGCGGACGAGGGCGTCGACGCCGTCGGGGGCGCACTCGGCCACCGGCAGGGGGACGGGGGCGGCCGGGTGGACCACCTGGACGCCGTGGCCGTCGGCCGCGGCGAAGGTGGTGCGCAGCGACTCGTGCCGGGCGACCAGGGCGTCGAGCGCCCGGCGCAGTGCGGCCTGGTCCAGCGGGCCGGTCAGCCGCAGGGCGGTGCCGGAGTTGTACTCGGTGCTCTCCGGGTCGAGGTCGGCCGCGAACCACATGCGGGCCTGCGCGTACGACAGCGGCAGGGCGCCGTCGCGGGCGGTGGGCACGACCGGGTCGGCGGGCCCGGCCGCGGCCCCGGCGAGTGCGGCGAGCCGGGCGACGGTGGGCGCGTTGAACAGCTCGCGCACGCTGGTGTCGTAGCCTGCGGCGCGCATCCGGGAGACGGCGCGGGTGCTGAGGATGGAGTCGCCGCCGAGTTCGAAGAAGTTGTCGTGGACCCCGACGCGTTCGGCGCCCAGTACGTCGGCCCAGACGGCGGCGATGGCCGTCTCGGCGTCCGTACGAGGGGCGGTGTAGGCGTCGGTGAGCGCGGCCGGGTCGGGCGCGGGCAGGGCGCGCCGGTCCACCTTGCCGCTCTGGTTGAGCGGGAAGGCGTCGAGGAGCATCCAGGCCGTCGGGACCATGTAGTCGGGCAGGGCGTCGGCCGCGTAGGCGCGCAGCCGCGCCGCGTCGAGGCCGGCGCCGCCGACGACGTACGCGACGAGCCGCTTGACGCCGGGGCGGTCCTCGCGGGCGACCACGACGGCCTGGGTGACCTCGGGGTGGCGGGCCAGGACGGTCTCGATCTCGCCGAGTTCGATGCGGAAGCCGCGGACCTTGACCTGGTCGTCGCGCCGGCCGAGGAACTCCACCGTGCCTTCGCGGGTCCAGCGGACCAGGTCGCCGGTGCGGTACATGCGTGTCCCGGTGAACGGGCAGGCCACGAAGCGGCCGGCGGTCAGGCCGGGCTTGCCGACGTAGCCGCGGGCGAGGCCCGCGCCCTCGATGTACAGCTCGCCGACGACTCCGGCGGGCACCGGGCGCAGGGCCGCGTCGAGGACGAAGGCGCGCGCGTTGCCGACCGGGCGGCCGATCAGCGGCCGGTCACTGCCCTGGGCCGTCCAGGTCAGCGAGTCGCAGGTGCACTCGGTGGGCCCGTAGAAGTTGTACGCGGCGATCTCGGGGTGGGCGCGCAGGGTGTCCCAGATCTGTCCGTCGACGGCCTCGCCGCCGAAGACGATCACGCTGGGCACGTGGACCGGGTCCTCCAGCAGGCCGTCGGCGATCAGCTCGCGCAGGTACGTGGGCGCCTCGTCGATGACGTCGACGCGCCGCTCGCGCAGGTAGTCGCGGAAGGCCCGCAGGTCGATGTGGGTGTCGTGGTCGACGGTGTGCAGCTGGTGGCCGCCGACCAGCCAGAGCAGGGCGACGCAGGAGGCGTCGAAGGAGATCGAAGCGGTCTGCGCCATCCGCAGCTGGCGGCCCCGGGAGGCGGGTTCGAACATGCGCCGGCGGTGGTGTGCGAAGAGGTTGCGGAAGGCGCCGTGCCGGATGAGCGTCCCCTTGGGCAGGCCGGTGGAGCCGGAGGTGTAGATGACGTAGGCGAGGTGGTCGGCGGTCAGCGGCGGTACGGGACCCGGCGCCTGGGGGTCGAGGTCCTCGTCCGCGCCGCGGTCCAGGGTCAGCAGGGTGCCGCCGTAGTCGGCGAACCGCTGCGCGAGGTGCTCCTGGACGAGCACGGTCGCCGTACCGGAGTCGGCCAGCATGTGCCGTACCCGCTCGGCCGGGTAGGCGGGGTCGATGGGCAGGGAGGCGGCCCCGGCCTTCAGGATGCCGAGCAGGGCGACCACCACGTCCGCCCCGCGTTCGGCGCAGACGCCGACGACCGTGTCGGGTCCGGCGCCCTGGGCGCGCAGACGGTGGGCGAGGCGTCCGGCGGCTCGGTCGAGTGCCGCGAAGGTGAGCTGCTCCTCTCCGTCGACGAGGGCGACCGCGTCGGGGGTGCGGGCGGCCTGGGCGGCGAACAGCTCGGGCAGCAGCGGTTCCGGGACCGGGACGGCCGTGTCGTTCCAGCCGTGCGTGATGGTGCGCTCCTCCTCGGCGCCCAGCATCCGGACGGCGGACAGCGGCTTGTCCGCGTCGGCCATCTCGCTCAGTACGCGGACCAGGTGGGCGCCGAGCCGGTGGACTGTGGCGGCGTCGAAGAGGCCCGTGTTGTAGTTGATCACCATGGCCAGGGAGCCGTCGCGGTCGGCGAAGTCGACGGCCAGCTCGAACTGTGCGGTGTCCACCTCGAAGGGCTGGTCCCGCCAGGTCAGGCCGGCGCCGGTGGCGGGCCGCGGGGCGGTCTCCATGCTGACCAGTGCCTGCACGAGGGGGCTGCGGCTGGGGTCGCGCTCGGTGACGACGGCGTCCACGACCCGGTCGAAGGGGATCTCGTCGTGGGCGAAGGCGTCCAGGACGGTCTCGCGGACGTCGTCCAGCAGCGCGGCGACGCTGCGCTGCTCGTCGATGCGGGTGCGCAGGGCGACGGTGTTGACGAAGAAGCCGATCAGGCCCTCCAGTTCGGCGCGGGAGCGGCCGGAGGTGACGGTGCCCACGAGGACGTCCTGCTGGCCGCTGTAGCGGGACAGCACCAGCTGCACGGCCGCGACCAGCCCCATGAACAGGGTCACGCCGCGCGCCTTGCACACCTCGGCGAAGCGGTCCACGGTCTCGGCCGGGACCTCGATGTCCGCGAGCGCCCCGGCCCAGGTCCGCTCGGCGGGGCGCGGCCGGTCCGTCGGCAGTTCCAGCACGGGTACGCCGGCCAGCCGCTCGCGCCAGTGCGCGACTCCCGCCTCCAGGGCGTCCGGGGTCAGGTTCGCGCGCTGCCAGGCGACGAAGTCGGCGTACTGGACGGCCGGTTCGGGCAGTTCGACGCCTTGGTAGAGCTGGTCGAGCTCGCGGACGGCCACGCCCATCGACCAGCCGTCGGTGATCATGTGGTGCATCGCGAGTACGAGGACGTGCTCCTCCTCCTCGATCCGCAGCAGGGTGGCCCGCAGCAGCGGTCCCGTGCGCAGGTCGAAGACCCGGCCCAGGGCGGCGCGGATGCGGCCGGGCAGCTCGGCGGCCGTGCAGGCGGCCACCGGCAGGTCGACGGGGGCGGGCGGGTGGATGACCTGGACGGCTTCGCCGTCGGCTTCCGCGAAGGTGGTGCGCAGCGACTCGTGGCGGGTGACGAGGGCGTCGAGTGCCCGGCGCAGCGCGGCCAGGTCCAGCGGACCGGTCAGCCGCAGGGCGCCGCCCGAGTTGTACTCGGTGCTCTCCGGGTCGAGTTCGGCCGCGAACCACAGGCGGGCCTGGGCGAAGGACACGGGCAGTGCGCCGTCGCGGGCGACCGGCACGACCGGACCGCCGTTGTCCGGAAGATCGGTGGCGGTCTCGATCCGGGTGGCCAGGGCGGAGACGGTGGGGTGGTCGAAGAGGGCCCGGACGGTGGCCGCGTAGCCGGCCCGGCGCAGCCGGGAGACGGCCTGGATGCTGAGCAGCGAATCGCCGCCGAGGTCGAAGAAGTCGTCGTCGGCGCCGATCCGGTCGGCGCCGAGCAGCTCGGCGAAGACGGCGGCCACGGCGCGCTCGGCCTCGGTGGCGGGCGCCACGTACTCCCGTACGAGGTCGGACAGGTCGGGGGCGGGCAGGGCCGCCCGGTCGACCTTGCCGTTGGCGTTGAGCGGGAAGGCGTCGAGGACCACGCAGACGGCGGGGACCATGTACTCGGGCAGCGAGCGGCCCGCGAACTCCCGCAGCTCGGCGGGGTGGACGCCTTGGGCGACGACGTAGCCGACGAGCCGCCGGCTGCCGGGCCGGTCCTCGCGGACCGTGGCCACGGCCTGGGACACGCCCGGGTGGCGGGTCAGCGCGGCTTCGACCTCTCCGGGCTCGATGCGGTGGCCGCGCACCTTGACCTGGTGGTCGGTGCGGCCGAGGAAGGCCAGCTGCCCGTCGGCTCCCCGGCGGACCAGGTCGCCGGTGCGGTACATGCGCCCGCCGGTGAACGGGTTCGCCACGAAGGCGGCGGCGGTCAGGCCGGGCCGGCCCGTGTAGCCGCGCGCCACTCCGGGCCCGGCCAGGTACAGCTCGCCGGCGGTGCCGTCGGGCACCGGCCGCAGCCAGGCGTCCAGGACGAACGTGTGGGCGCCGTCGACGGCGCGGCCGATGGGCGGGATGGCGGTGGCCGGGTCGAGGGGGTCGCTGAGGGTGGCGGCGACCGTGGTCTCGGTGGGCCCGTAGGCGTTGACCAGGATCCGGCCGGGCGCCCAGCGGGCGGGGATCTCGGCCGGCATCGCCTCGCCGCCGGAGACGAGCGCGCGCAGGTGCGGCAGCGGTACGTCGGGCAGGGTGGAGATCGCGGCCAGCGGCAGCATGGCGTGGGTGATCCGCTGCTCGTCGAGGAGCCGGGCGAGGGGTTCGCCGACGGTGTGCTCGGGTCCGGCGAGGACGAGAACGGCGCCCGCCGTCCAGGCGTTGACGAGGTCGCCCATGGCGACGTCGAAGCCGAGGGAGACGCTCTGCAGTATGCGCGAGTCGCCGTCGAGCTCCAGGGTGCGGACGTGGGACGCACCGAGGTCGCGCAGGCCGCGGTGGGACACGGCGACGCCCTTGGGGGTGCCGGTGGAGCCCGAGGTGTAGATGACGTAGGCGGCCGCGTCCGGGTGGTCGGGGCGGGCCGGGGGCACGGGGCTGACGGGCACGCCGAGCTCCAGGAAGTCCGCGGCGTTCAGAACGGGCGCGGTGGCGGCGTCGCCCAGGATCAGGCCGGCGCCCGCGTCGGCGGCCATGAAGGCGAGCCGCTCGGCGGGGTGGGCCGGGTCGAGCGGCAGGTACACGGCGCCCGTCTTGGCCACGGCCAGGAGACAGACCAGCCAGTCCACTCCGCGCGGCAGGCTGACGCCGATCACCGTCTCGGGGCCCGCGCCGAGGTCGGCAAGCCAGTGGGCCAGGCCGTTGGCGCGGGCGTCCAGCTCTCCGTACGACAGCTCGGTGCCGTCGCAGACGACGGCGGGCGACTCGGGGCGCCGGGCGGCCTGGGCCTCGAACAGGCCCGCCAGGGTCACGGTCTCCCGCGGCCCGGCGGCGGTGGCCGCCGCCGCGGCGAACCGGTCGCGCTCGGCCTCGGTGAGCAGCGGGACGCGGGCCAGCAGCTCCTCGTCCAGCAGGGCGCGGACCAGCGCGGCGAGACGCCCGGCCAGCCCCCGCGCGGTGACGTCGCCGAAGACCCGTGGGTCGTAGGAGAGGCGCAGGCTGACGCCCGGGGTGTCGCCGCCGACGAGTTGACGGCCGGTGAAGGCGGTCAGGGAGAGCGGGTAGTCGCCGCCCTGGACGGCGGCCTCCGCCTCGGTGACGGCGAGGCCGTGGCGGGCGGCGAGGTCGTCGGCGACGGGGTAGTTCTCGAAGACGAGGACGCTTTCGAAGAGCCGGGCACCGGGCGGCAGGTCGGCGAGCGCGGTCAGCTCGGGCAGGGAGAGGTACTCGTGCGCCCGGGACTGCCACTGCTCGGCCTGGAGCCGCTGGAGCCATTCGACGACCGGGGTGGCCGGGTCGAGGACCGTACGGACCGGCACGGTGTTGATGAACAGACCCAGCGTGCCGTCCGCGTCGGGCAGTTCGGCGGGACGGCCGGAGGTGGTGGCACCGAAGACGATGTCGTGCCGGCCCGTGGAGGCTGACAGGAGCAGGGCCCACGCGCCCTGGACCACCGCGTTGACGGTGAGCCGGTGGCGGCGCGCGAAGGTACCGACGTCCGTGGCGAGCGTGCCCGGCAGGTCGACGTCGAGGTGGCGGATGCCCTGGGCCGGTCCGGCGCCGGGTACGGCGTCGGGTGCGGCCGGGAGGGTGAGCGCGGTGTCGTACCCGCGCAGGACGGAGCGCCAGTGCGCGCGGTCGGCGGCGGTGTCGCGGGAGGCGAGCCAGGCCAGGTAGTCCCGGTAGGGGGCACGGTCCTGGGGGCGGCCGCCCGCGTAGCGGGTGAAGACGTCGTCGAGCAGCTGGGGGGTGCTCCAGCCGTCGAGCAGGAGGTGGTGGAAGGTCCACACGAGCTGGACGCGGCCGCCGCCGAGATCGGCGAGGGACAGGCGCGTCAGTGGTGCCTCGTCGAGCCTGATGCCGTGGAAGTCGGCGGTCCGGCGGTCCTGGAGGCGTTCGGCGCGTGCGGCGGCTCCGAGCGCCGTCCAGTCCTCGGTGTGGACGGGGATCTCGACGCGCTGGTGGACCAGCGCGGCCGGTTCGTCGGCCTGCTCCCAGACGACGGAGACGCGCAGGGCGTCGGAGGCGTTGACGGCTTCCTGCCAGGCGGCGGCGAGCCGGTCGATGTCGTGGACGCCTTCGAGGACGAAGGACATCTGCTCGACGTAGGCCGTCCCGGACGGGTCTTCCAGGGAGTGGAAGAGCAGGCCCTGCTGCATCGGCGAGAGGGGATGCACGTCGGCGATGCGCTGTCCGTCGCCGATCACCTCGTCGACGGTGGCCTGGTCCCAGGCGACGAGCGGGAAGTCGGACGGCGTGCGGCCGCCGACACCTTCGCTCAGGCAGTACGTGACCGCTTCGCGCAGGGTGTCGCGGTAGTGCGCGGCGAACTCCCGGGCTCGGGAGGGGCCGTGGCCGTGGCCGTGGTCGGAGGCCGGGTGGTAGAGGTCGATGCGCAGGCGGCCGTCCTCGACCCGGCCGACGACGTCCCAGACGTGGGGGCGTTCTTCGGCGGGGGCGTGGTCGTTCTCGGCCGGGAGCATGCCGGCGAAGACGTCGGGGTGTCCGTCGGCGTCGAAGCGGCCGAGGTAGTTGAAGCTGACCTGGGCCGGGTCGGTCAGGTCGGCGCCGTGCAGGTGGCGCAGTGCGCCGAAGCCGATGCCCCGGTCGGGGATCGCCCGGAGCATCTCCTTCGTGCCGCGGATCTGCTCACTCCAGTCACCGCTCGCACCAAGAGCCACGGGGAAGATGGACGTGAACCAGCCGACCGTACGCGAGACATCCGCCCCGATCACCGCCTCCTCACGGCCATGGCCCTCCACGTCCACCACGACGCGGTCGCGGCCGGTCCAGGAGCCCAGGGCGCGGCCCAGGGCGGCCAGGAGGATGTCGTTGACCTGGGTCCGGAAGACGGCGGGGACCTTGTGGAGCAGGGCCTCGGTCTCTTCCGGGGACAGGGTGACGGTTTCGATGGCGGATGCGGCCACCGTGTTGGCACCGGCCGGCACGTCGAACAGAGGCTCGGCGCCGTCGACGACCGAAGCCCAGTAGTCCAGCTGACCCGAGAAGTCATGGGCGGCGAGCTTGGCGGTCCACGCCGGGAACGACATCGACGCCGCGTCCAGCTCGACCTCCCGGCCGGCCACCAGTTCCCGGTAGGCCAGCGCGATGTCCTCCAGGAGGATCCGCCACGAGACACCGTCCACCACCATGTGATGCACAGCGATCAACAGCCGGTCCCCGTTCAGGACAGCCCGCACCAGCGGCCCGCCCTCAAGCCGGAACGACTCCTGGACCACCCCGTCCACATCCCGCTCGACAACCACCACACCCGGCTCACCAGCCGACTGCCGCCAACCCTCCGGGGTCCGCGCGAACCGGACCCACAGCCCCTCGTGATGCGAAAGGACCGCCGACACCGCAGCCGACAACACATCCGCGTCAACACCCTCGGCGACCTTCACATGCATCGACATGCCGAAGTGGTCGGGCGCCACCGGATGCGTCTCCAGGAACCACTCCTGCACCGGAGACAGCACCACCGGACCGGACACAGCCTCCGACTCCTGGCCGGACCCAGCCGTGCCCGCCACAGCAGCCACACCCGCCACGGTCTGCCGCACCAGCACATCCTGCGGCGAAACCACCAGCCCCGCCCGCCGCAGCCGCGACACCACCTGAATACTCAGGATCGAATCGCCACCCAGCTCGAAGAAGTTGTCCCGCACGCCCACCCGCTCGACGCCCAGCACCTGCGCCCACACATCAGCCACCACCCGCTCCACCTCGGAACGCGGAGCGACATAACCCTTCGAAACAGCCGCACCCAGATCAGGCTCCGGCAACGCCCGCCGGTCCACCTTCCCGTTCGCCGTCAACGGGAACGTACCCACCACCACGAACGCCGTCGGAACCATGTAATCCGGCAGGGACTTGGCAACGAACTCACGCAGCCCCGAGTGATCGACCCGGTCGCCCACCACGTAGCCGACCAGCCGCTTCACTCCCGGCCGGGCCTCGCGCACCGCGACCACGGCCTGCTGCACGTCCGGGTGCGCGGCCAGCGCCGACTCGATCTCACCGATCTCGATCCGGAAACCACGCACCTTGACCTGATGGTCGGCCCGTCCCACGAAC
This sequence comes from Streptomyces sp. NPDC006463, assembly GCF_042870715.1. Classification (NCBI taxonomy): domain Bacteria; kingdom Bacillati; phylum Actinomycetota; class Actinomycetes; order Kitasatosporales; family Streptomycetaceae; genus Streptomyces; species Streptomyces sp. NPDC006463. The sequence goes on along the minus strand of NZ_JBIAHP010000004.1, from coordinate 240,719 downwards.
TCCAGCTGCCCGTCGGCCAGCCACCGCACCACGTCACCGGTCCGGTACATCCGCTCGCCGGAGCCGAAGGGCGAGGCGACGAAGCGGCCCGCGCTCAGCCCGGGATGCCCCACGTAGCCGCGCGTCAGTCCCTCACCCGCGATGTAGAGCTCACCCGCGACCCCGGCCGGCACCGGCCGCAGCCAGGAGTCGAGCACGTAGGCGCCGGTGCGCCCGAGGGGCGAGCCGATCGGCACGGACGCGCCCACGGACGCGGCGTCGACGGGGTGGACCGCCGCGAAGACGGTGGTCTCGGTGGGCCCGTACCCGTTCACGAGCCGTACGTGCGGCAGCCGTTCGAGCACGGTCCGGCAGTGCTGCGGGGCCAGCGCGTCGCCGCCCGCCATCAGCAGCCGGAGCCCGGCCAGCATGGTCACGTCCGTGTCGACCACCTCGTGGAACAGGCCCGCGGTCAGCCAGGCGACCGTCACCCCGTGGTGGCGCAGCAGCGCACCGAGTTCCTCGACCGACAGCACGCGGGCGGCGGACACCACGAGCGCGGCGCCGTTGGCGAAGGCGCTCCAGATCTCCAGGGCGCTCGCGTCGAAGGACAGCGTCGCGAACTGGCCGACGACGTCCGCCGCCGTGGTGGCGAGCCGCGGGTCGCGGGCCACGCGCAGCACGCCGGCGTGCGGCAGCACGATGCCCTTGGGCCGGCCGGTGGAGCCGGAGGTGTAGAAGACGTAGGCGCCGTTCTGCGGGGTGAGCGCGACCTGCGGCGGCCCCAGGACGTGGACGGAGCAGACGGCGGCGCGGTCCTCCAGTTCGCCGAAGAGCAGCACCGGCGCCTCGGCGCCGGGGATCGCGTCGCGGGTCGAGTCGTCGGCCAGCAGCAGTTCGACCCCGGCGTCCCGCGCCATGTACGCGAGGCGCTCGGTCGGGTAGCCGGTGTCGAGCGGTACGAAGATCCCGCCCGCCTTCAGTACGGCGAGCAGCGCCACGATCGGCTCGGCGCCGCGCGGCAGGCAGACCCCGACCCGGGTTTCCGGACCCACGCCGTGCTCGCGCAGCGCGTGGGCCAGGCGGCTCGTGCGCACGTCCAGTTCGCCGTACGTGAGCTGCTCCTCGCCGCAGACCAGGGCGGCGGCGTGCGGGGCGCGGGCCACCTGCTCGGCGAAGACGTCCGTGAGTACGGCGCCGGCCGGTCCGTCGGCGCCCTCGGCCCAGTCGCCGAGGATCATGGCGCGCTCGGGCGCGGAGAGCCGGGGGATGCGGGAGAGCGGCTGCTCCGGCTGGTCCGCGAGGGCACCGAGGACGGTCGCCAGGTGGTCGGCCATGCGGTGGATGGTGCCGGCGTCGAACAGGTCGGTGTTGTAGTTGAGGGACAGCCGCATGCCGTCGGCCTGCTCCCAGAACTCCAGGGTCAGTTCGAACTGCGCGTCCTGGCGCGGGAGGTCGGCCGCCTCGAAGCCAAGCCCCCGGACTCCGTCCGCCTGCCAAGGGCGCTTCTGGAGCACCATCATGGCCTGGACGAGGGGGGTGCGGGAGGGGTCCCGCTCTGTGACGACGGCGTCGACCACCCGGTCGAAGGGGACGGCCGCGTGCGCGAACGCGTCGAGGACGGTCTCGCGCACGGACGCCAGCAGCTGCGTGCCGGTCGCGGCCTCGTCGATCCGGGTGCGCAAGGCGAGGGTGTTGACGAAGAACCCCAGCACGTCCTCCAGTTCGGGCCGGTCGCGGCCGATGGTGGCCGTACCGAGGACCACGTCCCGCTGGCCGCTGGTGCGCGCCAGCATCAGCTGGACAGCGGCCGTCAGGCCCATGAAGAGGGTGGCGCCGCGCGTCCGGCAGACCTCGGCCAGCCGGTCGAGCAGGGCGGCGGGCAGGTCGAGGTCGTAGGTGCTGCCGGCGCGGGTGCGGACGGCGGGGCGGGGGCGGTCGGTGGGCAGGTCCAGGACGGGGGCGCCGGCGAGCTGCTCGCGCCAGTAGGCCAGGCCGCCCTCGTCCAGGGCCCTGGGTGTCAGCGTGGCGCGCTGCCAGACGGCGTAGTCGGCGTACTGCACGGGCAGTTCGGGCAGGGGTTCACCGGCGTAGAGCGCGGCGAGCTCCCGGGCCAGGACGTTCACCGACCAGCCGTCGGTGACGATGTGGTGCATCGAGAGGATCAGGAGGTGCTCGTCGGGGGCGGTTCGCAGCAGGGTGGGACGCAGCAGCGGTCCGGTGCCGAGGTCGAACGGGGTCCGCAGTTCGGCGTCCATTACGGCGGCGGCCTCGGCGGCGGTGGCCTCGACGACGGGCAGGGCGACGGGTGCGGCGGGGTGGATGATCTGCACGCCTTGGCCGTCGACGGTGGCGAAAGTGGTGCGGAGGGACTCGTGGCGGGCGACGAGTTCACCGAGGGCGGCTTCGAGGGCGGGGACGTCGAGGTCACCGCGCAGGCGGACGGCGCCGCCGGTGTTGTACTCGGTGCCCTCGGGGTCGATCTCGGCGGCGAACCACATCCGGGCCTGCGCGAACGACAGCGGCAGGGCGCCGCGGCGGGCGGCCGGCGACGGTCCGCCGGCGGCGCGCCGGGTGCCGGCCTGCGCGGCGGCGGCGAGCGCGGCGGTGGTGGGACGGTCGAACAGATCGCGGACGCTGATGTCCACTCCGGTGCGGCGCAGTCGTGAGGCGGCCTGGACGGCTCGGATGGAGTCACCACCGAGCCGGAAGAAGTGGTCATGGACACCGACCCGGTCGAGCCCCAGCACCTCCGCGAACACCCCCGCCACAACCTCCTCACGCTCATCACGCGGAGCAACGTAAACCTCCGCGAGACCAGACAGATCCGGCTCCGGCAGCGCCTTGCGGTCCACCTTCCCGTTCGCCGTCAACGGCAGCGCGTCCAGCACCACACACACCGCCGGAACCATGAACTCCGGCAACGAGGCCGCCAGGAACTCCCGCAACACCCCAGCACCAACACCCTCAGCAACCGCATAAGCGATCAGCTGCTTCACACCCCGCGCATCCGCCCGCACCACCGCGACAGCCCGCGACACCGCAGGATGCGCCGCGAGCGCCTCCTCGACCTCACCCAGCTCAACACGGAACCCACGCACCTTGACCTGGTCATCCGCCCGGCCCACGAACTCCAGCACACCCCCGGACACCCACCGCACCACATCACCCGTGCGATACATCCGCTCACCCGAACCACCCGGCGCAGCCACGAACCGGCCCGCCGTCAGCCCTGCCCGGCCCCCATACCCGTGCGCCAGACCGATACCCGACACATACAACTCGCCCTCGACACCCACATCCACCGGCCGCAGCCCACCGTCCAGCACCCGCAACCCGGTGTCCGGCGCCGGACCACCCAGCAGGACGGGGCCTTCCACCACATGTGTGGACGCCGAGATCGACGACTCCGTCGGCCCGTACACATTCACGAGCCGCACATCGGGCACCTCGTCCAGGACCTTCCGGCAGTGCCGCGGCGACAGCGCATCACCACCCGACATCACCAGCCGCACACCCGAGAACACCGAGACATCCGCATCCACGACCTCGTGGAACAACCCCGCCGTCAGCCACAGCACACTCACCCCGTGCGCCCGCACGAACGCACCCAGCTCATCCACCGACAGCATCCGCTCAACGGAAACAGCCAACGCCGCACCATTCAGCAGCGCATTCCACATCTCCAACGCACCGGCATCAAAAGACAGAGTGCTCAGCTGCGAAACCACATCATCCGGACCCAAACCGAAATTCGGATCACGCACCACCCGCACAAAACCCTCATGCGGCAGCACCACACCCTTCGGACGCCCCGTCGAACCCGACGTGTAGAACACGTACGCCGCGCTCTGCGGAAACACCCCCACCACCGGCGCCGTCCCCGGCCGGCCAGAGGCACCGGTGGCCGCGAGGAGTCCGGGCGCGCCCGCCCGGCGCATCACGTCCGTCGTGGAGGCGTCGACCAGCACGGCCGACAGGCCGGCGTCCGTGACCATGAACTCCAGCCGGTCGATGGGGTATTCGGGGTCCAGCGGGACAGCGGCCGCGCCGGCCTTCAGCACGGCGAGGAGCGCCACGACCGGCTCCACACCCCTCGGCAGGCAGACACCCACCCGCGATCCGGGCACGACCCCCTGCGCGAGCAGCTCGTGGGCGAGCCGGTTCGCCCGTACGTCCAGCTCCGCGTAGGACACCCGCTCGCCGGCACACACCACGGCGGGCGCCTCAGGCGTCCGCGCCACCCATTCCGCGAAGATCTCGGTAATCACCACTCCACCGAAACCGGACACCCGGACCACTCCCCCACGCATAGAAAAACCAATCGATCAGCAATCGAGCACACCATCAACGAGGCGCCCGGCACAACGAACTAAAGGCACAGCCAAATTCATTCTTCAGCGGAGGCTGAAATGCCCGCGGAAACGCGCGCGGGAGGGGAATGGGCAATGCCCTTCCCCTCCCGCGCGGCCGGCCGGGATCAGCCGGAACCGGCTCCGGCATCAGCAGGGGTCATCCGGCGCCGACGATCTCCTCCAGCCCGGCGACGAAGTGCTCCGCGAGCGCGGTCACCGTCTCGGGGCGGTAGGTGTCCGTCGCGTACATCACCTGGACCTCCAGCCGGCCCTCGGAGACGATCGCCACGACGTCCAGCAGGTGGTGGCGTTCCTCCGTGGCCGGTGCCGTCGGCGCCTCGTACGGGACGGGTGCCCCGTAGAAGCCGTCTCCGGCGTCGGCGGTGTCGTACTGGCCGAGGTAGTTGAAGCTGACCTCGGGCGCGGGCCCCTCGGCGAGGGTGCCGCGGAGGTGGCGCAGCAGCCCGTACCCGATGCCGCGCTGCGGTACGGCCCGCAGCAGGCGCTTGACCTGGTTGATCTGCGGGCGCCAGTCCGGCCCGGCCGGGGCGGGCAGGCGGACCGGGAACTGCGTGGTGAACCAGCCGACCGTGCGCGAGAGGTCCACCCCGTCGAGGATCTCCTCGCGGCCGTGGCCCTCCAGGGTGACCAGCACGCTGTCGGCTCCGGACCACCCGGTGAGCGTCCGGCCGAGGGCCGACAGCAGCACGTCGTTGATCTGCGTGCGGTAGCGGCCGGGAACCTCCTGCAGGAGCCGCCTGGTGGTCTCGGCGTCGAGCGTGGCGCGGGCGACGGCACGGTGCCGGTCCAGGTTCCCGCCGTCCAGGTCGACCGGCAGTCGGCCGGTCCCGCCCTCGGCGAGCGCGTTCCAGTACGGGACCTCGCCGTCCACCGTGCCCTCATCGGTGTGCGCGACGAGGGCCCGCGTCCAGTCCCGGAACGAAGTGGTCTTCGCCCCGAGGTCGACGGGACGTCCCGCGCGCGCCTGCTCGTACGCGGTGGCCAGGTCCGACAGGAGGATGCGCCAGGACACGCCGTCGACGACCAGGTGGTGGACGGTGACGAAGAGCCGGGGGCGCCGGTCCCCGCCGTATTCGAAGAGGACGGCCTTCACCAGCGGTCCGTCGACCGGACTCAGGCTGCCCTGCGCGTCGGCCACGGCCCGTGCGGTCTCCGCCTCCGGATCGGCCGCGTGCGACAGGTCGTGCCAGGTCAGCACGGAGCCGTGGGCGGAGGCCGGGTTGTACTGGCGCCAGCCGACCGCACCCACGCCCGTGCCCCCGTCCTTCCGGGTGTACCGCATCCGCAGGGCGTCGTGGTGGTGGAGCAGTCCGGCGAGGGCCGCCTCCAGGGCGCGGCGGTCCACGTCGGTGAAGCCGAGCTCGACGAACGTCGCCATGGTCAGGTGCTCGGGCGCGGTGAAGCTGTCGAAGAACCAGCGCTGGATGGGGCTCAGCGGCACCTCGCCGCTGACCGGCGCCTGCGCCGCGGCCCCGGCGGGCTCGTCCGACTGTCCGGTCTCGGTGACCAGCTCGGCGAGGCCGGCCACGGTCGGCGCCTTGAACAGCTGCTTCGGGGAGATGGCCAGTCCCGCTTCGCGGGCCCGCGACACCACCTGGATGGTGAGGATGGAGTCACCGCCGAGCTCGAAGAAGTTGTCGTGGACGCCGACCCGCGGCAGGCCCAGTACGGCCGCCCACACGTCGGCTAGGATCCGCTCCCGCCCCGTGCGCGGGGCGGTGTACTCGGTGCTCGCCGCAGCCTCCGGGTCGGGTGCGGGCAGCGCCTTGCGGTCCACCTTGCCGTTGGCGTTGAGCGGCAGCGCGTCCATGACGACGAAGGCCGTCGGCATCATGTAGTCCGGCAGCGACTCGGCCGCGAAGGCCCGCAGGCCCGCCTGGTCCAGGCCGGTGCCGGCCGCGTAGGCGACGAGCCGCTTGGTGCCGGGCCGGATCTCGCGGACGGCCACCACCGCCTGGGCGACGTCCGGGTGGGAGGCCAGAGCGATCTCGACCTCGCCGAGCTCGATCCGGAAGCCGCGGATCTTGACCTGGTTGTCGGCCCGGCCCACGAAGTCCAGCTGCCCGTCCGGCAGCCAGCGGACCACGTCACCGGTGCGGTACATCCGGCCTGCGGAGTACGGGCTGGCCACGTAGCGGCCGGCGGTGAGCGCGGGATGCCCGGCGTAGCCGCGGGTCACGCACTCGCCCGCGAGGTACAGCTCGCCCGCGACGCCGACGGGGACCGGCCGCAGCCAGGCGTCCAGTACGTACGCCCGGGTCTGGCCGAGCGGGGTGCCGATGGGCACCGACGGCTTCTGGGTCTCCCAGTCGACCAGGTGGACCGTGGCGAAGATGGTGGTCTCGGTGGGTCCGTAGGCGGCCACCAGCTGGACGCCGGGGGCCCGGTCGACGACCGTCTGGAAGTGCCGCGGCGAGAGCACGTCGCCGCCGGTCATCACCATGCGCAGGTCGCGCAGCATCGCCACGTCGGCGTCGACGACCTCGTGGAAGAGGCCGGTGGTCACCCACAGGACGCTCACGCCGTGCGTCCGTACCAGCGCGCCGAGTTCCTCGACGGACAGCACCCGTGCCGTGGAGACGGCGAGGGCGGCGCCGTTGGCGAAGGCGCTCCAGATCTCCAGCGCGCTCGCGTCGAAGGACAGGGTCGCGGTCTGGCTGACCACGTCGTCGGCGGTGAAGGCCAGCCGCGGGTCGCGGGCCACGCGCAGGACACCCGCGTGCGGGACCACGATGCCCTTGGGCCGGCCGGTGGAGCCGGAGGTGTAGAACACGTACGCGGCGTTCTGCGGGGTCAGGGCCGTCACCGGCGGTCCCGCGGGGGCCGTGCCGGCCGCACGCTCCAGCTCCTCCAGGAGGAGTACGGGTACCTCGGCGTCCGCGACGGCCTCACGGGTGCCGGCGGTGGCCAGCAGCAGCCGCAGCCCCGAGTCGCCCATCATGAACGCGAGCCGGTCCGCCGGGTATTCGGGGTCGAGCGGTACGAAGACCCCGCCCGCCTTGAACACGGCGAGCAGCGTCACGATCGGGGCGGTGCCGCGCGGCAGGCAGACCCCGACCCGGACCTCGGGGCCGACCCCGTGCGCCCGCAGGGCGTGGGCGAGGCCGTCGGCCCGCGCGTCGAGTTCCCCGTACGTGAGCCGCTCGCCCTCGCACACCACCGCGACGGCGTCCGGTGTGCGGGCCACCTGGTCGGCGAAGACCTCGCTCAGCACCGCACCCGCGGGGCCTTCGGCACCGTCGGACCAGCTGCCGATGATCTCGGCGTGCTCGGCGCCGGTCAGCCGGGGCGTGGTGCGCAGGGGGCGGTCGGGGCCGTCCGCCATGGCGGTGATGAGTTCGAGCAGGTGCGCGGAGAGGCGGCGCACGGTGCTCTCGTCGAACAGGTCGGTGTTGTAGACGATGTTGCTGAGCAGGGCTCCGTCGACCTCGCCGAAGTCGAGGGTGAGGTCGAACTGGGAGGTGCCGGCCTTCAGCGCGTAGTCCTGCCAGCTCAGTTCTCCCGCGCCCGGCCGGGCGGGGGCGCCGGACAGCTTCTCGTAGCTGATCGCCACCTGGACGAGGGGGCTGCGGCTGGGGTCGCGTTCGGTGACGACGGCGTCGACCACCCGGTCGAAGGGCACCTCGGCATGCGCGAAGGCGTCCAGGACCGTGCCGCGTACGGAGGCCAGCAGCTCGGCGGTGGTGGCGCGTTCGTCGATCCGGCTGCGCAGCGCGAGGGTGTTGATGAAGAAGCCGACGGCGTCTTCGAGCCGGCCGTGGTCGCGGCCGGAGGTCACGGTGCCCACGACCACGTCCTGCTGCCCGCTGTAGCGGGACAGCAGGACCTGGCCTGCGGCTGTCAGGCCCATGAACAGGGTGGCGCCCTGGGTCTGGCAGACCTCCGTGAAGCGGTGGAGCAGTGCGGACGGGATCACCGTCTGGAAGCTCGCGCCGCGGGTGGTGCGCTCGGCGGGGCGCGGCCGGTCGGTGGGCAGCTCCAGCACCGGGGCGTCGGCGAGTTGTGCCCGCCAGTAGCCCAGTCCCTCTTCCAGCCGCTGCGGGGTCAGCCGCGCGCGCTGCCAGAGGGTGTAGTCGGCATATTGCACCGGCGGTTCGGCCGGGGTACGGCCCGCGTAGAGCTCGCCGAGCTCACGCTGGATCACTCCGAGGGACCAGCCGTCCATGACGATGTGGTGCATCGACAGGACGAGTACGTGCTCGTCGTCGGTGACCCGGATCAGGGTGGGCCGCAGGAGCGGCCCGGTGCGCAGGTCGAAGGGCTCCGCGAGCAGGCGGTGCACGAGCGCGTCGAGGCCGTCGTCGCCCTCGGCGGGGCGGTCGAGCACCGGCAGCTGGACGCGGGTCGGCGGGTGGATCACCTGGACGCCCTGGCCGTCGACCGTGTCGAAGGTGGTGCGCAGGGATTCGTGCCGCGCGACCAGCGTCTGGAGCGCCGCGCGCAGCGCTTCGGCGTCGAGGCGGCCGCCGAGCCGGACGGCCCGGCCCGAGTTGTACTCGTCGCTGGCGGTGTCGTGTTCGGCGGCGAACCACATGCGCGCCTGTGCGGAGGAAAGCGGCAGTGCGCCGTCGCGGGGGGCCCGCGGGATGACGTCCTGCCGCGCGCCCGCGGCGGGCAGGCGGGGGGCGAGCGAGGCGGCCGACGGGTGGTCGAACAGCTCCCTGACGGAGACGTCCGCCCCGGCCCGGCGCAGCCGCGACACCACCTGGATGCTCATGATGGAGTCGCCGCCGAGCTGGAAGAAGTCGTCCAGGGCGCCGACCCGGTCCAGTCCGAGCACCGCGCCGAACACCTCGGCGACCAGCTGCTCACCGGGCGTGCGCGGGGCGACGTACCCCTCGCCGAGGGCCGACAGGTCCGGTGCGGGCAGAGCCCGGCGGTCCAGCTTCCCGTTGGCGTTCAGCGGCAGCGCGTCCAGCACGGTCAGGGTCGCGGGGACCATGTACTCGGGCAGTACGGCGGCCAGCGCGGCCCGCAGCGCGGCCGGGTCCGGTGCGCCGGCGCCGGAGCGGGTGGCGGGGACGGCGTAGGCGGCCAGCCGCTTGACGCCGGGCGTGTCCTCGCGGGCCATGACCGCGGCCTGGGCGACTTCGGGCAGGTCCGTCAACGCCGCCTCGATCTCGGAGAGTTCGATGCGGAAGCCGCGGATCTTGACCTGGTCGTCGCTGCGGCCGGCGTACTCCAGCACGCCGTCGGACCGCCAGCGCACCACGTCGCCGGTGCGGTAGAGCCGCGCGCCGGGGCCGGCCGGGTCGGCGACGAACCGTTCGGCGGTCAGCGCGGAGCGGCCCAGGTAGCCGCGGGCCACGCCCTGACCGCCGATGTACAGCTCGCCCCAGACGCCGGCCGGTACCGGGCGCAGCCAGGGGTCGAGGACCCGCAGGACCTTGCCCGCGACCGGGCGGCCGATGGGCACCGAGCCGGTGTCGGGGGCCCGTTCGGCGTCCGAGAACCACCCGGTCGCGTACACCGTGGCTTCGGTGGGTCCGTAGATGTTCCCGATGACCGCGTCCGGCGCGACCTCGCGGATCCGCTCGTACAGCGCGGCGGGGAACGCCTCGCCGGCGAGCACCACGTGCCCCGCGGAGATGCCGGCGCCGTCCTCGGCCAGTACGGCGCCGAGCGCTGACGGGACGGCGGAGATCAGGCTGCCCGACCAGCCCCGCGGCCGCTCCGCGAGCTCCAGGACGTCGCGCATCACGTGGACGGTGCCGCCCGCGGCGAGGGTACCGAAGAGCTCGAAGACCGAGACGTCGAAGTTGAGCGAGGTGGAGAAGCAGGTCGTGGCGAAGACCTCCTCGCCGAGGGACACCGCCCACTGGACGAGGGAGGACATGGCCTCGTGGGAGACCACGACGCCCTTCGGCCGGCCGGTGGAGCCGGAGGTGTAGATCACGTAGGCCGAGGCGGCGAGCGGCGGCCGGGGCAGCACGGCGGGAGCCGCGGCGGGCTCCAGCGGGCCGTCCACCGCGAGGAGTTCGGCCTCCCCGGCGAACGGGAGCCCGCCTGCGAGGGCGCGCTCGGTCAGCACCAGCCCGATGCCGGAGTCGGCGGCCATGTAGCGCAGCCGGTCGGCGGGGTAGTGCGGGTCCAGCGGTACGTACGCGCTGCCGGCCCGGAGCACGGCCAGGACGGCCACGACCAGGTCCGCGGAGCGGGACATCGAGACGCCGATCGGGGTCTCGGGGCCCGCGCCGCGCGCGATCAGGACGGCCGCCAGCCGGTCCGCCCGCTCGGCCAGGGCCGCGTACGTGAGCACCTGCCCGCCGTGTACGACGGCGGGGGCGTCGGGCCGGGCGGCGACCCGAGCCTCGAAGAGGTCCTGGAAAGTGAGGTCCGGGCTCGTGGGCAGGGCCCCGGACCAGGCCGCGAGCCGGGTCCGCTCGACCGGCGTCAGCCGGGGCAGAGCGGACAGCGGTCGGTCGGGGGACTCGGTCAGGGCGGCCAGGGTGGCAGCCAGGTGGGCACCCAGGACCTGGACGGTCACCTCGTCGAACAGTTCGGGCCGGTAGGTGATCCGGAGGGCGACCTCGGCGGCGGTGCCGCCCATGGCGACCAGGTGCCGGCCGGTGTACGCGCTCAGGGTGAGCGGGTAGTTGGTGGCCAGGCCGCCCTGGGTGTCGGTGACGGTGAGCCCGTGCCGGGCGGCGAGGCTGTCGTCGACGGGGTAGTTCTCGAAGACGAGGAGCGTGTCGAACAGGCTGGTCCCGGTGGGCACTTCGGTGACGGTGTTGATCTGGCTGAGGGACAGGTACTCGTGGGCGCGGGACTCCCACTGATCGGCCTGGAGCCGCTGGAGCCACTCGACGACGGGCGTGGCCGGGTCGAGGACGGTACGGACGGGAACGGTGTTGATGAAGAGCCCGATGACGGAATCGGCGTCGGCGAGGTCGGCCGGGCGGCCCGAGGTGGTGGCGCCGAAGACGATGTCCCGCTGGCCGGAGTAGGCGGACAGGAGCAGCGCCCAGGCGCCCTGGATCACCGCGTTCACGGTCAGCCGGTGGCGGCGCGCGAAGTCGCCCACGCGCGCGCCCACTTCGGGGTCGATGACGATGTCGTGGCCGCGCGCCTCCCACTTCTGTGCCGTGACCGACCGGTCGACGGGCAGGGGTACGGGGGTGTCGAAGCCGGCGAGCACGGAGCGCCAGTGGTCGAGGCCCGCCGCGGTGTCGCGGGAGCCGAGCCATTCCAGGTAGTCCCGGTAGGGGCGCCGTACCTCGGGGTCCCCGCCCGTATACCGGGTGAAGACGTCCTCCAGCAGGCGCGGGGTGCTCCAGCCGTCCAGGAGCAGGTGGTGGAAGGTCCACACGACCTGGATCCGGGAGCCGCCGAGGTCGGCGAGGGAGACCCGCAGGAGGGGGGCGGCATCGAGGCTGATGCCGCCCCGGTCGGCGGTCCGGCGCTCGTCGAGGGCCGCGGCGCGCTGCGTCGCGTCCAGGGCGGACCAGTCGGCGGTGTGGACGGGGACGTCGACGCGGTGGTGCACGAGCGCGACGGGTTCGTCGACCGCCTCCCAGACGACGGACACGCGCAGGGCGTCGGAGGCGTTGACGGTCTCGCGCCAGGCGGCGGCGAGCCGGTCGATGTCGGCGGCGCCTTCGAGGACGAAGGACATCTGCTCGACGTAGGCGGCGTCGTCGTCCGCTGCCTCCAGGGAGTGGAAGAGCATGCCCTGCTGCATCGGCGAGAGCGGGTGGACATCGGCGATGCCCTGTCCGTCGCCGATCACCCGGTCGACGCCTGCCTGGTCCCAGGCGACGAGGGGGAAGTCGGACGGCGTGCGGCCGCCGACGCCCTCGCTCATGCAGTACGCGACCGCCTCGGCCAGGGCGTCCCGGTAGCGCTCGGCCAGCGCCCGGATGGCCTCGGGGGTGTGCAGAGCCGTCGAGAACTGCAGCTGGATCTCCAGCGCGCCGTCCACGACCCGGCTGACGACGTCGAGGACGTGCGGCCGCTCTTCGAGGAGGCTGCGGTCGCCGTCGGCGGGCTGCAGGCCGGCGAAGACGTCCGGGTGACCGCCCGCATCGAAACGGCCGAGGTAGTTGAAGCTCACCTGGGCCGGGTCGGTCAGGTCGGCGCCGTGCAGGTGGCGCAGTGCGCCGAAGCCGATGCCCCGGTCGGGGATCGCCCGGAGCATCTCCTTCGTGCCGCGGATCTGCTCACTCCAGTCGCCGCTCGCACCAAGAGCCACCGGATAGATCGAGGTGAACCAGCCGACCGTACGGGAAACATCCGCCCCGATCACCGACTCCTCACGGCCATGGCCCTCCACGTCCACCAGGACCCGCTCACGCCCGGACCACTCACCGAGCACCCGGCCGAGAACCGCCAACAGCACATCGTTGACCTGCGTACGGAAGACGGCCGGGACCTTCTGGAGCAGCGCCTCGGTCTCCGCCGCCGGCAGAGCCACCGACACGATCTCCGCCGACCCGACGGTGTTCACCCCACCGGCAACCTCCACCAACGGCTCGGCGCCGTCGACGACCGAAGCCCAGTAGTCCAGCTGACCCGAGAAGTCATGCGCGGCGAGCTTCGCGGTCCACGCCGGGAACGACAACGACGCCGCGTCCAGCTCGACCTCCCGGCCGGCCACCAGCTCCCGGTAGGCCAGCGCGATGTCCTCCAACAGGATCCGCCACGAGACACCGTCCACCACCATGTGATGCACAGCGATCAACAGCCGGTCCCCGTTCAAGACAGCCCGCACCAGCGGCCCGCCCTCAAGCCGGAACGACTCCTGGACCACCCCGTCCACATCCCGCTCGACAACCACCACACCCGGCTCACCAGCCGACTGCCGCCAACCCTCCGCAGTGTTCGCGAACCGGACCCACAGCCCCTCGTGATGCGACAGGACCGCCGACACCGCCGCCGACAACACATCCGCATCAACACCCTCGGCAAGCCGGATGTTCATCGACATGCCGAAGTGGTCGGGCGCCACCGGGTGCGTCTCCAGGAACCACTCCTGCACCGGAGACAGCACCACCGGACCGGACACAGCCTCCGACTCCTGGCCGGACCCAGCCGTGCCCGCCACAGCAGCCACACCCGCCACGGTCTGCCGCACCAGCACATCCTGCGGCGAAACCACCAGCCCCGCCCGCCGCAGCCGCGACACCACCTGAATACTCAGGATCGAATCGCCACCCAGCTCGAAGAAGTTGTCCCGCACGCCCACCCGCTCGACGCCCAGCACCTGCGCCCACACATCAGCCACCACCCGCTCCACCTCGGAACGCGGAGCCGTGTACTCCCGGAGCAGGACGCTCAGGTCGGGCTCGGGCAGGGCCCGCCGGTCCACCTTGCCGTTCGCCGTGACCGGCAGGCTGTCGAGGACCACGCAGATCGCCGGGACCATGTACTCGGGGAGGGACTGCCCGACGAACTCCCGCAGTCCGGCCGAGGTCACGTTCGCGGCCACCACGTACCCGACCAGCCGCTTCACGCCGGGCTGGTCCTCGCGGACGACGACCACCGCCTGCTCGACCTCGGGGTGGTTCGCGAGTGCGGCCTCGACCTCGCCGAGCTCGATCCGGAAGCCGCGCACCTTGACCTGGTCATCGGCTCGGCCGGCGAACTCGATCACACCGCCCGGCAGCCACCGCACCACGTCACCGGTCCGGTACATCCGCTCCCCGGTGCCACTGAACGGCGAGGCCACGAACCGGCCGGCCGTGAGCCCGGACCGCCCCGCGTAGCCGCGGGCCAGCTGGACGCCGGTGACGTACAGCTCCCCGGCGACGCCCTGCGGGACCGGGCGCAGCCACGGGTCCAGGACGTACAGGCCGGTGTTCCACACGGGCCGGCCGATGGGCACGGTCGCGGTGTCCGGCTCGGCCGGGTGCGAGGTCACGTCGACGGCCGCCTCCGCGGGCCCGTACAGGTTGTACAGCGTCGCCTGCGGCAGTACCTCGCGGATCTGGTCGCGCAGTGCGCCTTGCAGCATCTCGCCGCCGCTGAAGACGGTACGCAGTCCCGTGCAGGCCCGGGTGGCGGGTTCGGCGACGAGGGCGCGCAGCATGGACGGGACGAAGTGGACGGTGGTCACGTCGAAGTCGCGGATCATGCGCGCCAGGTACTGAGGGTCACGGTGACCGTCCGGGCGGGGCAGTACCAGGCCGGCGCCCGCGATCAGCGGGCCGAAGAACTCCCACACGGCCACGTCGAAGCTCGACGAGGTCTTCTGCAGGACGCGGTCCGCGCCGGTCAGGGGGTATACCGACTGCATCCACAGCAGGCGGTTGGAGATGGCCGCGTGGGAGACGAGCACACCCTTGGGGCGGCCGGTCGAGCCGGAGGTGTAGATCATGTACGCCGCGTGCTGGACCAGCGTGTCGATGCCCGGGGAGGTCGCGGGCTGCCGGGCGATATCCGCCGTGCCCGGCGCCACCACCTCGATGTCCCCGGACGTGGCCGCGGACGCATCCACCCGGTCCGAGATCAGCAGCCGGGCCCCGGAGTCGCCGAGCATGTAGGCGATCCGGTCCGCCGGATAATCCGGGTCGACGGCGACGTACGCGCCGCCGGCCTTCACGACGGCGAGCAGGCTCACGACGAGGTCGATCCCGCGGGGCAGGCTGACCGCCACGACGGTGTCCGGGCGTACGCCGTGCCGCTGCAGCAGGTGCGCGAACCGGTTGGCCCGCTCGTCGAGTTCCCGGTAGGTGAGGGCGGTGTCCTCGGTGACGACGGCGAGGGCCTCCGGGGTACGGGCGGCCTGTTCGGCGAAGAGCTCGGGCAGCAGGCGCGGCGGGCAGTGCCTGCGTGTGTCGTTCCAGTCGCCCGTGATGGTGGCCGACTCCGCTTCCGTGAGCAGCGGGATCCGCCCGGTCACCTCCTCGTCGAGCAGGGCGCGCAGCAGCCCGCCGAGCCTGCCCGCAATGTCCTGGGCCGTGGTGTCCTCGAACAGGGCGGGGTCGTACGACATGCGCAGCGTCACGCCTGGGTCGGCTCCGCCGACCAGACGGCCGCCGGTGTAGGCGGTCAGGGAGAGCGGGTAGCTGCTGCCGCCTTCGCCATAGCTGTCGCGTACGCGCAGACCGCTCCCGGCGCCCATGTCCTCGTCGACGGGGTAGTTCTCGAAGACGAGGAGGCTGTCGAACAGGCTGGTCCCGGCGGCTACTTCGGTGACGGTGTTGATCTGGCTGAGGGACAGGTACTCGTGGGCGCGTGACTCCCACTGCTCGGCCTGGAGCCGCTGGAGCCATTCGACGACGGGCATGGCCGGGTCGAGGACCGTACGGACCGGGACCGTGTTGATGAACAGGCCGAGCATGCCTTCTGCGTCGGCGAGGTCGGCCGGGCGGCCCGAGGTGGTGGCGCCGAAGACGATGTCCCGCTGGCCGGAGTAGGCGGACAGGAGCAGCGCCCAGGCGCCCTGGATCACCGCGTTGACGGTGAGCCGGTGGCGGCGCGCGAACGTACCGACGTCGGTGGCGAGGGTGCCGGGCAGGTCCACCTCGAGGTGGCGGCCGGCCCAGGTGCGGTGGTCGGGAGCGGGCAGGCGGTCGGCGGGCAGGGGTACGGGGGTGTCGAAGCCGGCGAGCACGGAACGCCAGTGATCGAGGCCCGCCGCGGTGTCGCGGGAGCCGAGCCATTCCAGGTAGTCCCGGTAGGGGCGACGTACCTCGGGGTCCCCGCCGGCGTACCGGGTGAAGACGTCCTGGAGCAGCAGCGGGGTGCTCCAGCCGTCGAGCAGGACGTGGTGGAAGGTCATCACGACCTGTGCGCTTCCGTTGCCGAGGTCGGCGAGGGATATCCGCAGGAGGGGGGCCGCATCGAGGCTGATGCCGGCCCGGTCGGCGGTCCGGCGCTCGTCGAGGGCCGCGGCGCGCTGCGTCGCGTCCAGGGCGGTCCAGTCGGCGGTGTGGACGGGGACGTCGACGCGGTGGTGCACGAGCGCGACGGGTTCGTCGACCGCTTCCCAGGCGACGGACACGCGCAGGGCGTCGGAGGCGTTGACGGTCTCGCGCCAGGCGGCGGCGAGCCGGTCGATGTCGTGCACGCCGTCCAGTACGAAGGACATCTGCTCGACGTACGCGGTGCCTTCGGCGTCCTCCAGGGAGTGGAAGAGCATGCCCTGCTGCATCGGCGAGAGCGGGTGCACGTCGGCGATGCCCTGTCCGTCGCCGATCACCCGGTCGACGCCTGCCTGGTCCCAGGCGACGAGGGGGAAGTCGGACGGCGTGCGGCCGCCGACGCCCTCGCTCAGGCAGTACGCGACCGCCTCGGCCAGGGCGTCCCGGTAGCGCTCGGCCAGCGCCCGCATGTGGACGCGGCCGTGAACGGCGGTGGAGTAGTACAGGTCCACGTGGAGGGACCCGTCCTGGACACGGGAGACCACATCGAGGAGGTACGGGCGTTCCTCGCCCGCGGCGTGGTCGTTCTCGGCCGGGAGCATGCCGGCGAAGACGTCGGGGTGTCCGTCGGCGTCGTAGCGGCCGAGGTAGTTGAAGCTGATCTGGGCCGGGTCGGTCAGGTCGGCGCCGTGCAGGTGGCGCAGTGCGCCGAAGCCGATGCCCCGGTCGGGGATGGCCCGGAGCATCTCCTTCGTGCCGCGGATCTGCTCACTCCAGTCGCCGCTCGCACCAAGAGCCACGGGATAGATCGAGGTGAACCAGCCGACCGTACGGGAAACATCCGCCCCGATCACCGCCTCCTCACGGCCATGGCCCTCCACGTCCACCAGGACCCGCTCACGCCCGGACCACTCACCGAGCACCCGGCCGAGAACCGCCAACAGCACATCGTTGACCTGCGTACGGAAGACGGCCGGGACCTTGTGGAGCAGCGCCTCGGTCTCCGCCGCCGGCAGAGCCACCGACACGATCTCCGCCGACCCGACGGTGTTCACCCCACCGGCAACCTCCACCAACGGCTCGGCGCCGTCGACGACCGAAGCCCAGTAGTCCAGCTGACCCGAGAAGTCATGCGCGGCGAGCTTGGCGGTCCACGCCGGGAACGACAACGACGCCGCGTCCAGCTCGACCTCCCGGCCGGCCACCAGCTCCCGGTAGGCCAGCGCGATGTCCTCCAACAGGATCCGCCACGAGACACCGTCCACCACCATGTGATGCACAGCGATCAACAGCCGGTCCCCGTTCAGGACAGCCCGCACCAGCGGCCCGCCCTCAAGCCGGAACGACTCCTGGACCACCCCGTCCACATCCCGCTCGACAACCACCACACCCGGCTCACCAGCCGACTGCCGCCAACCCTCCGCAGTGTTCGCGAACCGGACCCACAGCCCCTCGTGATGCGAAAGGACCGCCGACACCGCCGCCGACAACACATCCGCGTCAACACCCTCGGCGACCTTCACATGCATCGACATACCGAAGTGGTCGGGCGCCACCGGATGCGTCTCCAGGAACCACTCCTGCACCGGAGACAGCACCACCGGACCGGACACAGCCTCCGACTCCTGGCCGGACCCAGCCGTGCCCGCCACAGCAGCCACACCCGCCACGGTCTGCCGCACCAGCACATCCTGCGGCGAAACCACCAGCCCCGCCCGCCGCAGCCGCGACACCACCTGAATACTCAGGATCGAATCGCCACCCAGCTCGAAGAAGTTGTCCCGCACGCCCACCCGCTCGACGCCCAGCACCTGCGCCCACACATCAGCCACCACCCGCTCCACCTCGGAACGCGGAGCGACATAACCCTTCGAAACGGCCGCACCCAGATCAGGCTCCGGCAACGCCCGCCGGTCCACCTTCCCGTTCGCCGTCAACGGGAACGTACCCACCACCACAAACGCCGTCGGAACCATGTAATCCGGCAGGGACTTGGCAACGAACTCACGCAGCCCCGAGTGATCGACCCGGTCGCCCACCACGTAGCCGACCAGCCGCTTCACTCCCGGCCGGGCCTCGCGCACCGCGACCACGGCCTGCTGCACGTCCGGGTGCGCGGCCAGCGCCGACTCGATCTCACCGATCTCGATCCGGAAGCCACGCACCTTGACCTGATGGTCGGTGCGGCCCACGAACTCCAGCTGCCCGTCGGCCAGCCACCGCACCACGTCACCGGTCCGGTACATCCGCTCGCCGGAGCCGCTGAACGGCGATGCGACGAATCGTTCCGCCGTCAGCCCGAAGCGTCGTACGTAGCCGCGTGCCACCCCGGGCCCGGCGATGTAGAGCTCACCCGCGACCCCGGCCGGCACCGGCCGCAGCCGCGCGTCCAGTACGTACAGTCGGGCGCCCGCGACCGGCCGGCCGATGGGGACGCCATCGGCGCCGTACTCATCCACCGGGTCTCCCGCGGTGACCGTGACCGTGGTCTCGGTCGGGCCGTAGACATTGCGCAGCATCCGGCCCGGCGCCCAGCGGGAGATGAACTCCGCCGACATGGCCTCGCCGCCGACCAGCAGGCCGCGCAGCTCGGGCAGGTCCATGTCCGGCACGCTCTGCAGAGCCGCGGGCGGGATTTCCAGATGGGTGATCCGCTGATCGCGCAGCACCTGACCGAGCGCCTCGCCCGCCAGCGGGCCGGGCTCGGGCAGGACCAGGGTGGCGCCCGCGTTCCAGGCGGCCAGCACATCGGCCATCGCGACGTCGAAGTTGGGCGAGACGGCCTGGAGCAGCCGGGATCCGGTGGTCAGGCCCAGCGCCCGCTGGTGCGCTGCGGCCATGCCGGCCACGTTGCGGTGCGGGACCAGTACGCCCTTGGGGCGGCCGGTGGAGCCGGAGGTGTAGATCATGTAGGCGCCGGCGTCGAGCGAAGCCGCGGGGGGCAGCTCCGCGACTTCCACCGGGCTGGTGACAAGCGCACCGTCCCCGTCAAGGTCCCCGTCAAGGTCCGCATCCACGCGCAGGACCGGTACCGCGACGTCCGGTACGAGGTCCAGCGTCTCCGTGTCGCTGAGGACCAGCGCCATCCCCGCGTCGGCGGTCATGAAGGCGAGCCGGTCGGCCGGGTACTGCGGGTCCAGCGGCACGTAGACGCCGCCCGCCTTGGCGACGGCGAGCAGTGCGGTCAGCCAGCGCACTCCGCGCGGCAGGCAGACGCCGACCGCCACGTCGGTGTGCACCCCGTGGGCGCGCAGGGCGTGGGCGAGCCGGTCGGCGCGGGCGCCCAGCTCGGCGTAGGTGAGGGCGAGTTCGCCGTCGACGACCGCGGTCCCCTGCGGGTCGCGGGCCGCCTGCGCCTCGAACAGACCCGCCATCGTGAGCGCGGGTGCCTGCTCGTCGGCGGCGTTCCACTCGTCCAGGATGCGCGTGCGCTCGTCGGCGGTCAGCGTCGGCACGGCCGCCGCGAGGGGCAACTGCGCGGCGGCCGGCTCGCCGAGCTCGGTGAGTGCCGCGACCACGTGGGCGGCGATGCGGTCGACGGTGGTCCCGTCGAAGAGGTCGGTGTTGTAGTTGATCAGGCCGCCGAACTCGCCGCCGTTCTCCTCGAAGGCGACCAGCAGGTCGAACTGGGCGGACTCGATGTCCAGGGGGTGTTCGCTCCACCTCAGACCACCGGAGTCGCCGAGTCCGCCGGGCATGCTCTGGAGCAGCACCATGGCCTGGACGAGGGGGGAGCGGGAGGGGTCCCGCTCCGTGACGACGGCGTCGACCACCCGGTCGAAGGGGACGGCCGCGTGCGCGAACGCGTCGAGGACGGTCTCCCGTACGGAGGCCAGCAGAGCGGCGCCGGTGGCGTCCTCGTCCACGCGGGTGCGCAGGGCGAGGGTGTTGACGAAGAACCCGACCTGGTCCTCGAGTTCCCAGTGCCCGCGCCCGGAATCGGCCGTGCCGACGACGACGTCCTGCTGGCCGCTGTAGCGGGACAGCACCAGCTGGACGGCCGCGACCAGGCCCATGAACAAGGTGACGCCCTGCTCCTCGCACATGCGGTTGAAGCGGGCCAGCCGGTCGGCCGGTATCTCGAAGCGGCGCGTGGCACCGGCCGACGTGCGGACGGCGGGGCGGGGGCGGTCGGTGGGCAGGTCGAGGACGGGCGCACCGGCGAGCTGCTCGCGCCAGTAGGCCAGGCCCTCGTCGAGGGCCTGGCGGGTGAGCGTCCTGCGCTGCCAGACGGCGTAGTCGGCGTACTGGAGCGGCAGTTCGGCGAGAGGGCGGCCGGCGTAGAGCTCGCCGAGCTCGCGCAGCAGGACGCCCATGGACCAGCCGTCGGTGACGATGTGGTGCATCGACAGCACCAGGAGGTGGTCGTCGGCTGCGACCCGGAGGAGCAGCGGACGCAGCAGTGGTCCGGTGCTCAGGTCGAAGGGGACGCTGTGGTGGGCGCGGACGACACGGTCGATGTCCTCGGGCGCGCAGTCGGCGGCGCTCAGCCGGACGGGAACCGCGGGTCGGACGATCTGCACGCCTTGGCCGTCGACGGTGGCGAAGGTGGTACGGAGGGACTCGTGGCGGGCGACGAGCTCGCCGAGGGCGGCTTCGAGGGCGGGGACGTCGAGGTCACCGCGCAGCCGGACGGCGCCGCCGGTGTTGTACTCGGTGCCTTCGGGGTCGATCTCGGCGGCGAGCCAGACCCGGGCTTGCGCGAAGGACAGGGGGAAGGAGACCGGCAGTTCCGTGCCGCGCACGGCGGGGGTCAGCTGCGGGACGGCCACTCCGGTGATCCCGGCGGCGAGGGAGGCCGCGGTGGGACGGTCGAACAGGTCCCGGAGGGGCGCCTCCAGGCCCGCGCGGCGCAGTCGTGAGGCGGCCTGGACGGCGCGGATGGAGTCACCACCGAGCCGGAAGAAATGATCGTGAACACCGACCCGCTCCAGCCCCAGCACCTCCGCGAAGACCCCGGCGACCGTCTCCTCGCGCGCATCGCGCGGAGCAACGTACGCCTCGGCGAGATGAGACAGATCCGGCTCCGGCAGGGCCTTGCGGTCCACCTTCCCGTTCGCCGTCAACGGCAGCGCGTCCAGCACCACACACACCGCCGGAACCATGTACTCCGGCAACGAGGACGCCAAGAACTCCCGCAACACCTCGGCACCGACACCCCCACCGAGCGCATACGCGACCAGCTGCTTCACACCCCGCGCATCCGCCCGCACCACCGCAACAGCCCGCGACACCGCAGGATGCGCCGCGAGCGCCTCCTCGACCTCACCCAGCTCCACCCGGAAACCACGCACCTTGACCTGGTCATCCGCGCGGCCCACGAACTCCAGCACACCCCCGGACACCCACCGCACCACATCACCCGTGCGATACATCCGCTCACCCGAACCACCCGGCGCCGCCACGAACCGGCCCGCCGTCAGCCCCGCCCGGCCCCCGTACCCGTGCGCCAGACCGATACCCGACACATACAACTCACCCTCGACACCCACACCCACCGGCCGCAGCCCGCCGTCCAGCACCCGCAACCCGGTATCCGGAGCCGGACCACCCAACAGCACCGGACCATCGATGACATGCGAAGACGCCGTGATCGACACCTCGGTGGGCCCGTACGCGTTCACCAACCGCACACCCGGAACCTCATCCAGCACCTTCCGGCAGTGCCGCGGAGACAACGCATCCCCACCCGACATCACCAGCCGCAGCCCGGCCAGCACACTCACGTCGGCGTCTACGACCTCGTGGAACAACCCCGCCGTCAGCCACAGCACACTCACCCCGTGCGCCCGCACGAACGCACCCAGCTCATCCACCGACAGCATCCGCTCAACGGAAACAGCCAACGCCGCACCATTCAGCAACGCATTCCACATCTCCAACGCACCCGCATCAAAAGACAGAGTGCTCAGCTGCGAAACCACATCATCCGGACCCAAACCGAAATTCGGATCACGCACCACCCGCACAAAACCCTCATGCGGCAGCACCACACCCTTCGGACGCCCCGTCGAACCCGACGTGTAGAACACGTACGCCGCGCTCTGCGGAAACACCCCCACCACCGGCGCCGTCCCCGGCCGGGTGTCCAGGTCCAGGTCCTCCCAGAGCACCACCCGGCCGCCCGCCGCGGCGGACGCGACCGGGGCCGTTCCGGCCGCGGCGAGCACCACCGACGCGTCCGAGTCGTCCACCATGAACTGGAGTCGCTCCACCGGGTATTCGGGGTCCAGCGGCACGGCGGCCGCGCCGGCCTTCAGGACGGCGAGCAGCGCAACCACCGGCTCCACACCGCGCGGCAGGCAGACACCCACCCGTGATCCGGGCGTCACGCCCAGGGCGACCAGCGCGTGCGCGAGCCGGTTCGCCCGGGCGTCGAGCTCCGCGTAGGACACCCGCTCGCCGGCACACACCACGGCGAGCGCGTCAGGCGTACGCGCCACCCACTCGCCGAACACCTCGGGAAGCACCGCATTCCCGAAGCCGCCACCCTGCGAAGCCCACGACCCCAGCACCCGAACCACTCCCCCACGCATCGAAACAACAACCATCCAGACGAACGAAAGACAACCCGCGCACGCGAAAACGAATACGTGCCGGAAACCGGAAGCGAGGAATCAGCCGATCAGGCCGATTCCCTCGCGCACCTGGAGCCGTCCACCGCTCATGTACATGCCGCCGACCTGCCCGGTGCGGGAATCCCGCACGAACCGGTACAGGTCCTTTGATTCGTCACTGCCGTGCCCGCCGTCGGCGGTACCGCTTTTCAAACAGAATTCCAGTCCCTGGTGGATTTCCAGCCGGACGGGTACGAGCCCGCCCCGCTCCAGGAGCAGTTCCCCGTTTCCGGAGCGGCGCACGGTGTGAAGGTCCGCGCCCGCCCGGTAATCCCCGCACACTTCGTCGGCGACGGCGGTCAGTGCGTCGCCGGAAAGCGGGCTGCCGATTTCCGGCCGGCGGTAGCGGCCGATGTCCCAGCCCTTTGCCGCCAGCGCGTCGAAGAAGGCATTGCCCATCTGCCGGCCGGAGGTGGCGTTCGCCATCAGGGCGACGGCGATCCGCCGCTCGGGGTCCAGGCGCAGCGCGCAGCTCGCCCCTCCGGTGTTGCCGTCGTGGCCCAGCCAGCGCCGCCCTTCGCCGTCGGTGTGGACGGCGAGCCCCAGGCCCCAGCCGTCGGCCAGTCCGAAGGCCGCCGAGCCGGGCACCGGGGTGCGCAGTTCCGCGAGCATGTCCGGTTCCAGTACCGCGGTGCCGTCCGCCGCGAGGTGCACCTCGGCGTAGCGCAGCAGGCCGGCGGCGCTGGAGGTCAGCGCCCCGGCCGGTACGAGTGCCTTGGGCAGTCCCGGTTCGTCGACCACGTGCACCGACCCGGTCGGCAGGTGCACGGCGTGCTGGCCCGCGACGGGCCCCGGGGCGGTGGCGCCGAGGAAGCCGGCCGCCACGCCGAGCGGGCTCAGCGCGAAGTCCCGTACCGCTTCCCACCAGGTCACTCCCGTGACGGATTCGAGGATCCGGCCGGCCAGGACGTAGCCGAGGTTGGAGTACGAGAACAGCCGCCCGGGCTCGCACAGCGCGGCCGCTCCGGCCGACGCGGCCACGCAGTCGCGCAGGGACAGGTCGTCCTCGACGGGCGGCATGTCGGGCAGGCCGGCGGTGTGGCTGAGCAGCCCGCGCAGCGTGGCCGTGT
Source organism: Streptomyces sp. NPDC006463 (assembly GCF_042870715.1). Classification (NCBI taxonomy): domain Bacteria; kingdom Bacillati; phylum Actinomycetota; class Actinomycetes; order Kitasatosporales; family Streptomycetaceae; genus Streptomyces; species Streptomyces sp. NPDC006463. Next base: position 216,873 of record NZ_JBIAHP010000004.1, on the reverse strand, counting down.
AGAGGGGGCCGGCGGGTGTCCGCGCAAGTTCCGGGAGCAGCGGCCCTACCGGCTCGTCCAGCTCCACGTCCCCGTCGCTGACGAGCTGTGCCAGCAGCAGCGCGGTCGCGGACTTCGTCACCGATCCCCACGGGAAGACGGTGTCGGCCGTCACCGGCCGGCCCGACCCGTGGGTCTCTTCTCCGTACGTGAAGGTCGTGATCTCACCGCGGTCGTAGACGGCGAATTGCACACCGGGTACGAGGTATTCACGGGCGAGTGTTTCCAGCAGGTCGGCCACTTCGCCGTGCGCGGGCAGCCCCATGGAAAAGTCAGCGGATTCCGTCATCAAGTCCACCCAGGTCAATGAATAACGGCCAGCGTAGTGATGCCCCTATGCCAGGACCAAAGAGCTAAAGTCTGGGGTTAAACGGCCAGGTGGAAAGGGGGGCCCGCGCAGTGGACCGAACGGAACCGGCCATGGTGTAGCTGGCTCCACCTCCAATACGGGATTCTGGGGGTTCGCCGCCCATCATCTCTTCCCATAGTCTGATGCGGCTGACGAACGGGAGGGCGAGAAATATGACATCGGTTTGGCGCCGGTCGACGACGGCCAAGGAACAGAGCCAGGGAACGGCTGCCGCCATGCGGCTGGACTCGGTGAGCAAGACGTACGGCGAGGGGACGGGCGCCGTCACCGCTCTGGACGACGTCTCGTTCGATGTGCCCCGCGGGTCCTTCACCGCCGTCATGGGCCCTTCCGGCTCGGGCAAGAGCACGTTCCTGCACTGCCTGGCCGGACTCGACCGCCCGTCGTCCGGTCATGTCTACCTCGGGGAGACCGAGTTGGGCGGCCTGAAGGAGTCCGCGCTGACGGCCGTGCGCCGCGAGCGGATCGGCTACGTGTTCCAGGCGTACAACCTGATGTCGGCGCTGACGGTGAAGCAGAACGTGACGCTGGTACCGCGACTGTCGAACACGGCGGTGGACGAGTCCTGGCTGCGCGAGATCCTGGAGCGCGTCGGCATGCTCCAGTACGCCGACCGGCGGCCCAACCAGCTCTCCGGCGGCCAGCAGCAGCGGGTGGCCATCGCCCGCGCGCTGGTGACCCGGCCCGACGCGGTGCTCGCCGACGAGCCGACGGGGGCCCTGGACACCCGCAGCAGCCAGGAGGTCCTGCGCCTGTTCCGGCAGATCGTCGACGAGACGGGGCAGACCGTGGTGATGGTGACCCACGACCCGGTGGCGGCGTCGTTCGCCGACTCGGTGGTCTTCCTGGCGGACGGCCGGCTGGCGGGGCAGCTGCAGCGGCCGACCCCCGACCAGGTCGCCGACCGTATGACGCACCTCGGCAACTGGTAGGGCGGCCGGACATGTTCGACATCGCGTGGAGCACCATCAAGAACCGCAAGGGCGGTTTCATCGCGGCGTTCATCGCCGTCTTCTGCGGATCGGCGGTCGTGACCGCCTGTGGCGTACTGCTCATGTCCGGGCTGCGGTCCGGGGTTTCGCCGGAACGCTACGCGGGCGCCGCCGTGATGGTCGGCGGCAACCAGACCAAGGACGTCAAGGAGAACTTCGACCCGCACTTCGCCGAGCGCGTCACGCTGCCCGCCGGCCTGGCAGGCGAGGTCGCCAAGGTCCCCGGGGTCCGATCGGTGGTCGGCGACCGCACCGTGGAGATGAGCGTCGCCGGTCCGCAGGGCGGCACGGTGGCCCTCGACGACCCGCTGTTCGGGCACGGCTGGGCCTCGGCGGCCCTCGGACCGTTCCCGCTGGCCGAGGGCCGCGAGCCGCGTTCCGCCGAGGACGTGGTCCTGGACTCCGCCGTGGCCCGGCGGGCCGGGGTCAAGACCGGCGACACCGTGCGGCTGTCGGTGGGCACCACGCCCGCCTCGTACCGGGTGTCCGGCCTCGTCGCGCAGCCCCCCGGCGGCCTGAAGCGGCAGTCGGCGGCGTTCTTCACCGACGACCGGGTGGCGCAGCTGTCGCAGCGCCCGGACAGGCTCACGGCCATCGGCGTGCTCGCCGAGCCGGGCACGGACGCGGACGCGCTGGCCGCCCGGATCGGGAAGGCGCTCGCCGGCTCGCCCGAGGCGGTCGCCGTGTACACGGGCAAGCAGGTCGGCGACCTGGAGTTCCTGGACATGGGGCAGTCGCGCGGCTTCCTGGTGGCGCTCTCCGCCTCCTTCGGCGGTACCGCGCTCGCCGTCGTCATCTTCGTGGTCTCCTCCACCCTCGGCCTGACCGTCCACCAGCGCCGCCGCGAACTGGCCATGCTGCGCGCGATCGCCGCCTCGCCCCGCCAGATCCACTCACTGATCGGCAGCGAGATCCTGATGGTCGCCGCCGCCGGCGCGCTGCTGGGCGCCGCGCCCGGCTTCCTGATCGCCGGGGCGCTGCGTGACGCGTTCGCCGCGGTCGGGGTGCTGCCGGGTGACTTCGAGCTGTCCTACAACCCGGCGCCGGCGGGCGCGGCCGTGGTGCTGTGCGTACTGGGCGCGCGGCTGGCGGGGTACGTGGCGGCCTTCCGCACCGCGCGGATCCAGCCGGTGGAGGCGCTGCGCGAATCGCAGGCGGAGCCCCCTCGGCTGGGCCGGCCGCGGCTGATCGCCGGCCGGGTACTGATCGTGCTCGGTCTCGCGGCGGCGGTCGTCCTGCCGTTGGTCATCCCCGGGCAGCTGGCCATCGCGGGCGCCGCGGGTTCGCTGCTGATCCTCATGTTCGGCTGCGCGCTGATCGGCCCGCAGCTGGTCAAGATCACCACGCGGGTGATGGCTCCGCTGCTGCGCCGCTTCCGGGTCAGCGGCTACCTGGCCGCCGCCAACAGCAGCGCGAACTCGCGCCGGCTCAGCAGCGCCGTCGTCCCGCTCGCGCTCGGCGCCGCCCTGGCCCTGATGCAGCTGTCGACCCTCTCGACCGTCGAGGCCACGGCCAAGCAGCAGGCGGCGACGGGAGTCGTCGCGGACTACGTCCTGACCAGCGACGCCACCGGGCTGTCCCAGGACCTGACCGGGACCGTCCGAGCCGTGCCCGGCGTCGCGGCCGCCACCCCGGTGGCCCGCTCCCAGGTGATGCTCACGTACGTGGAGATCGACAAGCAGGCCTCCCGGCCCTTCAGCGCCCAGGGCATCGACCCGCGCGGACTCGGCCGTACGCTCGACCTGGACGTGCGCGAGGGCAGCCTGGACGAACTGACCGGGGACACCGTGGCGCTCAGTTGGATGGCCGCGGGCACGGCGGGACTCGGCGTGGGCGACACGGCCGACGTCAGCCTCGGCGACGGGACCGGCCAGAAGCTCAAGGTCGTGGCCGTCTACGGCAACGGCCTGGGCTTCGGCGACGTCACGCTCCCCCACGACGTGCTGGCGGCGCACACCACCCAAGGCCTCGACTCGGCCCTGCTGGTGACGGCTTCGGGCCCCGAGGTCCGCGACCGGGTGGGGACGGCGCTGGCCGAGCTCGCCCAGCGCACCCCCACGCTCAAGGTGCAGGAGGCGGACCGGTTCGCGGCGGTGCAGCAGGGGCAGTTCGCCCAGCAGTCCTGGACCAACCTGATCGCCAACTCACTGCTCCTGCTCTACGTGCTGATCGCCGTGGTGAACACCCTGGTGATGGCGACCATGGCGCGCAGCCGCGAGTTCGCCATGCTGCGCCTGATCGGCACCAGCAGGCGCCAGACCCGCCGGATGATGTTCATGGAGTCCTGGGTCGTGGTGGTCACGGCGATCGCCGTCGGCGTCTTCATCGCCATCCCGCCCACGGTGGGCAGCAGTCTGGCGATGACCGGCCAGGCCGTCCCGCACCTGGAGCCGGCCGTCTGGCTCGGCATCGCCGGGTTCATCGCGCTGCTGGGCTGGCTGTCCATCGCCCTGTCCACGCGCTCGGCGCTGCGCACCAGGCCGATCGACGCCGTGTACACGGGCGAGTAGCCGGTCCGGCGGCCGCACGCGGCGGCCGCCGCACCCGGCAGCGGCCGGCCCCGGCGCGGCCGGACAACACGTCAGGGCGGGTGCCCCGGATCTCTCCGGTGCACCCGCCCTGACGCTGTGGGGGGTTGGGGGGTTCCTGACGGTCAGGCAGCTGCCTGGGCCGTCTGCTCCATCGCCTTGATGAGGCTGGCGGGCCGCATGTCGGTCCAGTTCTTCTCCACGTAGTCCAGGCACGCCTGGCGGCTTTCCTGGCCGAACACGACGGTCCAGCCGTCCGGGACCTCGGCGAACACGGGCCACAGCGAATGCTGGTTCTCGTCGTTCACCAGAACGTAGAAAGTGCCGTTGTCGTCGTCGAACGGATTGTCCATGAGTCTCCCCTTCGGTCGTGCCGATCGTGACCCGTCCCCACGGCCCGGCGCAACGATTTAAGGCAGGGCCGAAACTGCTGGTCCGTCGGTATCCGGCCGACTAATTTCCGACCCGGAACCAGCCGGTTCCACGGCGCAGAGGAGGACATGGCCGTGCCGGTCAGCACAATCAACGGAATCAGCCTCGGCTATGACGTCACCGGCCGCGGGGAACCCGTGGTGATGGTCATGGGGACCGGAGCGAGCGGCCGCGCCTGGCACCTGCACCAGGTACCGGCGCTCGTCGCGGCGGGGTACCAGGTCGTCACCTTCAACAACCGCGGGATCCCGCCGACCGACGCCTGCGCGGACGGATTCACCATCGACGACCTGGTCGCGGACACCGCCGCCCTGGTCGACCACCTGGGCCTGGGTCCGTGCCGGTTCGTCGGCACCTCGCTCGGCGCGCACATCACCCAGGAGCTGTGCCTGGCTCGCCCCGACCTCGTGACCGAGGCGGCGCTGATCGCGACCCGCGGCCGCAAGGACGCCATGCGTCGCTTCCGCGACCTCGCGGAGCGGGAACTGCACGACAGCGGGATCAGCCTGCCGCCGCGCTACGCCGCGACCGTCCGGGCGATGGAGTTCCTTTCCCCGGCCACGCTGAACGAGGACAAGGAGATACAGGACTGGCTGGACCTGTTCGAGGTGTCCCCGGCGAGCGCGGCACCGGGATACCGGGCGCAGCTCGGAGTCGAAATGGCGGCCGACCGGCTCACCGCCTACCGGGGTATCCGGGCGCGTTGTCTGGTCATCGGTTTCGCCGACGACCTCGTCCTTCCGCCGCATTTGAGCCGGGAAATAGCCGACGTCATTCCGGACTCCCGGTACGTGGAGATCGAGAATGCCGGACACTACGGCTACATGGAACGCCCGGACCGTGTGAATGCCGAACTCCTGAGTTTCTTCGGGCAGAACTGACTGCGGAGGATCCGTGATTGTCCGAACTACCGGTGAGGCTCGCTCCCTCGGCCTGTACCACCCTCGCGTCTGGCGGCTCACCGCCGGCCGGCCACTGTTGTCGGCCGAGGGCCTGACGGCCGACGAGGCGCACTCCCGGTACGCCGCGCAGCAGCCGATTCCGGACGGATACCGAAAACTTCTGGCCGAATTGGGATACCCGTCGGTGATCCCGGCGGGCGAACGTCTGCGTGAACTCGTGGCCACGCGCGGCTGGAAGTCGCACGGCGCGGTCGTGGACGCCGTGACCGTCGCGACACTGCTGCACGGTGCGGGAATCGGGCTCCACCAGGCCCCACCGTCCGGTGACGGCCGGGACCTGGTCGTCACCCGGGCCGCCGGCGGCGAGCGGATCGTCCCGGCCTTCTCCACCAAGTCCCGGCCGATTCCCGCCGGCGACCTCGTCTACGGCCTCGAGCGAGCGGGCGAGCCCTTCGACCCCCTCGCCTGGCTGGGAAAACGCGACTGCGACGCGGCCGGCCACCAGCTCGCCCCGGACGGCCACGAGGCCCTGCTCGTGGTCCTCGGCTGCCCCGGCGAGGACGCCCGGCACAGTGAGGAGATCGGGGCGACGGTCGCCCGGATACTGGCAGAAGCGCGTTTCGAAGCGGTCATGACACCTGTTCCACTCGCACCGGCACCGTGAATCATGCTGCCCGGTTCATGAGAAGTTCACGTCTTCACGGTGATTGCGGCACTGCCTGTAGGGTGCATGCGCCGTGCAGAATTACCAGAGAAACAAACAAGTTCAATCCTTGGGGGAATGAAGCACCATGACGAACATCCTTGCCTCGCACAGCCGATTCGGTGAACAGTCCGCCGCCGACACCATGCGTTCCGCCGCCCGTGCCCTCGTGATCGAGGACCTCGACGCGTCCGGCGACAGCGGCGCCGCGCTGCTGTCCGTGTGCGTCGTCGCCGTCCCCGCGGGCACCGCCGTCGCGGCGGCGCCCATACGGTTCGAGTAGGAAACGAGACGGGGGGAACGCATGTCCATGGGGGACTCAGACCACAGAGCGCCGTCCGACGGCGAGGACGAGGCGCGGATCGGCTTCAAGAGCCACCTGCGCGCCACGCTCGTCCCCGGGGAAGCCGCCTACCTCGTCTCGCACCGCGGCGTCACGGCCCTGCACGGCCCGCCCGCCGACGTACTGGTCCCGCTCCTGGACGGCAGCCGCACTGCGGCCGCCGTCGTACGGGACGCGGCCCCGTCGCTGACCCCGGCGGAGGTCGACGCCTCCCTGCGCGCCCTCGACGCCTCGGGCCTGCTCCGGCTGCGAGCGTCCGGGGCGCCCGGCTGTCAGCGCCCCGACCCGGCGGCCGAGGCCTACTGGGACCTGGCCGGCCTCGACGGCGGCCAGGTCCCGGACGCGCTGGCACAGCGCACCCTGCGGGTGGTCACCCCGGCCGGCGTGGACGAGGACGAGGTCCGCGCCGCCTGCCGGGCCTCGGGCCTCGTCCTCGCCGAGCCGGGTGCGGACGGCGACCTCACCCTCGTCCTGTGCGAGGACTACCTCTCCCCGCTGCTGCGGGAGATCGACGCCGAGCACCGCCAGTCCAAGCGGCCCTGGCTGCTCGCGGGTCTCGGCTCCACCGCCTCGTGGGTCGGGCCGGTCTTCCAGCCGTACGAGGGCCCGTGCTGGCACTGCCTGGCGACCCGGCTGCGCGGTCACCGGCACTCGGAGGAACCGCTGCGGCGGGCGCTCGGCCTGGCCGGTCCGCCGCCCCGGCCGCAGGCCACCCTTCCCGCGGGCCGTTCGCTGACCGTGCAGCTGGCCGTGCTGGAGGCCGCCAAGTGGCTGGCCGGCGTACGCAATGACGCGCAGCACGCCGTACACGTACTGGACACCCTCGGGTGGCAGAACGCCGCGCACCCGGTGGCGCGGCTGCCGCAGTGCGCGGCGTGCGGGGATCCCGGCCTGGTGGCCCGGCGGGTCGCCGAGCCCTTCGTACCGCGCTCGCGCCCCAAGGCCGTACTGGACCTGGGCGGGCACCGGGCGCTCACCCCCGCCGAGATGCTGCGGCGGTACGCCCCGCTGGTCGACCCCGTCACCGGGATCGTCCGCGAGATCCGCCGGGCCCCGGGCAGTCCCGGCTTCGTCGAGGCGTTCGTCGCGGGCGAGAACCTCGCCATGCGCAGCCCCACCCTGGCGGGGCTGCGCGCCGGTCTGCGCTCGCTCAGCGGCGGCAAGGGCCTCAGCGAGGAGGAGGCCCGGACCAGTGCCCTCGGCGAAGCGGTGGAACGGTACAGCGCGACCCGGCAGGGCGACGAGCCCGTGGTCCGCGACAGCTACCGTGCGCTGGGGCCCGCCGCGCTGCACCCCAACGCCGTCCAGCTGTACGCCGACCGGCAGTTCGCCGACCGCGAGCGGATCAACGCGCGCGGCGACCGGCTGCAGTACGTACCGCCGCGCTTCGACGAGGACCGGCCCACCGACTGGACGCCGGTCTGGTCGCTCACCGAAGGCGTCCAGCGGCTGGTGCCCACCGCCCTGCTGTACTTCAGCGAAGAGCCGTCTCCGGACGGCCTGTTCGCGGACTCCAACGGCAACGCGGCCGGCAGCAGCCCTGAAGACGCCCTGGTGCAGGGCTTCCTGGAGCTGGTCGAGCGGGACGCGGTGGCCCTGTGGTGGTACAACCGCACCCGTCGGCCCGCCGTCGACCTCGACGCCTTCGCCGAGCCGTACATCGACCGGCTTCGCGATGGCTACCTTTCGCTAGGGCGCGAAGTGTGGGCGCTGGACCTCACCTCGGACTTCGGGATCCCGGTCGTCGCGGCCCTGTCGCGGCGCACCGACAAGCCGGCCGAGGACATCGTCTTCGGCTTCGGCGCGCACTTCGACCCGCGCCTGGCGCTGCGCCGCGCGCTGACCGAAATGGGCCAGTTGCTGCCCCTGGTGGCCGGGGCCACCCCGCAGGGCACCGGCTACCGGGTGACCGATCCCGAACCGCTCGACTGGTGGCTGCGCGCCACCGCCGCCAACCAGCCCCACCTACGGCCGGATGCCGAACGGCCGCGCGGGCCGCGGGACTGGGCGTACAACCCGACCGCCGACCTGCTCGACGACGTGGCCCTGATCACCGAGACCGTCCGGTCGCGCGGCATGGAGCTGCTGGTGCTGGACCAGACCCGGCCCGACCTGAAACTGCCGGCGGTCAAGGTGCTGGTGCCGGGGCTGCGGCACTTCTGGCCGCGGTTCGCGCCGGGCCGCCTCTTCGACGTTCCTGTGGCTTCGGGGCACTGCCTCGCCCCGACTCCGTACGAACACCTGAACCCCGTCCCTCTGTTCGTCTAGCCCGTATGATCTTTACGAACGCACCGGGGTTCGAAGGACGAGACAGACAAGGCTGCAGACCCAGACGACCATGCCACGCCATGACGAGAACGATCCCTTGCATTCAGCGGCCGAGGCGGGCGGTGGCAACAGCCAGCCGCACGACGTGCCGGACCTGCCCGCTCCCCGGCTGGCCCGCATCATCCTCACGGTCGCGCTGATCAGCTACCTGGGCATCACGGTCCTCAACCTGCTGGGCACGAAGCTGCCCACGCCGTCACTGCTGACCTCGCTCGTCTGCCTGGGCCTCATCTTCGTCCTGCAGCTGCGTCATTCGGGCGTCGCCGCACGCCGCGCCCCGGCGTGGCAGCGCTGTGCGACGCTCGGCGCGCAGGCACTGCTCACGTACCTGCCGATCGCCGTCTTCCATTCGCAGTGGGGCGCGATGGCCGGATTCCTGGCCGGGTCGCTGCTGCTCCTGCTGCCGGGCCGCTGGGCCTGGCCGGCGTACGGCCTGGTCGGACTGAGCATGCTGATCCCGCCGACCCTGGACAACCTCTCCATCCAGGAGACGGTCTACCTGTGCCAGTCGACGCTGCTGACCGGCCTGGTGGTCTACGGACTGTCGCGGCTGGCCTCGCTCGTACAGGCCCTGCACGACACCCGCAGCCAGCTCGCGGGCCTGGCCGTCACCAAGGAGCGGCTGCGCTTCGCGCGGGACCTCCACGACCTGCTGGGCTACAGCCTGTCGGCGATCACCCTCAAGGGCGAGCTGATCCACCGGCTCATCCCCTCCCATCCGGGACGCGCCATGGAGGAGGTCAGCGAAGTCCTCGCCATATCCCGGCAGTCGCTCGCCGATGTCCGCGTGGTCTCCAGCGGTCTGCGCACCATGTCCCTGGAACAGGAGATGCGCTCGGCCCAGTCCCTGCTGGAGGCCGCGGACGTCGAGGTGCGGGTGGAGATCCGGCTGGACGGGAGCGTCGACCGGCAGGTCGACTCCGTACTGGCCGCCGTCCTGCGCGAGGCGGTCACCAACCTGCTGCGGCATTCCCGCGCCACCACCTGCACCATGACGGCGACCCGGGACGAGGACTGGGTGCGGCTGTCCGTTTCCAACGACGGTGTGGACCCCTCCTACCGTGATGTGTCGCCCCACAGTGGCAGCGGCCTGGGCAACCTGCGGGAACGGCTGCTGTCGGCCTCCGGCGTGCTCACCGTCACCCGCGGCTCCGGCGACACGTTCGAGCTGGTCGCCCAGGCCCCGGCACGGCCGCTGCGCAGACTCGCCGACCCCGACGACACCGAGCTCGGTGTCCGGGACCCCGCCGCCTGAACCGGGAGGACCCTTCCGCATGACGATCCGCATCCTGCTGGCCGAAGACATGAACATGGTGCGCGGCGCCCTGGTGGCCCTGCTCAACCTGGAGGACGACCTGGAGGTCGTCTGCGAGGTGGAGCGCGGTGACCAGATCCTCGACGCCGCCGTCCTGCACGAGCCGGACGTCGCCATCATCGACATCGACCTGCCCGGCATCGACGGGCTGACCGCCGCCGAACGGCTGCGCAAGCGCCTTCCGGAGTGCCGTGCGCTCATCCTCACCAGCCTCGGTCGTCCCGGCGCCCTGCGCCGCGCCCTGGCCGCGCAGGTCTCCGGCTTCCTGCTCAAGGACGCCCCTCCCCGCGAACTCGCCGCCGCCGTCAGGAACGTCGCCGCCGGAAAGCGGGTGATCGACTCCCAGCTCGCCCTCTCCGCGTGGAACAGCACGGAGAGCCCGCTGACCAGCCGCGAGACCGAAGTGCTGCGACTGGCGGCGGACGGACTGGAGCCGGTCGAGATAGCCAGACACCTGCAGCTCTCCCTCGGCACCGTTCGCAATTACCTGACCACCACGGTGACCAAGTTGCAGGCCCGGAACCGGGTGGACGCCATCAAGATCGCGCGTGACGCCGACTGGCTGCTGTAGCCGCTGTGGCTGTACCACGCAATCATCAAGAACGAGTATGCGGGCGGGACTTCAGCGGGCGGTAGCGCCAGACTCACGTTTCCGGCATGAATATTTCACGTACGGAACCTCTTGTTCAGGTAGGCGAGTACCGCCAGGACCCGGCGGTGGCCGCTGTCGGTGGGCGGGAGCCCGAGCTTGAGGAACACGTTCCCGATGTGCTTGCTCACCGCCCGCTCGGTGACCACCAGGTGCGCGGCGATCGTGGCGTTGTCCCGCCCCTCCGCCATCAGCTGCAGGACCTCGCGCTCGCGCGGGGTCAGGGAGTCGATCGGATCGTCCTTGCGCTTCGCGAGGAGTTCCGCCACCACCTCCGGGTCCAGCGCGGTACCGCCCGCGGCGACCCGGTCCAGGGCGTCGAGGAACTCGTCGACCCGGCCGATCCGGTCCTTGAGGAGATAGCCGACGCCGCTCGCGCCGCCGCCCAGCAGCTCGGCCGCGTAGGTCTCCTCCACGTACTGCGACAGCACGAGGACCGGGAGCCCCGGGATCTGTGCCCGCGCCGCGAGCGCCGCGCGCAGCCCCTCGTCGCGGAAGCCGGGCGGCATTCGCACATCCAGCACGGCGACGTCCGGCCGGTGTTCGAGCAGGGCCGGGAGCACCTCGGGACCGCTGGCCGCGACGGCGACCACCTCGTGGCCCGCGGAGGTGAGCAGCAGGACGAGTCCTTCCCGCAGCAGGGCGTTGTCCTCGGCGATCACCACACGCACGGAAGCTCCACTTCGATCACGGTCGGCCCCCCGACGGGGCTCGACACCTGGACGATGCCGTCGAGCGCCGCGATCCGCCGCCGCATGCCGAGCAGCCCGCTGCCGCCCGCCTCGTCGGCGCCCCCGTGCCCCTCGTCGCGCACCAGGATCTTCAACGCGCGGGGCGCCCGGGACAGTTCCACCCGGGCCCGCCGGGATCCGCTGTGCTTGGCGGCGTTGGTCAGCGCCTCCGCGACCGCGAAGTAGGCCGCCGCCTCGACCGCGGCCGGCGGACGCGAGCCGCCCTCCAGGCCCTCCTCGGCCACCTCGACCTCCAGTGCGCTGCCCGCGGCCAGCGCCCGTACGGCGCCGGTGAGGCCGCGGTCGGTGAGGATCGGCGGATGGATGCCGCGCACCACGTGGCGCAGTTCGGTCAGCGCTTCCTGGACCTGGTCCTGCGCGTCGTCGAGGAGTTTGCGGGCGGCGTCCGGGTTGTTGTCGTACGCCCTCCTGGCCAGCCCCACCCGCATCGACAGCGCCACCAGGCGGGCCTGGGTCCCGTCGTGCAGGTCACGCTCGATGCGCCGCAGTTCGGCGCCGTGCGCGGCGACCGCCCCGGCCCGGGTGGCCGTCAGCTCCTCGACGCGCTCGGCGAGTTCCGCACTGCGCCGGGCGTCCGTGGAGGGTTCCAGCAGGGAGCGGGACCAGGTCGCGTCGAGGGCGGCCAGCCGCCCGATGGCGGGCAGCACCACGGCCCGGTGGCCCAGCACCCCGCACCAGATGCCGTCGACCATCAGGCCGAAGATCCAGACGAGCAGGGCGGCGTAGGCCAGCAGCCAGCCGTAGAGGAAGTGCGCGGCCAGCCACCGCAGGTCCCGGTAGGTCCCCGGATCGGCGACCGCCGTCCGTACGCGTACGGAGAGCCCGCCGACGATCGGTACGTACGCCTCCGGGACCGGCTCACCCGTCCAGTTCTCCACCTCTCGGCGCTTGAGCCCGGCGGTCCTGCGGAGCAGCAGGACCGTTTCGGGCAGTACGCCGGCGCCGATCACCAGCAGGGTGGCGACCGCGGTGAATCCCGCGACGGGCAGGAACAGGAGCGAGGCCAGGGCGAGGCCGGCCGATCGCAGCAGTTGCCTCGTCGCCCGCCATTCGATCCACAGCCTCTCTTTCATGGGCCTCAGATTAGGCGAACGCCCTGGCCGGCGAAGGCGTGTGCACCACCCGGCCCTTGGTGTAGCGGGCTACACCAAGGGTCCGGTAGACCGCCCCCTCGCTCCCCCGCACCGTGAGCGGGCATCGTGGTGTCCACAAGGGGCCGCACCGGCCCCGCCCCCCTCGACGAAAGGAACGGCCATGAAGGCCCTGCTCTGGATCCTTCTCGTGGCGGCCGTCGCCGTGAACGTCTCCACCAGCTTCGCCTTCGACGGCGGCAAGCAGATCGCCATCAGCGTCAGCACGGGCACGGTCGCCCTCGCCTCGGCCCTGACCCTTTTCCTCCTCCGCACCAAGCGCCGCACAACCGCCTGACGGCGGCGGCCCACGCGGTGGAGGCGGGAACCGGCAGCGCTGCGCGGCGGCGTCTGCGCGGCGCGAGCGACGGCCCGACCGGGTTTCCGGCAATCGGGCCGTCGCTCCCGTTCGTTCAGCGCAGGGACACGAACTTGGCGATGCTCGGGACCCCGTTCTCGTCCAGCAGGAAGAGCATGTAGTGGCCCGGAGGGGCGTCGTTGGCGGAGGGCGGGGCCTGGAGCCCGATCGTGTTGCCCTCACGTTGGACGATCCGCAGTTCCAGATGACGCTGGCTGGTGTTGACCGCGTGGGTCGCCGTGGTCGGCGCCAGCAGGACGGCCTTCTTGACCTGACCCGGGGTCGAAGTCGTCACCTTGAAGCGGGAGTCGTAGCGGACGGGGCCGCCGGGCACCTGGTCGAGCCTGGGCCGGGCACCCTGGTGGAGGTAGGCAGGCTCGAAGATCTCGATGCTGCCGTTCATGTCGTCGTCGATCTTCGGGTCGTTGGCGAGCTGCTGGAGTTCGTCACCCGTGACCATGATCCGGCCGTCGGGCAGCACGACGGCGTTGGAGTGGTAGCCGCGCGGCAGCCGCTGCACGGGCCCGAGCCGCCACTCCCCGAGCGCGTTGCGGGTCTCGATCTGGCGGTACTTGAGATCGGCCTTGGGGTTGTAGTCGCCGTTTCCGTAGTCCCGGATGCCGTGGGCGCCGTTGACCGTCAGCAGGCTCGCGTCCGGGAGGAGAAGGGTGTTGTCCTGGGTCCGGCCGAAGGCGCGCGGCTGCTTCTTCTCCCACGCCCCGTTCGCGAGCTGGTAGGTGTTGGGGTCGTCGCGGTCACCGCCGAGGATCAGTACGGAGTCCGGGCCGCGGAATCCGGCGGGCAGCGCCACCGCGGAGCCGTAGCCTCGGTGGACGCCGTCCGGACGGGCCGGAAGGTCCGCGCGCGTCTCCGCGACCGGGTCGAAGGCCCACTGCCGGGTGGCGTGGCGGCCCAGGCCGTACACCTTGCCGTCGCGCAGGGTGAACAGGTGCGGGTAGTCGCTGTCCTCGCCGAACGGGGCGTCGACGCGAAGGGTGTCGGTGGGAACGTCCCGCGGGACCACGGTCTTCTCGAACGGGACCGGGTGGCTCTTGGCCGGGAACCGCTCGACGACCGAGGTGGAGGTGCCCCATCCCTTGTCGGTGTGGCCGGACATGATGAGCAGCCGCCCGTCGGGGGCGGTGGCGACGGTCGGGTACCAGCGGCCGACCGCCATGTCCTTGTTGACCGACCACTTCTCGGTCCACGGGTCGAAGACGAGGGACAGCTTCGCTCCGGCGCCTCCGCCGTAGCCGAGGTTCCCGCCGAAGACGCCGAGCATGCCATTGGGCAGGAAGGCGTGCCCGGCGCAGAAGAACGGGGCCGGGCGCTTCACGTCCGTGCCGTCCGGCACGACCAGCTCGGGCGGGGTGACCTTTTTGAACGCCTCGGGGCCGGTCCCCTTCCCCGGATCCCACAGGAAGGCACGGCCGGCGTTCTCCGGCCCGAGCGTGTTGGTCGGGGCCGGCTCCTCCGTGGGATCGGTCTCCACGCGCTCGAAGGAGAACATCAGCACCTTGCCGGTGGGCAGCATGGCGATGTGGGCGGCGAAATCGGGCGACTGGAAGTACTCCGCGAACTGCCCGTACACCTTGGGGTGGAACTTCGAGTTCGCCAGCTCCTGGGACCTGGTCAGATCGCTCAGGCTCTCGATCCGCGCCAGCTGGGAGTAGCCGCCCAGAGCCTGGGCCGCGGCGCGGATCTTGGCATGTTCCTGAGCATGCTCGGCCCCCAGTGTCGCCGCCTCGGCGGCTTCATCGGGATGACCGGCCGCGTCATGGGCGGAGGCCGGGACGGCGGCGACGAAGAGGGCGGTGGCCGCGAGCGCGGATAGCGACGACGCGAATCTCTTGGAGCGGTGCCTGCGTGACATGTGACTCCTCACCTGTGAGACGTGCGGACAGGCGGCGAGCCTGCCGGTGGGTGATGGTTACCCACAGCGACAGATGTATGACGATATACACGCAGCGTGCTTGTCGAAAACCGGGCGCTCGGGGCACAGCCATCGGTGTCACGGACCAGCACCAACCTGCCGACACGCCGACCCCGCGGCCCCGGCACGGTCCCCCGCACGGCCGTCACTCTTCGTAGACGAACACGCCGCCCGCGCCGAACGGACGGACCGCCCCTGACAAGGCGTCAACCGTCGTCGGCGGACCTTGCCCGGCGCAGCCGGCGGCGGGTGCACCCCTGCCCCTGGACCAACCTGATCGTTTCCTGCCGATCTCGCGAACACGCTGCGTAGGCTGGCCCCCGAGCCGTGATCGCTGCCGGTCGGTACCAGAGGGGGAGCAATGCAGGCGAAGGAAACCCTGTTCGCCGATCTCGTCCAGGGAAGGGCCCAGCAGTTCCAGGTGCCCCTGTACCAGCGGACGTACTCCTGGACAGACAAGCAGCTGAGCCAGCTGTGGAACGACATCCTGGAGCAGGCCGAACTCCTCGGGTCCGGGGAGTCGGCCAGCACCCACTTCCTCGGTTCCGTCGTGCTCGCGCCGTCGCCGCAGAACGAGGCGACGTTCCCGCGGTGGCTCGTCGTCGACGGTCAGCAACGGCTGACCACGCTGTCCCTCGCGCTGGCGGCGATCCGTGACCACGTCGCCGGTGCCCACCCCGACGAGGCTGAGCGCATCGAAGAGGAATACCTCGTCAACAAGCGCAAAACCGGCGACGACCACTTCCGGCTGCTGCCGACCCAGGCCGACCGGTCCCGGTTCGCCGCGCACATCTGCGGCGCCGAGGCGACGCCGGCACTCTCGGGTGGCGTCGCGAACGCCTATCAGTTCTTCCGCCGGAAACTCGCGGCCGTCGGCGATCCTGCGGCTGCGCAGGACGTCTTCCGCATCGAGCAGGCCATCACCTCACGCCTCACGCTGGTCGCGGTGACCGCCGAACGCGGCGACAACGTGCACCGCATCTTCGAGTCCCTCAACAACACCGGCCTGAAGCTCAGCCAGGCGGACCTGCTGCGCAACTACCTGTTCATGCGACTGCCCACCCGAGGGGAGCACCTCTACGAGTCCCGCTGGCTACCCCTGCAGGCAAGTCTGGGCAATGACGAGCTCGAACAGCTCATGTGGCTCCAGCTCGTACTCGACGGGGACGACCGGGTCCGCCGCCAGGACCTGTACACGGCCCAGCAGCAGCGGTTCGAGCGTGGGGAGAGCGACGAGGCTGCCATCGAGGCGTACATCCGGGAACTGCACCGGCACAGCGTCCTCTTCCGGCGGATCCTGCACCCCGAGGAGGAACCGGACCATGCGGTCCGTGCCCACCTGCACCGCCTGAACAACTGGCAGGCCCAGGTCACCTATCCGGCGCTGCTGCTGCTCCTCGACCGGCGCGAGCAGGGGATGCTCGACTCCTCCGAGACGGCCCGAGCCCTGTCGTACATCGAGAGCTTCCTCGTCCGCCGGATGATCTGCAGGGTGCCGACGAACAACCTCAACAGGATCTTCCAGTCCCTGCCCGGACAGCTTCCGCGTGATCTGCCCGTGGCCGACGGCCTGCACCAACTCCTCTCCGCCGACAACCGGTTCTGGCCCGACGACGGCGAACTGCGCGAGAAGATCCGGACGGCGCCGTTCTACCAGTACGGACGCTGGCACCAGCGCAAGGCGGTGCTCCAGCGCCTGGAGGAGAGCCACGAGCATCCCGAACCGGTGGACTTCGCCGCCGCACAGCTCACCATCGAGCACGTCATGCCCCAGTCACCCGGCGACGAGTGGCTGCGCATGCTGGGCGCGGACACGGTCGACGGGGAGAGCGCGGAGGACCTGCACGCCAGGCTGCAGCACACCTTGGGGAACCTGACGCTCACCGCGGTCAACTCGGAACTCTCCAACCGCCCCTTCGAGCGCAAGCAGGACCTGCTGGTCGGCAGCCACTTGGAGATGAACCGCCGGATCGCCGCAACCGCGAGCTGGGGCTCGAAGGAGATCCTGGCCCGCGCCGACGAACTCGCCGACCGCGCCGTCGGGCTGTGGCCGGCCCCGCTGCCGGGAGCCGGCCGGGCCGAGCGCAGCCGGGACTGGCAGCTGATGCACCAGGTGCTCGCCGCGCTCCCCCACGGAACGTGGACCTCCTACGGCGACCTCGCGGCCTTCATCGGGTCCGGCGCCCAGGCCGTCGGCAACCACCTCGGCGGTACCGCGGGCATCCCCCGTGCGTACCGGGTCCTGACGGTCGACGGGAAGGTGGCCGACGGCTTCCGCTGGGCCCCCGGGGACGCGGGCGCGGACGTCCGCGCCCGACTGACGGCCGACGGCATCCACTTCACCGGGAGCGGAGCCGCCGACCCCGCGCAGCGCCTCACCGCTGACGACCTCGCCCTGCTGCTCGCGGGTAACGACGACGAGGCCGACGGCGAGGCCACCGCGCAGCACTCCGGCGAACCCGGCCAGGACGACCAGACGCGGGCCGGAAGGTTCTTCCGCCAGCTGGCCGCCGACGACTCCCCCGAGACCGTCAAGGCGGTCCACAGCCTCTTCGCCCGCTGGGAGGCGCTCGGCGGCTGGATCGGCCACGGAGCGGGGCGCGTCACCACCAGCGCCTTCCTCATGCTCGGCAAACCGGGCACCGCGGGCCGCGGCATCTGGCCGCTCACGCTCTACCCGGGCAGCGGGCGCGGCGGCACGGCGGAGGTCGTGTTCCAGTACCTGGCCGCCCGGGACCCGTTCACCGACCGCGCCCTGCGTGCCGAGCTCCTGCGTCGCCTCAACGAACTGGACGGCATCGAGATCCCCGAAGGCAAGCTGGAGCTGCGCCCGAACATCCGGCTGTCCCTACTGGAGAACGACCTCAACCTCGAACTGCTCGCCAAGACCTTGTCGTGGTTCAAGGACCACTGGGACCACCGAGCCGCGTCCTGAGGATCGAGCGGGGACAGGCGGCCGAACAGCCACGTGCCCCCGCCCACCAGTCCGCCCTGCCCTACCGGCGCGACACCATGAGCCGCTGGCTACGGTGGAACGACGACCTCTGGTACAACACCGCCCACGGTGCCGGGGTCGCCGCCTTCGACGACGGCCTTCCCAAGCCTCTGGTCGTCCTCCCTCTGCACCGGCCTGCGTCAGACCATGCCCTGGGTGAGGGCGACGGAGTCGGGAACGGCGACCACTTCGGGCACCGAGAGCGGCATGACCCCGAGGATCTGCCAGGTGACGTACTCGGCCGACATCATGGCCCCCTCCTGCCAGCCGGGCAGCGGGGAGATCTGGTCTCCGGTGACGAAGAAGGCGTCACCGCCCTCGGGCTGGAGCAGCCGCCGGTACGCCTCGTAGTGGCTTTCCTCCGACGGGTCCCAGGCCGCCCAGCCTCCGAGCTGGTAGGGCACCTTGTGCCAGGCGATGGTGACGCCCTTGTCCTGGGGCACGAGTTCGTCCTTCCCGAACTCGGGATGCAGTTCCATGGCGCCCTTGCGGGCCAGGTTCAGCCGTTCCTGGACCGGCAGTTTGCCGAGGAACTCGGCCTTGTCCTTGAAGTTGTAGGCGCCGGTCAGCGTCCCCTTGTGGGAGAAGTAGTCGTTGGACGGGTACCACATCTGCGTGATGTTGTGGGAAGTCCAGCTGATCCCACCGTAGATCGCATGGCGATCACCGACCACACCCTCGAAATCGCCTTCCCAGAAGCGCTCGTTGGCCTGCCAGCCCACCTTGCAGGTCTTCGCGAACTCGACGGCCTCGATCGCGCTCTCGAACTCCTCGGAGAAGCCGGTCCGCCCGATGCCCTTGAGTACCGGAATGGGGATGTTGCTCACGCAGTAGCGGGCCTCGGCCTGATGGTCCTGGCCGCCCGCGCGGTAGGAAACCGTGACCTCCGGCCCCTCCTTCAGGATCGTGATGTCGGTGACCTCGGCGCCGAGCACGATCTCCGCGCCGGCGAGCCTGGCCTGGTGCGCCAGCGCATCGACGATCTTGTCCATGCCGCCGACCGGCTGGAACATCGTCGCCTGCCACAGATAGTCGAGCGGCTGGTAGAAGCTGGCCTTCCAGAATCCGGACTCCACCAGCTCCTCGAAGGTCAGCGGCGGGGCCGGCACCGGGAACGGCTCCTCGATCACCGGGTCGTAGAGGTACCCGGACCGCTTGGCCTCGGAGTACTTGCCGTCGATGTCGAGCGCCCCGAAGAGCCGGAGGAGATCCCGTACCTCACCGGTGAACGCGTCCTTCGCCACCAGTGTCTCGGCGAGCTTCGCCGCGATGTGACCGCGCGTGTCGTTGGCCACCCGCCGGTTGGGCCAGGCCTTGTCGGACTTCGGCGGCCGGACGAGGTTCGCCGTGGTCTCCATGACGTACGGCTCCAGCGCCACCTTGAACTCACGGCAGTACCTGAGCACCCGGCGGTGGTGGTACGGGATGCGGCCGGGCCCCAGGTTCAGGTACAGGCCGTCATCGAACCGGCAGGTATGGGTGTGGACGGTCTTGCCCGTCTTGTCGTCGATCTCGTAGAGCTTGTCGCCCTTGCGCGCGGTGCGGTTGCGCCCGCCCACCCTCTTCTGGGCCTCCAGGACGGTGACGTCGAAGCCGAGCTTGCTCAGCTCGTACGCCGCGGTCAGCCCCGCGACTCCGGCGCCCAGGATCAGTACCTTCTCCCCCCACCTCACGGTTCCGGGGACACTCAGCGGGCCGGACATCCCGGTCGCAGCAGGACCCGCGGCGCCGATCATCGCCTGGTGCAGCGCCTGCGCGGCCTTCGGGGCCGCTGCCAACGCCCCCTTGTGTTTGGCACTGGTCATCGCGATACCTCTTCTCATCGAGCACGGATGGAAAACAGGCACTGCGCGCACGCGCCAGTACGAACAGGGCGAACGCCCCGACCCCCGGCCGGCGCGCACAACAGCCCGTCAGGCAACGATGCTTCAGCATCCGGCGGGGCCGCCTCAATGCCCGGCCCGCCTGTTCACCCATCCGGTCCAGCCATCGATACCCCTGCTGACCAGGCAAAACCATTCGCCCGCCACACGGCGGGGTCCACAGCCGGGGCCGGGAGGCGGGCGCACCCGTGACGCAGGCGTGGCTCACGCCAAAGAAAACCGCCTCCCGCCCCGGGTCGTACCCCACGTGGTGGGCCATCGGATACACATCCCAATGCCCGGGGCCCACCAAATACAAGGTCAGAGCGTCTTACTCGGCCCTTCGGCCGGGCAGCCAGGCCCTCGGAGCGTCAAACGAGCGTCACGAGCCGAGCCCTGCCCAACCCGCGTCGGCAGGCGCCCAGAGCTGGATGGCGAGTCTGGGGCCGCGCGAGACACCCGTGTCGCTGGAGTTGCTGTTGGTGAGCGCTCGGCGGATGCCATGGTCACCCATAAAGGTCGGCTACGAGGGCGTGGTGATCCGTGCGGAGGCTGGCCGAGTTCTTGACTCACAGGCGATACGAGAAGCGCAGCGCACCGCCTTCCTCCCGGTACAGATCGCGGCCTCGCGCGCTGAAGGGATTGGGGAGCATCGCCATCCGGAGCCGGGCAGGTTCCAGCACCGACGTCACCATGAGGATCCGCCAGCGGTCGCTGCCGGTGTGCCGCTGAGCCGCCCGGACTTCGCTCTCGCCGAGTTCGATTTGGCCTCCCTCGCCCTGACTGGCTTTGACCTCGAACAGCAAGGGCTGGCGGCCAGTGCCGACACAGAAGTCGTACCCAAGCCCGTCGTCTCCAGGGAGTCCGGGGAAGAATTTCCTGCGGTTCGTCGAGACCCAGCTGGTTTCGTTCGCAGACGGGTAGTGACGGCGAAGCCACTGGTAAGCGAACCACTCCCCGGCGTAGCCGATCGCTTCTCGTTGCACGGCCGACAACCTTCGGGGCTCGCTGCTGCCCACGCCACCACGGCCGCCGGACGGCGCTTTCCGTCTCCCCGGATCCATGGGAGTCAGTGAGGCAAAGACGTTACGACTGCCGAGGAGCTGCGGATCATCGTCGAGCGCTCGCTGCAGTTCGGCAGTCAGTCCGCCGAAGTCGCCGGTGCACACATCGACCTCCTTCCCGCCGACGGTGACGATCCGCTGGCGGCGCTCGCGCTGTGCCTGTGCCGAGTCGGCGGCCCTGCGGCCGTTTTCGACTTCAGCGGCTGTCACACCATGGACCGCGGGGTCTGCACTGGCAGGCATGCCAGCTGGCCAGTGCCCAAGTGCCGAGAGCCAGGCGACGATGCTCTCCGATTCGAGAAGACGGAAGTCCAGCGCGCCGACCCCGTCAAGTAGTTCGGTCACCACCTCCGCTGGATCGCTGTGATCCAGTGCAGTCGGCAGCGGACGGCGGCAGGCACGGACCAAGGCGACCAGGTCGGGTACAGCTGTCCTGATGGCCGCTCGGTTTCTGGGAAGCAGGGTTGTGTAGGCGGGGAGGCCCTCTCCCTCCGCGGGGAGTTGCGAACCCAGCTGCTCGGCGAGGACCTCCTCCACGCGAGCGCGTACCTGCTCCGGTGTCGCCGTCTCCAGCGTTGTATTCCAATCCGCAGGAGGTTCGATTCCTTCGAGCGCACGCAACTGCCGCCAGTCTGCCTGGGCTTCACGGGCATCGAACCGCCCGAGCCGAGCCCGCCGGAGACGGTCGAGAAGTGCTCCCCGATGCAGTAGCAGATGCTTCTGGATCGCCTCCCGGTGGGCGTCGGCGTGGCTGATCACGCTGTGCGCAGGAGCCAGCCCCGCCAGGGTGGCATTGAACTCCGCGAACCCGACGCCGAGCGCTTCCCGCAGTTCGTCGGTGTCGCGTGACCGGCGTGCCTCGGTCAGGAGCGCGCCAGCCTTCACCGGCAGTTCCGCCGTGTGGAACTCAATCGCTGCCTGGAACTCCCTGGTGTCGCGGGGAGGCGGTTCAACGAGGGCGTCGGCCCGCTCGCGGCCGAGGAAGTGAACCAGGAACGGGTAACAGCGGTGGACGACAGCGGCAGTGGTGCCTTCGAGGCGCTGCACGCTTTCGGCGAGTTGGTGCGAGGAGAGGCCGAGTGCCTGAGCAAACTCTTCCTGCCCCGGCTCTCGGAGATCGGCATGCAGGTGCTCAAGCTCGCGTGCCGCCAGCCGCAGCCGGACGCCGAGATCGGGCCGGCCGATCAGGTGAGCGACGGGTTCGGCGAGCCGCGCCACCGCGTTCCAGTCATCGGGCTGGGCCCGGCCCATGAGCAGGGGGCGGTGGTCGTCGGGCAGCGGCAGGATTCCACCGAGCCGGTCCGGCAGCGCTACCTCTTCCTCATCCAGCCGGATCTCCAGCGTCCGGTAGGTACGTGAGCCGATCCGCCGAATGCCTGCGACCAACTCCGCCAGGGACGCCTCGGTCGGCCGAATCCCTTGGGCACTATGGTCGGCCAGGGCCGCCAGCGCCATCGGCAGCCACGGCAGGACGGTGACCAGCGGTGTCCCGGTTTCCGACCGGTCCAGTGGCTGTTCATCGACGAAGACTTCCAGCCGGGCCTCGTCCACGTGACGTACCGACCGCGCTCCCCCACGCACGAGCAGATCGACGACCTCCCGGGCCAAGCCCGGTACCACGAGCAACGGACGTTCCATCTCCTGGGCGATGCGTGCCTTGACGCCTGCCCGTTCGTCTGTGACGTAGAGCGTGCTGTTCCCGTCACAAAGGCCGGCGAACGGCACGGCGATCAGTAGCTCTCCCGACTCCGCGAGCAGGGCGCCGCCGGCAAAGGGCAGGCTGCTGGATGCGGTGTTCGTACGGGCCCGGGTGACCAGAGACCGCCACGCGTACTCATTGGCGCGTTGCAGCGCGGGACGGCCTTCGGACCCGACCGCACCCTCGGCGACGAAGTCGGCCAGGGCCGCGAGAAGTCTGCCGCTGTCCCGGCCATCGTTCCAGGTCGGAAGACCGTACGACCGCAGCTGCGCCACCACCTCCGGGGATTCCAACAGGGAGCT
Organism: Streptomyces sp. NPDC006463; assembly: GCF_042870715.1. Lineage (NCBI taxonomy): Bacteria > Bacillati > Actinomycetota > Actinomycetes > Kitasatosporales > Streptomycetaceae > Streptomyces > Streptomyces sp. NPDC006463. The sequence goes on along the minus strand of NZ_JBIAHP010000004.1, from coordinate 194,177 downwards.
CACCTGCCGAGCGATCGTCGGGGCGAATAGGGGCTCCTCCTCCATACTGGGCGGGCAGTGCCAGGCTTCCCTTGGGCGTACGAAACGCACCGCGCGGCCCCGGCCGCGCACCGGAAGCCAGGGCTGCTCCCGTACAAAGGCGTCTAATGGCGTCGGTACTTTTTGGGGATCCTTGTTGCCAGACCGGTCCCTGAACCACGTGCTGGTGAAGCAGTTGGCGGACCATTGCGGCAGGCCGTGCAGCACGAGCCGGGCGAAGGCGAGCCGGGCGGGCTCGCTTAGTTGGTCGACGGTCTCCTGGCCTGGGAGCCGGTAGGCCGGGGTTCCCTTGTACGGCGTGTAGGGGTACTGGGCGGTTCGCCCGTCCCGGTGAATGTGCGGCTGCCATTGCTCCGCGACGGCGACGGGCACCTTCGCCATGTGCACCAGGTCGGCCGGTGTCAGTCGCCATCCCTCCGCCGTGGTATCGGCGGCAGGTGTGCAGACCGGACGAAAGCCGTCGGTGACACCGAGCTCGCCGAGAAACGCCCGCCAGTCGGCCTCTGCCTCCCCACGGCGAAGGAGCATATCCGGCGTCGCGACGAACTGCCGGGCGAGCGAGCGCAGGGACACGCTCTCCTCACGCCCCTCTTGCGCCACGCGCGCCAGGTCCTCTCCCATGGTGCCGGACCAGCCCGGCCCGAACTTGCCACTCGCCGCCGGGATGAGCGGGCCGTCCGCCGACGGCACGTAGAGACCAAGGTCACGCAGGCGCAGCGCACCAGAGGACTGACGGGAACGGTGCAGGTGGAAGACGAAGCGTAGGGCTTGAATGCGCAGCTTTTGGTCCTTGCTGCGCGAAAGGGCATGCCGGACGTGCTCCAGCAGGCCTGCCGCGTCGAACCGGCGTACGAGACGATGCTGTTCCAGGAAGAGGCGGGCCTGTTGCCGGCGCACCTGCCCTTCACTTTCGATCCAGGTCAGGCCCGGGTGCAGATAGAACAGCCGCTTGCTCAGGGACGCGGGCACCGCCAGGTCGCTGGCGGCAGCAGCAGCGGTGGAGCCAGAGGGTTCGGAGAGCCCCCGGGCTGGCGGGAAGAACGCCTGGCGCCGGGACCGGCGAAGCTCGTTGGAAGGGACGTGATCGACCGCTGCCGCGCCGTTCATACGCTGCAACGTCCCGTCGGCCGCCAGCAGCAGTTTGCGGCCTTGGAGTACCCGGCCGCGGCCCTCGAAGAGGTGGGGCAGATCCGCGTAGACGCCGTCCCACACGTCGACGGGCTCGTCCGGTCCAGGCAGAGGAAGCGTCGCCGCGATCCGCTCGACGTGGCTGGCAAGCTCCTCCGCCGACGGTTCCAGGGGGCACCGCAGGGCTTCGCAGAGCTTGGCCAGGCGGGTGCGCGGCCCGCGCGGCAGAGCCGTGTCGACCACCTCGACGTCGGCTTCGCATGCCGCCCGCGCGGTGAGCACTGCCAGATCGGCCTCAGGCCACAGGACAGCGGCTCGCGGAGATCCCCACGCCAGCGGGGATCCGGCAGGGCCAGCGGGGCCGAGCACCGGCGCGATCGGCGTGTCGGCGAGTTCACGCCCCAGGGTCCGCCGCGACGCAGCGGCCACCCGCCCGGCCCACTTCGGGTGCCAGCTCACCAGATCCACCGCCAATCGGGCGGCATCCGGTGTCTTGCTGCCCCGCAGCGCTGCGGCGGCGGTGAGACAGGTCTCTGCCGCGGCATCAAGAAGCATGGTGTTGAGTGGGTGTTCGCTGTCGTAGCCCGTGCGGTCGGTCTTGGTGTAGAACGGCGCGTTGAGATGGCCGGCCAGCGGAGCGATCACATCGTCGCCGAGCGGCAAGAAGGTGTACACGCGCCCGGGTGAAGCCGACACGACCGGCAAAGCGATCTCGATGACGGCGGGTGTGGACCACTCGGTCCAGGAGTCGTCCAGCCCTTCGTCCTCGACGGCCTCAGCAACCGTGGCGCGCAGTCTTGCGGCAGGCACCGTACCGCGTGCGAGCACAAATCGGCCGATCGGGCCGAGATCAACCTGCGCCAGCGACACGGCCGGTGCACCGCCCGCAGCCGGAACGTTCGGCACGGCTGACAACCGCTTCTCGGAGCGCGTCAGTTCGGTCCGCTCCTCTACATCACGCGCACGCCGTTCCAGCACCAGACACTCAAGGCGCTCCAGGAACAGCATGGCGGGAGCGCCTGAGCCGACCAGCTCGTCGATCCGCCGCCGCACCTCGCCGCGTGCCGTCGCGCTGCGCAAGGGCAACCGGATCACGGTGACATGGCCGGCCAGGGCCAGCTTCGCGCAGTTCTCGGGGACATCGGAGACCGGGAACGGGAGCTGGAGCGGCGGGAACTCCTCGGTCGCCCGGCGCACAAGCTCGGCGTCCGCCAGCAGCAGGCTCAGGTCGTCGGGCGTGGTGAAGCGGAAGCAGTAGCCGTCCAGGACGGCCGGGGTGCCACCGTCAGGTCTGGCGCTGTAGATCTCGGGTGCGGCACTGATCTGCAACACGCTGCGGAACCCGACGCCCTTGTTGCCGATTCCCTCGCCCACCACCTTGTCACTGCAGGAGAGCTTGGTCACCGAATCCACGCCGTCCCAGGTGAAGGGGTTGCCCGCGTTGGCGACATAGAGGGTGCCGTGCTCGCCCTCCTCCTCGTCGAGCAGGATGTGCACCTGCCCTTCGTTCCGTTCACCGGGGTGGGCGTCATGAGCGTTCTGCAGAAGTTCCAGGAGGAAACGGCCCCTGTAGTCGCGAGTGGTGCTCCGGGAGAGACCGCGCAGTTGCTTGCCCGGCTTCCACCTACGCGTGTGCTGCCACTCGCCCAGCACTTCCCGGGTGTAGGTCATCAGTTGTGCGGCGAACTCGCTGCCGTAGCCAACTGAGCCATCGGCCCCCCTGAGTCCCCACGCCTCTTCAAGCTGACCCGAGTCGACAGCAGCCACGCGTTCCCCCCTCTGCCCTATCTATGCGGGGACTCTAGCGAGGAGTTCAGGCAAGGCGGGCGGCCTTACGAGAAGCATGAGCAGGTCGACTCGAGACCCGCAGCAGGACGTCTCGGCTCCCGATGGGCCAGCGGTCGGCGAGAGAACCGCAATCACAGCACCAACGATATGAACCAACGTGAAACACCCGACACTCCGTCAGAGTGTGAGTCATTGCCTCCTCTCCTGCGGGCCCTCGCGTTCGAGACCGTCGCCAAGGACGCCAGAATGATCGCCGCCGGGCTCAACCAACCGGTGGCGACCACTTGGGACTTTGGCATCTCGTTTCCCAGGTCAGCGACGCGGTCTGCAGGATCTCTCCCGGCAGCGACGCCAGGCGCCGGGCACGAGGTGTCCGTAGATGTCGACGGTGACCTTGATGGACCGGTGGCCGAGCCGCCGGGCGACCCCAAGACACCCTCAATGCATCGCGGACTGGTCGCGCAGACAGACGGGCAGATAGACGGCGTAAGTGCCGGTGATCCCGGAGACGTCGGCGGTCTCGGTGGTCCAGGTCTGCCGGCCGCCGGTATTGGACACGGGGACGCCGGCGACCGCGGTGCTGGAGAGGGGGTCGAGCCGGACCTCGATGCGGCCTTCGACGCCGCAGGCCACCCGGACCTTGAACTGTTGCTGCTCGCCGGGAGACCCATTCACAGCCCGGTAGCGGTACTCGGCCAACTGCTGTACATCATCACCGGGGAACTTCACCCGTGAGAGATTGCGTCATGTCCGGTGCCGCGTTCGCTGCCCCTTGCTGACAGGTGTCTGCGACGTAGGCGTCGAGGAGACCTGCTCGGAGAAGAGGCTTGCTCCCTCTCGCAGTCCATGGATGAAGCCGGCGACCGCTGCTCGCTCGCGGGCAGGCATCGCCTCGACCGAAGAGAGGATCCATGCTACGTCGGGCGAGATGGCCTCAGAGTTGGTCCTCGCCGTCGGCTCGGACGGAACAGGTCGAGCCACGGGTTCCGGGCATGCGAATGTGACCATCAGCTCAGGGGACTTGTTTGACTCGTCCCCGTCCGAAACCTTTGTCCGCAGTTCGATGATGACTGCCGCGAGGCGCCCGTCAATAGGGTCGCGGAGGCCGATCTCGTGTTTGTAGCCAACCTTCCAAGAGTCGCCCAGTAGGCGCACCAGGATCTTGCAGATCGCCTCGGCGAGGGCGAACAGCTCCAGTGAGGGCTCGTAGAAGTCCTCGTTCGGGGTCCAGGCCCCACTGGCGTCGCTACGGGCTTGGTGATGGTCGAGCTCTGCCTGAGGACTCACCTCACCCTCCCGCCACCATTGGGGGACCGGCAGCTCTTCGGCCCAGATATCGATCCCGATCATCCCCTGCATCGCCCACCAGAGCTGAAGCAGAGCATCCTCGTCGAGCTCCAGGGCGACGGCGTAGCCACGGACCATCGCCTCGGTTCTGGGCGGACGGCTGCCGCTTTCGGCCATCGAGACAGCGGCCACGGAGAGCTTGGGATCGAAGAAGCTGGCGACATCGGCTTGGGTCTTCGACCAGCGTTTGCGCGCTGCCTGCAACACGCGACCGAAGGCCACCGCCGAACTGGATCCTGCTTTCACTTCACCGACTCCTCGTGAACCGTGTAGCCTGCGTTTCACATCACCAGCAATTCGTGAAACCTACCACGATGCGTCTTCTCGATCCGCGAGTGCGACGCAGTCACGCCCGCAGGAGAAGGGAAGTTGCGCATGAACCGGCAGTTCACGATCGACCTCGTCACGGACGCCCGAGTCTTCGCCGAGAATGCCGAGCAGGTAACCCAAGACCTCCGTCGGACGGTGGCCACGGTCGAGAGGGTCGTCGATGACCTCAAGGGCTGCTACGAGGTCGTGTCTCCACTCGTCAAGTGGGTCAGGTCGGCGCTGGCCAGCCCTCCCGCCAAAGCCCAGGTGGTGGTCTCGACGGAAGAGTGAAGTTCCCGCCCGCTGAGCTGGACAGCCTGATACGCATCCGAAAAGTTCAAGAGGATGCCGGCGGTGGCTGGCTAGACGGTCTCCCAGCGCCACTCCAGCGTGGAGAGGCACCCGGCGTGCCTCCGGTGATCCCAGGGTCTGGCTCCCTTCCCTCCCTCATATTTGGCACATGCCGTTCGCCAGCCTCCAGAGCTCCCTGCGGACGCCGTCACATCGACGCTCACCATCGACCGGTCGATCCGGCCTTCCGCGTCGGCATCAGCCAGGACGGCCGCGAAGCTCCTGCCCCAGGTGCCGTCAGCCGACCAGCGCCTGTGCCGTTCGCACACTGTCTCCCAACGACCGAAACGCGCAGGTAGATCCCGCCATGGCACCCAGTGCACTCGGTACAGGATCCCGTTGATGACCTTGCGGTGGTTGGCCCAACGGCCGCCGCGCTACCCCGGACTTCGGCAGATGCGGTTTCAGCCGGGCCCACTCCTCATACGTTAAGCCTCCCCGCCCCACGCTCATGCCAACGGCCCCAAGCCGCGACGGTCACATGACCCGCCGGACAGGCCCGCGGCTGAGAGCATGCCCATCAGGCATTCGCACGGTGGGGAGTTCAGGTGCCACGAGAGCTCAACAAACGGCAGCAGCAAGTGCTGCAATGGGTCGGCCGAGGCTGCCCTGACGGCGTGTGGGAAGGAACCGGGCACAAACTCAGCTGCCAAGCCCTGCACAGCCGCGGACTGGTCAAAGTCTCCAGGCGTCAGGGACAGTGGTCCGTCGCCCTCACCAAGGCCGGCCAGCAATACCTGGACCACGGATCCCATCCGCCCGAACAACCTCGCAGCAAAGACACCGCACCAGCGCCGCAGGCTGGAATCCAGTCACCCGACGTGGCCAAGAACGAGAAATCCGGCGTCAAGGCAGTTGCCCCCGTGCCGGTGCAGCAAACCAGCTCCCTTCCACGGAAGAAGACCAAGACCGTCACGGAGCAGCTCTTGGAGGAGCTCGCCGAAGCCGGCGGCCGCGTCGTCAAATGCGAAGCCAGCGGTCGGGAGACCGAGAAATGGCCGATCCGTGTTGCCGCAGCACGCCGGTCGGGAAAGATCCCTGAGACCAAGAAATTGCACGCTGGCTGGTGCCCCGACGGATACGAAATCCGGCTCGTCGACACCCCCGCCTGGCGCCTGGCCGTACTGCCACCCGTCCCCGTACCGGCACGGCTCACCACTCCACACCCCGTGGTCAAAGCTCTGCAGGCGCACCCCCAGCCCATGGCGCTGACCAAATCTGTGCAGGGCAGAGCCTTCCGCCTCATCCACGCGCTGCTCACCGCAACGCAGAGGCTGGGGTGCGCCATCGCATTCGGCACAGCCGAGAGCGCACCGGCACCGCATCGCCGGCGAAACGGCCCTCCGCACTTCACCATCACAACCCAGGGCCAGAGATGCGATTTCCTCATCCTGCAGGAACAGGACCGGGCCGAACACATCCCCACGAAGAAGGAACTCTCGGACGCCGAGAAGCACTCCTGGGTCAGGATTGCTCGGTACGACCACTCCCCGGCTGAACGCCTGAGGATCTGCATCAGCGGCGGGTCACGGCATAGGGCCGACGAGTGGGCCGACACGGCCGCACGCCCTCTTGAGGACCAGCTCGCCGAAATCGTGCAGGAAGTGGGACTCCGGGGGGAAGCTGCCGAACGCAAACGGCTGACCGACCTGGAGGCCGCGCGGGAGAAGCGGCTCCGGTGGGAAGCTGCGATGGAACAAGCAAAGATCGACTACGCCGAGACAGTTCGCGTCCAGCGACTCGAAGCACAAGAAAAGGCATGGCGTCGCGCAGTGGGCCTGGCCGAGTACATCGACGCCCTCTACCTCCACACACAGACCCTGCCGATTGGTCCGGAGAGGGACGAAGCCGAGGCATGGATCGTTTGGGCCTCAGGCCACGTGCAGCGCCTGAACCCACTCAACGGGACGCTCCGCCTGCCGGATATTCCCGAACCTCGCGCCGATGATCTGCGGCCATTCCTGCACGGATGGAACCCCTACGGTCCCGGCTTCTAGCAGCGAGCCCCCGCCAAGCAGTCACAGAGCATATTCGGAGGAGGAAGGCGGAGCGCGAGTCTGAGAGCGACAGACTCGGCCGCTCACTACAAAGAAGAGCGCCTTCCGCAGCAAGATCACAATCTGCCGCGGAGGCGCCCATCCTTAGCTGACTAGACGTCAGGAATCGTTGACTGTGTGCGTCAGGCGTGCGTCACGGCGTCAAATCAGCGTCAAGATATCGCCCACAACGCACACAGCGCCCATAACGCACACTGCCCTACCCCGCAGGTCAGAGGCCCTTGGCGATGGGCTCAAGGATCGCCACGCACTCCACGTGGTGCGTCATCGGGAAGAGGTCGAAGACGCGCAGGGTGCGGACCTTGTAGCCGTGCTCCTTGAAGTAGCCCAAGTCGCGGGCCAGGGCCGCCGGGTCGCATGCCACGTAGGCGATGCGGCGGGCCGAGAGGCCCGCGATGTGGCGGACCGTCTGCTTGCCCGCGCCCGCGCGGGGCGGGTCCAGGACGACCAGGTCGCACTCCGTGATGCCGGTCTTCGGGAGGACCGTCTCGACCTTGCCCTGCTCGATGCGGACCCGGGGGAAGTCCTCCAGGTTGTGCCGGGCGTCCTCGACCGCGCGCTTCGTGGACTCGATGCCGAGCACCGCGCCCGTGTCACCCAGGCGTTCCGCCAGAGCGCCCGCGAAGATGCCGACGCCGCAGTAGAGGTCGAGGGCCATCTCGCCCTTGCGCGGCATCAGGCCCTGCATGACGGCCTTGATCAGGGTGTCGGCGGCCTGCGGGTGGACCTGCCAGAAGCCGCCCATGCCCACGCGGTACGTACGGCCGTCCGCGCGCTCCCGTACGAAGGGGCGGCCGTGGACGCGGTGGACCCCGCCGTCCTTCTCCTCGACCCGCAGGACCGAGACCGGCTTGTCCAGCTCGACGAGGGGAAGGCGGCCGCCGGGACGCGGGGTGAGGACGACCTGGCGGTCGTTCGAGCCGGAGGCCGCGATGGCCTCGACGGTGGCCATCTGCGGCCAGTCCTGCTTCTCGATGCCCAGCTCGCTCACGCCCGGGGCCGCGATCATGCAGTGGTCGATCAGTTCGATGTCGTGCGAGCGGTGCTTGCGCAGGCCCGCGTTTCCGTCCTCGTCGATGGCGAACTGCACGCGGGTGCGCCACTGCGGGACCTGCCCGGCGGGCAGCTTGTCGCCCTCGGCCGGCATGACGGTGCCGTCCCAGCCGGCTTCCTCCGGGGTGAGGCCCGCGAGCCGCTTCAGCTGCTCAGCGACGACCTCGCCCTTGAGCCGGCGCTGGGCACCGGGCTTGGCGTGCTGCCAGTCGCAGCCGCCGCACTTGCCGGGGCCGGCGTAGGGGCAGGGCGCCTCGACGCGGTCCTTGGAGGCCTCCAGCACGGTGATCGCGTCGGCGCGCAGGAAGCGGGAGTCCACGTCGCCCTCGGTGACCTTCGCGACGACCTTCTCGCCCGGCAGGGTGTGGCGGACGAACAGGACGCGGCCTTCGGCGGTCCGCGCGATGCAGTGGCCGCCGTGCGCGACGGGGCCGACCTCGACCTCGTACTCCTCCCCGACCAGTGACTGCTTCTCGTTCTGCTCGGCGCTCGTCATGGTGGGGAGACTCCAAAAAACTGAAACGGGGAACGGCCGGACGACCGACCCACCAGTTTACGTGGATCTCGTCCGGCCGTTCGCCAACCCTGTCCGGCCGCTATATCGCCGCCGGTGCGTCGCCGCCGGTGCGTCGCCGCCGGTGCGTCGCCGCCGCTACTTCCCCGCCGCTACTTCCCCGCCGGGGTCTTCGACCGCGGGGCGTCCACCGGGCCGCGGCGCACCGCGCCGGGGGCGTTCCACTCCGCCCGCTTCTTCGCCCGCTTCTTCGCGAGCTCCGAGGACTGCAGCTGGTAGGGCACCGAGGTGACCATGACGCCGGGGGTGAAGAGGAGCCTGCCCTTGAGCCGCAGCGCGCTCTGGTTGTGCAGCAGGTGCTCGTACCAGCGGCCGACGACGTACTCGGGGATGTACACGCTGACCGCGTCGCGCGGGTTCTCGGTGCGCAGCCCCTTCACGTACTCCACCACGGGGCGGGTGATCTCCCGGTACGGCGAGTCGAGGATCTTCAGCGGGACGTTGATCCCGCGCCGCTCCCACTCCTCCTTGAGGGCCTTGGTCTCGACCTCGTCGACGTTGACGCTGAGCGCCTCCAGCCGGTTGGCGTGCAGCAGCTTGGCGTAGGCGAGGGCCCGCAGCGTGGGCTTGTGGAGCTTGGAGACCAGGACGACGGAGTGCACGCGCGAGGGGCGCACGTACTCGTCGGGGCGCTCCTCGGCGGCGGCGATCTCGGTGGCGACCCGGTCGTAGTGCTTGCGGATCGCCGTCATCGTGCCGTAGAAGATCACCATGCCGAGCAGGGCGACCCAGGCTCCGTGGGTGAACTTGGTGGCGAGGACGACGACCAGCACGAGGCCGGTGAAGAAGGCGCCGAAGGCGTTGATCGCGCGGGAGCGGATCATGTGGCGGCGCTTGGCGGGGTCCTTCTCGGCCTTCAGGTGACGGTTCCAGTGCCGCACCATGCCGGTCTGGCTGAGCGTGAAGGAGACGAAGACGCCGACGATGTAGAGCTGGATCAGCTTCGTCGAGTCGGCCCCGTAGAGCCAGGTGAGCAGCGCGGCGGCGCCCGCGAGGAGCACGATGCCGTTGGAGAAGGCGAGCCGGTCGCCGCGGGTGTGCAGCTGGCGCGGCAGGTAGCGGTCCTGGGCGAGGATCGAGCCGAGCAGCGGGAAGCCGTTGTACGCCGTGTTCGCGGCGAGGAACAGCACGAGCGCGGTGGCCGCGGCCAGCATGATGAAGAGGAACGAGCCGTCGCCGAAGACCGCCTCGGCCACCTGGGAGATCACCGGGTTCTGGACGTAAGCGGGGCCGACCGGGGTGCCGTTCACCAGCAGGTCCGTGGCCGGGTTCTCGGCCATCCTGACGTCGGTGACCATGGCCAGGCCGATGATGCCGCAGAACATGGTCACAGCCAGGGCGCCCATCAGGGCCAGCGTCGTCGCCGCGTTCTTGCTCTTGGGCTTGCGGAAGGCCGGTACGCCGTTGCTGATCGCCTCGACGCCGGTCAGGGCGGCACAACCGGAGGAGAAGGCGCGAAGGAGCAGGAAGACCATCGCGAACCCGGCCAGCCCCTCCTGTTCCGGCTTGATCTCGAAATCGGCGGTCGGGGCCTTCATGGTGTCGTCGAGCACGATGCCGCGCCACGCACCCCACGCGATCATGATGAATACGCCGGCGACGAAGACATAGGTCGGAATGGCGAAGAGCTTGCCGGATTCCTTCATGCCGCGCAGATTCAGCAGCGTGAGCAAGAGGATCGTCCCGACGGCGCAGGCCACCTTGTGCTCGACCACGAAGGGAACGGCCGAGCCCAGGTTCTCGACGCCCGAGGCGATCGACACGGCGACGGTCAGGACGTAGTCGACGAGCAGCGCGCTCGCGACGGTGAGACCGGCCTTGGGCCCCAGGTTGGTGTTGGCGACCTCGTAGTCGCCGCCGCCGCTGGGGTAGGCGTGGACGTTCTGGCGGTACGAGGCGACCACGGTGAACATCAGCACCACGACCGCGACGGCGATCCACGGGCTGAATCGGTACGCCGACACGCCCGCGATCGACAGGACCAGCAGAACCTCGCCCGGGGCGTATGCCACGGAGGAGAGCGGGTCGGACGCGAAGACAGGGAGGGCGATCCGCTTGGGAAGGAGAGTTTCCCCGAGGCGGTCGCTGCGTAGCGCCCGGCCGATCAGGATCCGTTTGGGCAGGTCGGTCAGTTTGGACACGCAGAGGATCGTAAGCGTTCGAAATCCGGCTGACGAACCCCCCACCCCTTCCCGCCGCAGTTCACCACCGACTGCACACCAAGGGGTCACACTGATGACCGCCCGTGTGTAGCTTGGGCCATGGTCTGAGACCCTGTTAAGCCAGAGCATGCAATGAGGCTGGAAACCAGCGAGCGCTGACAGCCGGAAGGACGGCCGTGCACATCGTCATCATGGGCTGCGGAAGAGTGGGCTCCGCCCTCGCGCAGACCCTGGAACAGCAGGGGCATACGGTCGCCGTCGTCGACCAGGACCCCACCGCATTCCGCCGGCTGGGAGCCGGTTTCGGCGGCCGCCGTGTCACCGGGGTCGGCTTCGACCAGGACACCCTGCGCGAGGCGGGAATCGAGGAGGCGGGAGCCTTCGCGGCCGTCAGCAGTGGTGACAATTCCAACATCATCGCCGCGCGTGTCGCCCGTGAGATGTTCGGCGTCGAGAACGTCGCGGCCCGCATCTACGACCCCAAGCGCGCCGAGGTCTACCAGCGCCTCGGCATCCCGACGGTCGCCACGGTCCGCTGGACCGCCGACCAGATGCTGCGCCGGCTGCTGCCCTCGGGTGCCGAGCCGCTGTGGCGCGACCCGAGCGGCGGTGTGCAGCTCGCCGAGGTGCACACCTCGGCCGCCTGGATAGGCCACAAGGTCAGCCAGCTGCAGGAGGAGACCGGCGTCCGCGTCGCCTTCCTCACCCGACTGGGCGAAGCCATGCTGCCCACGTCGGCGACGGTCCTGCAGGAGGGCGACCTCGTCCACGTGATGATGCGCACGGACGAGATCGACAAGGTCGAGGCGGCCTTCGCCGAGGGGCCTGAGGAGGCACACGCATGAGGGTCGCGATCGCCGGAGCGGGCGCGGTGGGCCGCTCCATCGCGGGCGAGCTGCTCGAGAACGGCCACGAGGTTCTCCTGGTCGACAAGGCCCCGACCGCCATCTCGGTGGAACGGGTACCGCAGGCCGAGTGGCTGCTGGCCGACGCCTGCGAGATCACCTCGCTGGACGAGGCTGCGCTGCAGCGCTGCAACGTCGTCATCGCGGCGACCGGTGACGACAAGGTCAACCTCGTCGTCTCGCTGCTCGCCAAGACCGAGTACGGGGTGCCGCGCGTGGTGGCCCGCGTCAACAACCCGAAGAACGAGTGGCTCTTCAACGAGTCCTGGGGCGTCGACGTCGCGGTCTCCACGCCGCGCCTGATGTCGGCCCTCGTCGAGGAGGCCGTCAGCGTCGGCGACCTGGTCCGGCTGCTGCGCTTCAGCCACGGCGACGCCAACCTCGTCGAGCTGACCCTGCCGGCCGACTCCTCGGTCGCGGGCACCCAGATCAGCGAGATCACCTGGCCCGAGGACACCTCGCTGGTCACCATCATCCGCGGCAACCGGGTCCTCACCCCGCACGCGGAGGAGACCCTGGAGCCCGGCGACGAACTCCTCTTCGTGGCCGCCCAGGCCCGTGAGGAACAGCTGGAGGACCTCCTCCAGGCCCGTCGCTGAGGAAGCGGACAGACACCGAAGGGGGGGGGGGGGGCCGACCGGGCCCCCCCCCCCCCCCCCCCCCCCCGGCGGGCCCCCCCCCCCCCCGGGGGGGGGCGCGGGGGGGGGGGGGGGGCCCCCCCCCCCCCGGGGGGGGGGGGGGGGTAGGGAGG
>NZ_JBIAHP010000004.1:56463-181703 GCF_042870715.1 Streptomyces sp. NPDC006463 | reverse complement strand
GGCCCCCCCGCCCGTTTATTCACCTGGGGGAGCCCCCCCCCCCGCCCGCCGGGGTTGGGGGCCCCCCCCCCGGCGGGGGGGGGGGCCCGGCCCCGCCCCCCCCCGCCCCCCTCGGCGTCACAGGCGGATACCGCCTCGCAGCGGCGGAGGCAGCAGGGATCGGGCTCAGGCCCCCGGCTTCCCGGTGGCGGCTTCGGCGGCCTCCTTGGCCTCCCACTCCGCGATCACGTCGATCGGCGGCGGGGCCTTCGCCAGGAACACCCACGTGAAGTACACCGCGAGCACCATCGGCGGCAGCTTCAGCGCGATCAGCACCCAGCCCAGCTGCGTCGCGTCACCCCACCAGTACAGCGGGAAGAGGATCGCGTACTTGGCGAGGAAGATCAGCCCCCAGGCCAGGCTGGCCTTGACGTAGGCCTTCTTGCGTCCGGGGTTGCGGGTGCGCCAGGACAGGTTCTCCTTGAACACCGGGCCCAGGATCACGCCCAGCAGCGGGAAGCCCACCAGCGCCGAGAGCGTGAAGGCCACGCCCAGGCCGACGCCGTAGATCATGCCCGGCAGGTAGAAGCCCTTCGCGCTGCCCGTGAACAGGGCGAAGGCCACGCCCACACCCACGCCGAAGACGCCGCTGAAGGCGTGCTTGACCGTGTCCTTGCGCAGCAGCCGCACGATCACCAGCAGGACCGCGACCGCGCCCGCCGCGATGGCGGACAGCTTCACGTCCTTGTTGATCGTGTAGATCATGACGAAGAGCAGCCCGGGGAGCATCGTCTCCACGGTGCCCCGGATGCCGCCGAAGGCGTCGAAGAGGGCGGCCTGCGTCACCGCCTTCTGGTCCTCGGCGGAACCGGCGGGGTCTGGGGTGGTCGGTTTGTCGAATGACGTCACCGGTCAGTGCTCCTGTCCGAGCGGTCGGAGTTCGTACTTCGGGTTGAAGAGCACCCGACGGCCGTGGGTCATGGAGATCCGCCCCGAGGCGATCATGCGCCGGCCGGGCTCGATTCCCACGATCGAGCGACGCCCGAGCCAGACCACGTCCAGTGCGGCCGAGCCGTCGAAGAGTTCCGCCTCCAGGGCGGGGACGCCCGCGCGCGGGCGCAGGGTGACGGTGCGCAGGGTTCCGGTCACCTTGACTATCTGGCGGTCGTGGCAGTCGCAGATCCGCGTGCACCCCGCGGCTTCTGCGTCCTCCTGCAGCTCCGCCGAATGCAGCTCCTCCTGCGAGGAGGACAGCCGCTCTATCATCCGGCGGAACCGGCCCGCCGGCCTGGCAGGCTTCGCGGGCATCTCGGGACGCGGTTCAGCACTCATACAGGAAGCGTACCGGCGCCCCCACTACCTCTCGAAGCGGTATCCCATGCCCGGTTCGGTGATGAAGTGGCGCGGGTGCGAGGGGTCCGCCTCCAGTTTGCGCCGCAGCTGCGCCATGTAGACCCGCAGATAGTTCGTCTCCGTGCCGTACGAGGGCCCCCAGACCTCCTGGAGCAGCTGCTTCTGGCTGACCAGCTTGCCGCCGTTGCGGACCAGGACCTCCAGCAGGTGCCACTCGGTGGGCGTGAGCCGTACGTCGCGCCCCTCGCGCACGGCCTTCTTGGCGGCCAGGTCCACGGTGAATCCCTCGGTCTCCACGACCACCTCGTCCTCGCCGGAGCCGGCGGCCGGCTCGGCCCGCCGGACGGCGGCGCGCAGCCGGGCCAGCAGCTCGTCCATGCCGAAGGGCTTGGTGACGTAGTCGTCGGCGCCCGCGTCCAGCGCCTCGACCTTCTCGTCGGAGGTGTGGCGGGCGGAGAGGACCAGGATCGGCACCCGGGTCCAGCCGCGCAGGCCCTTGATCACCTCGATGCCGTCCATGTCGGGCAGGCCGAGGTCGAGGAGGACCACGTCTGGGTGGCGGGCCGCCGCGAGTTCCAGGGCGCTCGCCCCGTCGGCGGCCGCGTCGACCTCGTACTTGCGCGCCTTCAGATTGATCACGAGGGCTCTGACGATCTGCGGCTCGTCTTCCACCACGAGCACCCGGGTCATTGAGGTCCTGCCTTCTGTCGTACCTGTCGGTTCCGATCACGTTCGTGATCAGGTTCGTGATCACGTTCCACCATGTCCGCACCGGATGCGGCGCCGGCACCGGTGTTCCGGCCATCCCGGGCGGCCGCGCACAGGGTGAGCACCATGGTCAGCCCGCCGCCGGGGGTGTCCTCGGCCGTCAGGGTGCCGTCCATGGCCTCGGCGAAGCCCCGGGCGACCGCGAGGCCGAGGCCCACCCCGGAGCCGCGCGGCGCGTCCCCGTACCGCTGGAAGGGCGCGAAGATCCGGCCCTTGGCCTCCTCGGGCACGCCGGGCCCGCGGTCGACGACGCGCACCTCGACGCGGTCGCCGAGGAAGCTGGCCGCCACCAGCACCCGCTCCCCCGCCGGGCTGTACTTCACGGCGTTCTCCACCACGTTGGCCACGGCCCGTTCCAGGAGCCCCGGGTCCACCGCCACCATCGGCAGCGTCTCCGGCACGTCCAGCACGACGCTGTCCTCCGGTACGCCGCCCAGGGCCATCGGGACCACCTCGTCGAGGTCGATCTCCCGGATCAGCGGGGTGACGGTGCCGGTCTGCAGCCGGGACATGTCGAGCAGGTTGCCCACCAGGTGGTCGAGCCGGTCGGCGCCGTCCTCGATGCCTTCGAGGAGCTCGGCCCGGTCCTCGTCGGACCAGTCCACGTCGTCGGAGCGCAAGGACGTCACCGAGGCCTTGATGGAGGCCAGCGGCGTACGCAGGTCGTGGCTGACGGCGGCCAGCAGCGCGGTACGGATCCGGTTGCCCTCGGCCAGCCTGCGGGCCTCCTCGGCCTCCCCGACCAGCCGCTGCCGGTCCAGTACCACGGCGGCCTGGGCGGCGAAGGCGCCGAGCACCCGGCGGTCCTCGGCGGGCAGCACCCGCCCGGACAGGGCCAGCGCCATGTGGTCCCCAATGGGCATGTCCACATCGCCGTCCTCGGGCCGGGCGGCGGGGTTCGGGCCGACACTGCCGGCCTGCTTCCACGGCTCGGTGTCGCCGGACCGCTCCAGCAGGGCCACGGACTCCATGGCGAAGGTCTCGCGCACCCGCTCCAGCAGCGCGTTCAGGGTGGTCTCCCCGCGCAGCACGCTCCCGGCGAGGAACGACAGGATCTCGGACTCGGCGCGCAGCCGCGCGGCCTGGTGGGTGCGCCGGGCGGCCACGCCGACCACCGAGGCCACCGAGACGGCCACCCCGAAGAAGACGGCGACGGCGACGATGTTCTTCGGGTCGGCGATGGTCCACAGGTGCAGTGGCGGAGCGAAGTAGTAGTTCAGCAGCAGCGAGCCCAGGGCGGCCGAGGCGAGGGCCGGCCAGAGCCCGCCCAGCAGCGCGGACGCCACCGTCAGCGCCAGGAAGATCAGCATGTCGTTCGCGAGCCCGAGGTCCGCGTCGACGTGCGTGAGCAGCAGGCACAGCAGCACCGGGAAGACCACGCCCACCACCCAGCCGGCCACGACCCGGGGCCGCCCCAGCCGGGCCGCCGAGTGGACCACGGGCAGCCCGCGCCCCCTGGCCACGTGCTCGTGCGTGACGATGTGGACGTCGAGGTCGGGCCCCGAGTCGCGGGCCACGGTGGCGCCGACCCCGGGGCCGAAGACGTACTGCCAGGCCTTGCGGCGGCTGGAGCCGAGCACGATCTGGGTGGCGTTGACCCCCCGGGCGAAGGCCAGCAGGGCCTCGGGGACGTTGTCGCCGATCACATGGTGAAACGTTCCGCCCAGGTCCTCGACCAGGGTCCGCTGGACCGCGAGCTCCTTCGGCGAGGCGGCGGTCAGGCCGTCGCTGCGGGCGATGTAGACGGCCAGGATCTCGCTGCCCGAGCCCTTGGCCGCCATCCGGGCGGCGCGCCGGATGAGCGTGCGCCCCTCCGGGCCTCCGGTGAGCCCGACGACGATCCGCTCCCGCGCCTGCCACGTGGAGTGGATGCCGTGCTCGCCCCGGTACTGCTGGAGGTACTCGTCGGCCCGGTCGGCCACCCACAGCAGGGCGAGCTCGCGCAGCGCGGTCAGATTGCCGGGGCGGAAGTAGTTGGACAGGGCCGCGTCGACCTTGTCGGGCCGGTAGATGTTCCCGTGCGCCATCCGCCGCCGCAGCGCCTGCGGGGACATGTCGACGAGCTCGATCTGGTCGGCCCGCCGGACCACCTCGTCCGGCACGGTCTCCCGCTGCCGCACCCCGGTGATCGACTCGACGACGTCCCCGAGCGACTCCAGGTGCTGGATGTTGACGGTCGACACGACGTCGATGCCGGCCCGCAGCAGCTCCTCGACGTCCTGCCAGCGCTTGGCGTTGCGCGAGCCCGGCACGTTGGTGTGCGCGAGCTCGTCCACGAGCGCGATGGCGGGTCTGCGGGCGAGGAGCGCGTCCACGTCCATCTCGGTGAAGGCCGCTCCGCGGTACGTGAGCTCCCGCCGCCCGACCTGTTCCAGGCCGTGCAGCATGACCTCGGTGCGCTGCCGCCCGTGGTGCTCGACGAAGCCGACGACGCAGTCGGTGCCCCGCTCCACCCTGCGGTGGCCCTCGGAGAGCATCGCGTAGGTCTTGCCCACACCGGGTGCCGCGCCGAGATAGATCCGTAGCTTGCCGCGTCCCATGCGCCCATTCTCGGGGACGCCGGCCCGCTCAACGCACCGATGAGGGGCCGGAGGCCCATCCCTGACGGATCCCTGACGCGGGACCTGCCGTGGGGCTTGCCGTGGCCTGCCGTGGGCGTGGAGGCCGGTGGGGCCGTGGGCGTGAAAGCCGGTGGGCCCCACCCCGAAGGAGTAGGGCCCACCGGCCGAAAACGCACGTCTGCCCCCGCGCGCGGGGGTGACACCGCGGTCAGCGGACCTCGGTGATCTCCGGGCCGCGCTCCAGCTGGCCCATGCCGCCGCCGAAGCGGGAGCCTTCCTGGTCCTCCGTCTGCACGCCGTCCGGCACCATCTGGGCGTCGTTCGGCAGCTTCAGGACGATCGGGTCGCGGGGGGCCATCGGGCCGTCGCCGCGGACCACGACGGTGTCGCGGAGGATCTGCTCGAGGACACCCGCCGACTCGGGGCGCACCGCGCCCTGGCCGGAGATGACACCGCGCAGGAACCAGCGCGGACCGTCGACGCCGACGAAGCGGACCAGCTGCGCGCCGGTCTGCCCGTCCGGGAGCGGTACGGGCACCTGCGCACGCAGCTCCCAGCCCAGCGGGCCCTCGGCCTCGTCGATGATGCCGCCCTGCTGGGTGATGCCCGCGGCGATCTCCTCGCGGACCTCGCCCCAGATGCCTTCCTTGCGCGGCGCGGCGAAGGCCTGCAGCTGTACGGCACTGTCGCCCAGGACGACGGTCGCGGCGACGATCGCGTCACCGGCGACCTCGACCCGCAGCTCCATGCCCTCGACACCGGGTACGAGGATGCCGCCTAGGTCGACCCGGCCGTCGGCCGGGTCGCCGAGCACCTCGGAGATGTCCCAGGGGCCGTCGGGCCGCGGGGCCGGAGGCAGGTTCACCCGGCGCGGCTCGGCGTCGGGTTCCCCGGCGCCGTCCTGCTCGCCGGCGTCCAGGCCGGACTCGCGGCCATCGACCTGCTCGGCCGCGCCGCCGTCCTTGGCGGAGTCGTTCTTCTTGCGACGTCCGAACACGTCACTGTCCTTCCCGGTCGGTTACGACCGAAGCGTAGCCATTCCCACCCTGCTGACCAGCGCCGGATCCGGCCACGGCCGCATGACCGCCGGTGGAGCCGAAACCCCCCTCGGCCCGGGCCGAGCCGGGAAGTTCCGCCACCTCGTGGAAGCGCACCTTCTCGACCCGCTGGACAACCAGCTGGGCAATGCGGTCGAAACGCTCGAACCTGACGCTCTCGCGAGGGTCGAGATTGACCACGATCACCTTGATCTCCCCACGGTACCCGGCATCCACCGTCCCCGGGGCATTCACGAGCGCGAGCCCGCAGCGGGCGGCCAGCCCGGACCGCGGGTGCACGAAGGCCGCGTACCCGTCGGGCAGTGCGATGGACACCCCGGTGGGCAGCACGGCACGCTCGCCGGGGGCCAGCTCGGCGGCCTGGGTGGTCACCAGATCGCAGCCGGCGTCGCCGGGGTGACCGTAGGCGGGGAGGGGCACGTCGGGGTCGACGCGGCGGATCAGGACGTCGACCGGGGCGTGGTTCTGGGACATCAGGGGTTCACCTCAAAGGCGCGTGCGCGCCTGACCTGGTCCGGGTCGGCCATCGCCGCCCGGATCTCCTCGGGCCGTCCGTTGTCGATGAAGTGGTCGACCTTCACCTCTATGAAGAGGGCGTCGGCGCGCACGGCGACCGGGCCCTGCGGGCCGCCCGTCCGGCCGACGGCGGTGCAGTAGATCTTCCGCCCGGCGACGGCGGTGACCTCGGCCTCCAGGTACAGCACGGTGTCCACCGGCACGGGCTGCACGAAGTCGGTCTCCAGCCGCCCGGTCACGGCGATGACGCGCAGCAGCCAGTTCAGCGAGCCGAGCGTCTCGTCGAGCGCGGTGGCCAGCACGCCGCCGTGCGCGAGGCCGGGGGCACCCTGGTGCGCCGGCTTGACGGTGAACTCGGCGGTGACGCGCACACCCTCGCCCGCACGGGCCTCCAGGTGGAGTCCGTGCGGCTGGCCGCCGCCACAGCCGAAGCAGTGCTCGTAGTGCGCACCGAGGAGCTCACCGGGGGCCGGGGCATCGGGGTGCCGGACCGGCGCGGTCGCGTCGGCCGGGGGCGTCAACGCTGTGTTTCGTCCACTCACAGCCGCAGACCTTACCCGCGCGGCTACCCACCGGTCGCCCCGTGGCAGGCTTGACCACATGCAGCTCTCCCCCGCGCACCACGACGAACGTCTGACCGCCCCCCGCTCCTGGTGGGCCATCGCCGTACTGGCCGGGCTCGCGTGTGCGCTGATGCTGCTGCCGCTGGGCACGCTGCCGCTGCTGGCCGGGCTGGTCGGGGGCACCGCGCTGGCCGGGCTGCTGGTGAGCTCGTACGGCTCCGCGCGCGTGCGCGTGGTGAACGGCGCGCTGGCGGTCGGGGACGCGCGGATCCCGGTGACGGCCCTGGGGGACCCGGAGATCCTGGACGCCGAGGAGTCGCGCGCCTGGCGCACGTACAAGGCCGACACCCGCGCCTTCATGCTGATGCGCAGCTACGTGCCGACCGCGGTCCGCGTCGAGGTCACCGACCCGACCGACCCGACCCCGTACGTCTACGTCTCCACCCGCGAGCCGCAGGCCCTGGTCGCCGCCCTCCGGGCCGCGCGCGGGCAGACGGTCTGACCCTCAGCCCTCACCGCGAGGGTCCAGGCCCTCAAGTGCGGCCCTGGTGGCCTCGGGAAGGGGCTGGACGGGCTGCTCCAGGGGCGGAAGCGACGGAAGGGCATCCCATGCCACCGCCCGGGTCCGCAGGTCGCCACGGACCTTCTCGGCGACTTTCCGGGTGTCGCGGCGGTTCATCACCGCGCCGACGGCCGCGCCCACCATGAAGGGCATGAGGTTGGGGAGGTTGCGGAACATCCGCTTCATGATCTGCTGGCGCAGTTCGCGCTTCATCTGACCGCCGAGCGCCACGTTCAGCGTCGTCGGCTTGGTCAGGTCGATGCCGCGCTCCTCGGTCCACGCGGTGAGGTAGGCGAGGCTGCGCTCCCGGAGGTTGCCGGGCGGGCGCTGGCCGTAGACCTCGTGGAGCTCGGCGACGAGCTTCAGCTCGATCGCCGCGACGGCGGTGATCTCCGCGGCCAGCTCGGCCGGCATGGCGGGCGGTACGGGCAGCATGGCCGCCGCCCCGATGCCTGCGCCGACGGTGGAGGTGGCGTTGGCGGCACCGAAGATCAGCTTGTCGGCAAGCTGATCGGGGCCGAGGCCCGGGAACTGCGCGCGCAGCGTCGCGAGGTCCCGTACCGGAACGCGCGGTGCGTTCTCGATGATCCGGTCGGCGATGTGCAGGGCGGCGGTCCTGACGCCTTCGCCGCCCTTGCGTACACCGTGGCGCACACCGCTCTTGAAGGCTTCCAGCCGACGAGTCCGGGACCGCTGCCCGGCCTCCTCGTCGGTCTGTGTGGCCGACGGCACCGCCGGGGCGGTGTCGGAGGGCACGATGGCGGTCCCTGTGGCGGAGCCGCCGGGGGCTCCAGGACCCGTTTCCGGGTCCATGGCTCCCACCTGCGTCTCCGCCGGATCACCAGATTTCCGGAAGCGTCGCTTCCGAAATGGTGTCGAGCCAGCCACGGCCGACGCCTCTCAGTCGCAGTCGCGACAGATCGGCTGACCGTTCTTCTCGCGCGCCAGCTGGCTGCGGTGGTGCACCAGGAAGCAGCTCATGCAGGTGAACTCGTCGGCCTGCTTGGGCAGGACCCGGACGGCCAGCTCCTCATTGGAGAGGTCCGCGCCGGGAAGCTCCAGGCTCTCGGCCGAGTCGAACTCGTCCATGTCGACGGACGAGGACGACTTCTCGTTACGCCGAGCCTTCAGCTCTTCGATGCTGTCGTTGTCGACGTCGTCGTCTGTCTTGCGTGGGGTGTCGTAGTCCGTTGCCATTTGTTCGCTCTCCCCCTCTGGGTGTTAGCGGTGTCTCAGCGCACGTAACGCGCGAGAGGCCGGACTTGTGCCCGACCTGAGGCGGAGATTTTGCCTCACATCAAGGTCTGTTACTCAATCGACACCCAGCCACGCGCCTTGAGAGCGATTGGCTGGGATGACGACCGGGACCGTACACGGTCCGGGGGTCGTCTTGCACAAACGCCACCCCGTGTATTTCCCGCCATCCGGGGGGCCGGAAACCCGGACTTCCCGGGCGTTCCGGCCGCCAAGGGGTCACAGAACGCACATGGGCCGACACCGGGCCATGTGATCGATCACACAGACGCGATTTCTTTCACACGGCAAGCATTCAGCCAAAAGCGAACACGGGGAGGAAGAACTCACAAGGGAAGAGTGACACGCATCACGAGGCCACCGCCTTCCCTGGGGATCGCCTGGATCCTTCCGCCGTGTGCGCGGGCCACTGAGCGCGCGATGGAGAGGCCGAGCCCGACACCCTTGTCGCTGCCCGTTCGCTCCGTACGCAGCCGCCTGAACGGCTCGAACAGATTGTCCACCTCGTACGCGGGAACCACGGGACCCGTGTTCGACACCACGAGGACCGCCTCGCCGTGCTGGGCCCCGGTGGTGACCTCCACCCAGCCGCCGTCCGGCACGTTGTACCGGACGGCGTTCTGCACCAGGTTCAGCGCGATCCGCTCCAGCAGCACGCCGTTGCCCTGGACGACGGCCAGGGCACGCTCACCGCGGATCTCCACGCCCTTCGCGTCGGCCTCCCCGCGCACCTGGTCGAGGGCGCGCGAGGCCACCTCAGCCAGGTCCACGGGCTTGCGCTCGACGATCTGGTTCTCGCTGCGGGCCAGCAGCAGCAGGCCCTCGACCAGCTGCTCGCTGCGCTCGTTGGTGGCGAGCAGGGTCTTCCCGAGCTGCTGGAGCTCGACCGGAGCCCCCGGATCGGAAAGGTGCACCTCCAGCAGGGTCCGGTTGATCGCGAGCGGGGTCCGCAGCTCGTGCGAGGCGTTCGCGACGAACCTCTGCTGGGCCGTGAAGGCCCGCTCCAGCCGGTCCAGCATCTCGTCGAAGGTGTCGGCGAGCTCCTTGAGCTCGTCGTCCGGCCCGTCCAGCTCGATCCGCCGGGTCAGGTCGGTACCGACCACGCGGCGGGCCGTCCGGGTGATCTTGCCCAGCGGCGAGAGCACCCGGCCGGCCATCGCGTAGCCGAAGGCGAAGGCGATGATGCTCAGGCCGAGCAGGGCCATCAGCGAGCGGCTCAGCAGGTCGTCCAGGGCGTGGCGGCGCTGCTCCAGCGCGCACGCCTTCATGGCCGAGTTGAACTGGTCGTACGACTGGTTGATGCTCACCACGGGGCAGGTGGGGCTCGTGACCTTGACGTTCTGGCCGCCGACGATCTCGTACATGAGCGCATTGCCCTCACGCAGGGCCTGCGCCGCCAGCAGGTAGATGATCGACAGCAGCAGAATGCCGGCGATCAGGAACATCCCGCCGTAGAGCAGCGTGAGGCGTATGCGGATCGTCGGCCGCAGCCAAGGGAAGGGACCCTCGGGCTGGCCGGGGTCCCAGGTCGGTTTCGGGGGCGCCGCAGGTGGCGCCGGACTCGTTGCCACCCGCGTCAGATCCGGTACCCGGAGCCAGGCACGGTCACGATGACCGGCGGCTCCCCCAGCTTGCGCCGCAAGGTCATGACCGTCACCCGCACCACGTTGGTGAAGGGGTCGGTGTTCTCGTCCCATGCCTTCTCCAGCAGCTGCTCGGCGGAAACCACGGTCCCCTCGCTGCGCATGAGCACCTCCAGCACCGCGAACTCCTTCGGCGCCAGCTGCACCTCCTTGCCCTCGCGGAACACCTCACGCCGGTTCGGGTCCAGCTTGATGCCGGCCCGCTCCAGCACGGGCGGCAGCGCGACGGTGGTGCGCCGCCCGAGCGCCCGCACCCGGGCCGTCAGCTCGGTGAAGGCGAAGGGCTTGGGCAGGTAGTCGTCCGCCCCGAGTTCCAGCCCCTCCACGCGGTCACTGACGTCGCCGGAGGCCGTCAGCATCAGCACGCGGGTGGGCATGCCGAGCTCGACGATCTTCCGGCAGACGTCGTCGCCGTGCACGAGCGGGAGGTCCCGGTCGAGCACGACCACGTCGTAGTCGTTGACTCCGACGCGCTCCAGGGCGGCGGCGCCGTCGTACACGACGTCCACTGCCATGGCCTCCCGGCGCAGCCCGGTGGCCACCGCATCGGCGAGCAGCTGCTCGTCCTCGACGACGAGTACGCGCACGTCGTTTCCTTCCTAAGGGCCCAGCAGGGCGCACGTGTGTTGCGTCGTCCATCCTGCCCGTTTCGGCCGTAAACCGGCTGTAAGGCGACGCTCACAGGGAGGCGGACGGGACGGAAGTGAGGATTCCCTCGTCTCACGAGGTTTCTGGGCCCAAGGTGCCGGGGAGGACGTCAGCACACCCCATCCACTCCCTGACGGCGGACTGCCACGTGCCGCCGCCGACCCACGAAGAGGGGGCGAACCCACCATGGACGCATTCACCGCGGGTCTCCTGCAGCGCATCAGGGCCACGCAGTCGGACCTCAGGATGGCCCGCGAGTCGGGCGACGACTTCCTCGCGGAAGTGGAACAGGCGGAGCTGGAAGACCTCCAGCGCCTCGCCGCCGAGCACGGGGTTCCCGTGTCCGTCAGCGCCGCCTGACCCCGGACCCCGGACCCCGGCCGCCGTCTCCCGGCGGCCGGGGTTCCCTCATTCCACGGCGACGGCGTCGGCGCGGGATCAGTCGTGCCAGGCCCCGGCCTCGTCCAGCAGCGGCTGGAGGGAGGCGAAGACCGCCGGGGTGGCGGCCAGGACCAGCTCCCCCGAGGCCCGTTCGCCGGGGCGGCCCCCGGTCACGGCCCCGGCCTCCCGGGCGATCAGGTCACCCGCCGCCAGGTCCCACGGGTTCAGCCCCCGCTCGTAGTACCCGTCCAGCCGTCCGGCGGCCACGTCGCACAGGTCCAGCGCCGCCGACCCGCCCCGCCGGATGTCCCGTACCACCGGGATGATCCGCGCCACGACCTCGGCCTGGTGGGCACGCCGGGCCTGGACGTACGCGAAGCCGGTCCCGAGCAGCGCCTGGTCCAGCGGCGCCGCCGCCCGGCAGGCGAGCCGCGCCGTACCGAGCCACGCCCCGCCGCCGAGCACCGCGTGGTACGTCTCCCCGCGCATCGGCGCCGCCACGACGCCCACCACGGTCTCGCCCCGGTACTCGGCCGCGATGGACACGCCCCAGCTCGGGAGCCCGTACAGGTAGTTCACGGTCCCGTCCAGCGGGTCGACGACCCAGCGCACCCCGCTCGTCCCGGGGGTGTCCGCGCCCTCCTCGCCCAGCAGCCCGTCCGCGGGCCGCCGCTCGGAGAGGATGCCGGTGATCAGCTTCTCCGCCGCGATGTCCATCTCGGTCACCACGTCGATCGGACTGCTCTTCGTCGCGGCCACCGCCAGATCGGCCGGCCGGCCGTCGCGCAGCAGCGCCCCGGCCTGACGGGCGGCCTGCAGGCCCACGTCCAGCAGTTCGGCCTTCAGCTCTTCGGAAATCACGGTCCACTCCTCAGGGGGGTACGGCCTCAGCGGGGGTACGGGCTGTCGGCGCCCGCGGCCGCCGGCCGGGGTGCCCGCGCCGGGCAGCAGCCCACGGCGCACAGGTCATGGCTCGCGCCCAGCAGTCCCAGCGCGCACCGCTCGACGGGCTCGCCCCGTTCGACCGCGGCCCGCTCCAGCACGAGTTCGCGTACGGCCGCGGCGAACCGCGGGTCGGCCCCGACCGTGGCCGACCGGGCGACGGGCAGCCCCAGCTCCGCCGCCTTCGCCGTCGCCTCCGTGTCGAGGTCGTACAGGACCTCCATGTGGTCCGAGACGAAGCCGATCGGCACCATCACCGCCGCGGGCGCACCCGCCGCGTGGAGGGCCTCCAGGTGGTCGCAGATGTCCGGCTCCAGCCACGGGATGTGCGGGGCGCCGCTGCGCGACTGGTAGACGAGCTCCCAGGGCAGTTCGGTGCCCGTCTCGGCGCGCACGGCGTCCGCGATGACCCGTGCGACGTCCAGGTGCTGCTTGACGTAGGCGCCGCCCTCGCCGTGCTCGGTGTGCTCCCCGACCGGTCCCGAGGTGTCGGCGGCCGCGGTCGGGATGGAGTGCGTGGTGAAGACCAGGTGCGCCCCGGCTCGTACCTCCGGCGCCAGCCCGGCCAGCGAGGCGAGCACGCCGTCGATCATCGGCTGCACGAAGCCGGGGTGGTTGAAGTAGTGCCGCAGCTTGTCCACCCGCGGCAGCTGGGCCACGCCCTCCTCGGCGAGCGCGGCCAGCGCGTCGGCGAGGTTCTCGCGGTACTGGCGGCAGCCCGAGTACGAGGCGTAAGCGCTGGTCGCGAGCACCGCGATGCGGCGGCGCCCGTCGGCGGCCATCTCGCGCAGCACGTCGGTCAGGTACGGGGCCCAGTTCCGGTTGCCCCAGTAGACCGGCAGGTCCAGCCCGTGCTCGGCGAAGTCCTTGCGCAGCGCGTCCAGCAGTTCGCGGTTCTGCGCGTTGATCGGGCTGACCCCGCCGAAGCCGAAGTAGTGCTGCCCGACCTCCTTGAGCCGCTCGCGCGGGATGCCGCGCCCGCGCGTGACGTTCTCCAGGAACGGCACGACGTCGTCGGGTCCCTCGGGACCTCCGAAGGAGAGCAGCAGGAGGGCGTCGTACGGGGCGGCGGGCCCGCCGACGGGCGGGCGGAGCTGGTCTGACATGGATCGAATCCTGCCACCCGGCCTCCGCGCGCGGGAACCGCCCTGGCCGGGACCCGGCCCGCACCGCAGGTAAGGTGACCCTAAGTTCCTTGATCCGGAACTTTTCCCCGTGCGGGTGCCCGGCCGGCAGTCGTAACCTGTACGAGCCTATGACGTCCCTTACGGAGACCCCTTGCCCAGTCCCTACCGCGCGATCTTCGCGGCCCCCGGAACGAAGGCGTTCAGCGCGGCCGGCCTCATAGGCCGGCTCCCGATCTCCATGGTCGGGGTGGGCATCCTCACCATGATCTCCGAGATCACCGGCCGCTACGCGATGGCCAGCGCGCTCACCGGCACGCTCGCCCTCGCCGCCGCGGTCATCGGCCCGCAGGTCTCCCGCCTGGTGGACCAGTACGGCCAGCGGCGGGTCCTGCGCCCCGCGACGGCGGTCTCGGTGGCCTCGGTGGCCGTGCTGCTGGTGGCCGCCGCGAACGGGTGGCCCGACTGGACGCTCTTCGTGTGCGCCGCGATCGCGGGTTGCGTACCGAGCGTGGGCTCGATGGTCCGCGCCCGCTGGACGGTGATCTACCGCGAGTCCCCGCGCGAGCTCCACACCGCGTACTCCTTCGAGTCCGTGATCGACGAGGTCTGCTTCATCTTCGGCCCGATCATCGCCATCATGCTGTCGACCGTCTGGTTCCCCGAGGCCGGACCGCTGATCGCCGCCGTCTGCCTGTTCGCCGGCGTCTGGCTGCTCACCGCGCAGCGCGCCACCGAGCCCGCGCCGCACCCCCGCGACGAGCACGCGGACCGCACCTCGGCCCTGCGCTCCCCCGGCCTCCAGGTGCTGACGGCCACCTTCGTGGCGACCGGTGCGATCTTCGGCTCCATCGACGTGTCCACCCTGGCCTTCGCCGAGGAACAGGGCCACAAGTCTTACGCCAGCTACATCCTGGCCGTCTGGGCCCTTGGGTCCTGTATCGCCGGAATCGTCTTCGGCCTGCTCCATCTCAAGGGCCGGACCGAACGCAGGTGGGTACTGGGCATCTGTGCGATGGCCGTGAGTATGATCCCCCTCCTACTGGCCGGGAACCTTCCGTTTCTGGCCGTGGCGCTCTTCGTCTCGGGCCTCGCCATCGCTCCCACGATGATCACCACGATGGCCCTGATCGAGGCACACGTACCACGCGCGAAGCTGACCGAGGGCATGACCTGGATCAGCACCGGCCTCGCGGTCGGCGTCGCGATCGGCTCCTCCGTGACCGGACTGGTCATCGACGCGGCCGGCGCGCAGCGCGGGTACGTCGTCTCCATCGCGTCGGGGGTGGCCGCGGCGGCGGTGGCGTTCGCGGGTTATCGCCGGCTGACGAGGCCGGCGCAAGGGGAGGAGCCAGCTAGCGATGGGGACGGCGACAGCAGGGAAGAACAGCCAGACCGCGTGGCGTAACTGGGCGGGCAACGTGTCCGCCCGGCCCGCACGCGTGGTGACCCCGGCCTCGGTCGGGGAGCTCCAGGAAGCGGTCCGCCGGGCCGCCGAACAGGGACTGCGGGTCAAGGCGGTCGGCACCGGCCACTCCTTCACCGCGGCCGCCGCGACCGACGGGGTGCTTCTGCGCCCGCAGGCGCTGGCCGGGATCACCTCGATCGACCGCGAGGCGGGCACCGTCACGGTGGCGGCGGGCACGGTCCTGAAGGACCTGAACGCGGCCCTGGCCCGGGAAGGCCTGTCGCTCACGAACATGGGCGACATCATGGAGCAGACGGTCTCCGGCGCCACCAGCACGGGCACCCACGGCACCGGCCGCGACTCGGCCTCCATCGCCGCCCAGATCCGCGGCCTGGAACTGGTCACCGCAGACGGCCGGCTGCTCACGTGCTCCGAGAAGGAGAACCCCGAGGTGTTCGCGGCGGCCCGGCTGGGCATCGGCGCGCTGGGCATCGTCACCTCGATCACCTTCGCCGTGGAGCCGCTCTTCTTCCTGACCGCCCGTGAGGAGCCCATGGGATTCGACCGGGTGACGGCCGAGTTCGACGAGCACTTCGCGGAGAACGAGCACTTCGAGTTCTACTGGTTCCCGCACACCGGCAACTGCAACACCAAGCGGAACAACCGCAGCCAGGGCCCCGCCGCCCCGCCCGGACCGGTGAGCGCGTGGATCGAGGACGAGCTGCTGTCCAACGGCATCTTCCAGGCGGTGAACTCGCTGGGCCGCGCGGTCCCGGCCACCATCCCCTCCATCGCCCGCGTGGCCAGCCGCGCCCTGTCGGCGCGCACCTACACGGACATCCCGTACAAGGTGTTCACCAGTCCGCGCCGGGTGCGGTTCGTGGAGATGGAGTACGCACTGCCGCGCGAGCGCGTGGTCGAGGCGTTGCGGGAGCTGCGGGCCATGGTCGACGGCTCCGGGATGCGGATCAGCTTCCCGGTCGAGGTGCGGACGGCCCCCGCGGACGACATCACGCTGTCGACGGCCTCGGGCCGGGAGACGGCGTACATCGCGGTGCACATGTACCGGGGCACCCCGTACCAGGCCTACTTCACGGCGGCCGAGCGCATCTTCACCGCGCACGGCGGCCGGCCGCACTGGGGCAAGGTGCACACGCGGGACGCCGAGTACTTCGCGCGGGTCTACCCGCGGTTCGCCGAGTTCACCGCGCTCCGCGACCGGCTGGACCCGGACCGGGTGTTCGGCAACGACTACTTGCGGCGCGTACTGGGCGAGTGAGTTCAGGGGGCGCTTCGGCCCTGCCCGGCGGGTGTCGGGGCGTCCGTACCCGGAATCCCGCTCGGGGTGGGCGTCGGTGTGGGCGTCGGCGTCGGGCCGTGCTGCGACGGGGAGGAGGACGGGCCGGGCGAGGAGTCGCCCGGGTCCGGGGTGCTCGGACCGGGGCTCGGGCCGCGGCCGCCTCCGCTGTGCGAGGCCGAGGGGGCCGGGGAGGTCCCGGACCCCGGGGTCTTCCCGTCCTTCCCGTCCTTCTCACCGGCGCCGTTCTCCTCCTCGGGCCGCGGGGGCGCGTGGTCGGGCGCCTTGCGGGTGCCTCCGGAGAGGATGGTGCCGCCGCCCGCGCTGACCGAGGTGCCGGCTATCGCCTCGTAGCTCCCGAGGACGCCCAGGGAGAGGGCGAAGACGGCGCCGGCCGCGACCGCCGTGCGCCTGCGGCCCCGCACCCGGGTGCCGTGCAGGGTGGCCTCGCCGAACTCCCCGGAGGGCGCGGCGGCACCGGGGAGCGGCACCCGGCGGGCCCTGGGGCGGGCGGTCTCGCGGAGCTGGTCGCCGGTGCGCCGGAAGAAGTGCTGGATGACGGGTCCGCCGGCGGTGGCGACGACGCTGACTACACCGGCGCCCAGGATGGTCCCGTAGACGCCCATCTTCGAGGCGAGGAGGGCGGCCGCGACGGTGGCGAGGGAGCTGCCGGCCACCTGAGCCGCGCTCAGGTCGAGCTTCTTCTTCTTCTCCGGTTCGCCGTCGTGCGCCGTCCTCTGACCCATCGCCATCCCCTGTGTGTCCTGCCTCTCCCGCACCGGAAGCCTTCAGCAGTTACTGACACCCGAGCGAAACGAATAGTTCCGTTTCTGGGGATTCTGTGAAGCAAGACACCCGGAAACGGACACGAGTACAGGTGGAGCCCGTCAGAGGGCAGGCCAACTCCCACCGTCCGGGAGAAGTTCGGCGGCGCGGCGGTCCACCCAGGTGGCCCGAATGGAGTACTGTGACGAGCCCTGGGTTCGTCCTTCCTTACGGATGTCCGGATTCGGGAGAGGGGGCCGAATTGATGGAAAACGGCACTCAAAGACCGGTGTTGCCGCGGTATCGCACGGATTCCTGCTGCGCACAGTAACCACTCGGTCACTGTGCGTGCCCAACAGGTAACCGTGCCATAACGGCGATCAAGGGCCCATGCCCGACACGCCGGTTTAACTCGGCAAGGTTGTGGCAGGCTGCACCCGGGCAGGCCACACTCGACTAGCGGAAGCAGCGACGCACGTGACGTCGGCAGGCACCACCCGGGAGGTCCCCATGCCCGAACTGCGTGTCGTGGCCGTCTCAAATGACGGCACACGACTGGTGCTCAAGGCTGGGGACAGCACGGAGTACACGCTTCCGATCGACGAGCGGCTGCGGGCTGCCGTGCGCAACGACCGCGCGCGCCTGAACCAGATCGAGATCGAGGTCGAGAGCCACCTCCGCCCCCGCGACATCCAGGCCCGCATACGGGCCGGTGCCTCCGCGGAGGAGGTCGCTCAACTCGCCGGCATCCCCGTCGACCGCGTGCGCCGCTTCGAGGGCCCGGTGCTCGCCGAGCGCGCGTTCATGGCCGAGCGCGCCCGCAAGACCCCCGTACGCCGCCCCGGTGAGAACACCGGACCCCAGCTCGGCGAGGCCGTGCAGGAGCGGCTGACGCTGCGCGGGGCCGAGAAGGAGTCCGTCCAGTGGGACTCCTGGCGCCGCGACGACGGCACCTGGGAGGTCCTGCTCGTCTACCGGGTCGCCGGTGAGCCGCACTCCGCCATCTGGACGTACGACCCGCCGCGCCGGCTGGTCGTGGCCGTGGACGACGAGGCCCGCTCGCTGATCGGCGAGTCGGACGACCTCCCGGCCACGCCGGAGCCGAGCTTCCCCTTCGTACCGAGGATCGCGCGGCTGCCGCGCGACCGGCCGCTGGACCGCGTCCTCGACCGCCAGCTGGAGCGGCCGACGGCCCCCCAGCCGGATCCGGAAGAGGAACGGGACACCCTGACCAGCCTGCTGGAGGCGGTCCCGAGCTTCCGCGGCGACATGGTGGTCCCGGACCGGACCGAACCCCCGGCGGAAGAGGCCGAGGTGGAGGAACCGCCGGCCCCGGCCGCCTCTGCGGGCGCGGGTTCCGCGTACGCCGACGTCCTGATGCCCCGCACGGTGGCCGGCCACCGCGACCGGCTGACGGGCACCACCGACCGTCAGGCCGAGGCCGACGGGGTCCGCCCCGGGCGCCGCGCGGCGGTGCCCAGCTGGGACGAGATCGTCTTCGGCACCCGCCGCAAGAAGCAGGAGTAGCGCCGCCGCCCGGGCATCCCGGCGGCGGCGCCTTCGGGGCTACTCGTCCGGGCTACTCGGGGTGCGGACCCGTGGCCACCGGCCGGGCCGGGTCCGCGGACCACTCCGACCAGCTGCCCGCGTAGAGGTCGGAGGCGATTCCCGCCACTTCCAGCGCGAGCACCTCGTGCGCGCCGGAGACCCCCGATCCGCAGTACACCCCGACCGGGGTGCCGTCCGCGGCGCCGAGGGCGGCGAAGCGCGCCCGCAGGGCGGCCGCCGGCAGGAGCCGGCCGTCCGGATCCACGTTCTCCGTGGTCGGGGCCGACAGGGCGCCCGGGATGTGGCCGCCGACCGGGTCGATCGGCTCGACCTCCCCGCGGTACCGCTCCCCCGCCCGCGCGTCCAGGAGGACCCCCGCACGCGCCCGCGCGGCCGCCCCGTCCGCGTCCAGCAGTCCGACCGCTCCAGGACTTGGCTTGAAATCACCCTCCGTGGGAGTCACCCGGTCGGCCGTCACGTCACCCCCCGCTGACGTCCACTGCGCCAGGCCTCCGTCCAGTACCCGTACGTCCGTGTGACCCGTCCAGCGCAACAGCCACCATGCCCGGGCGGCCGCCCAGCCCTGACCGCCGTCGTACACGACCACCGGTACGTCCGACGAGACGCCGGCCCTGCGCATCACCGCTCCGAAGGCCTCCGGGTCCGGCAGCGGGTGCCGTCCGCCCGACCCGGGCGGACCTGCCAGTTCACTGTCGAGGTCGACGTACACCGCGCCGGGCAGGTGCCCGGCCTCGTAGGCGGGGCGCTGGTCGGGACCGCCCAGCTGCCAGCGGACGTCCAGCAGCACCGGCGGCCGGGAACCGGCCAGCTCGCTCGCCAGTTCGGCGGCGGAGAGGATCGCAGATTTCGAAGTCATGCGGCCCATCTTCCTCCCCGCCCGGCGCCCCCGTAACAAGCCCGACACCAGAGGTGCGAACCGATCCGGTCATCTCTCTCCCGGGCCCCCGCGACCCGGCCGGTCGGGGCGCGTCGAGCCCCCCGGAGTGGAAGCATCAGCACCGGTAAGCGGCACGACGGAGGAGACGGCTGACATGACCGAGGCAGCGGAAGCAACCCGGCGCACGCCCGGCACCCCGTGCTGGGTGAGCCTCATGGTGCACGGCCTGGGGACCACCGAGGACTTCTACGCCGACCTGTTCGGCTGGGAGTACGTACCGGGCCCGGAGCAGCTCGGCCCGTACGTCCGGGCCCTGCTGGACGGCCGTGAGGTGGCCGGCATCGGCGAGATGCCGCCGGACCGGCATCTTCCGGTCGCCTGGACCACGTACCTCGCCACGGACGACGCCGACGCCACGGCGGAGACGATCCGCGCGTGCGGCGGCACGGTCGCGGTGGGCCCGCTGGACGCAGGCATCGCGGGGCGGGTGGCGATCTGCTCCGACCCGCTGGGCGCGATCTTCGGGCTGTGGCAGGCACAGTCCCACATGGGCACCCGGCTGCACGGCGCCCCGGGCACCCCGGTCTGGAACGAGCTGGTCACCCAGGACACCTCGGCGGTCGGCAAGTTCTACGAGCACGTCTTCGGCCACGAGGCCCAGACGCACTCCACCGCCTCCGACGACTTCGACTACCTGACCCTGCACCTGGAGGGCCGCCCGGTGGCCGCCGTGCACGGCGTCGGCCGCTCGCTGCCGCACGACCGGGGCCCGCACTGGATGACGTACTTCGAGGTCGAGGACACCGACGCGGCCGCCACCCGTGTCAGCGATCTGGGCGGGCGGATCCTGGAACCGCCCCGCGAGGGCATCGGCGGCCGTGTGGCCACGGTCGCGGACCCGGAGGGCGCGGCCTTCACCCTCATCCATTCCCGGCCCCGCGACTGACCCGGGCGCACACGGTCAGGCGTGACCGAAAAGGGCAGGCTGTGGCAGCAGGAGCCGTGGGCCGACAGCGCGGCCGCGTTCCAGATGCGCGAGGCCGGCCACTTCCGCGAGCCGTCGGGTTCAACCGGGCAGGGATGGCCGAGGAGTTCGCCGACCCTGCGGCCGCAGGCGATGCTGCCGAACACGGTCGACCTCGGCGACGCCACGGTGGTCCTGACCCCCGGGCGGCAGGAGGGAGCCCCCACGCACTGACCGGAGCTCAGGAGGGAGTCGAGATCAAGCCATCTTTGTCGCTCGTACAACTGTCGATGGGTTACTCGGAGTTCACCGTCCTGGGACTACCGGAACAAGAACGTACGGCCGACGAGCGGACGCCTGATCGATCAGCCGATGTACCGATTTCCGGACGGTGCGGCAAAGGACCCCCTTTGCCCCGGCGCACGACCTGACAGACGATGTGTCTTCCGCTTGGGTCACCTGAGGTCGCTCAGTACACCACTCACGTTGAGCACCTCGTGGCACTCCTGCGCCTGACGCCCGGTGGCAGGGGTGCCCGGCTTCGCACAGGTCACCTGGACGGTCACAGTCTGGCTCTCGGCGATGCTGATGGGGGTGACCCAGTGGTAGTCCTGGTTACGGAACGTCTCCAGCGCGATCGTCGTGATCTTGCGGTCGCCGAAGCTGATGGTCACCACGCCTTCGTCGCCCTGGAAGTTGGCGACGACGATGTCCGTGATCCCGAACGCCTTGCCCGCGGGCACCGTGTAGGCACCGGTCTTGGTCTGCCCACCGTCGGTCTGCAGGTCGATGGTGGCCGAGCTCTGTTGCCCTGCGGCGCCCCCGCCGGCTCCCGGTCCCGATCCCGGCCCGGCTCCCGTACCGCCCGTGCCCGTACCGGGCTGGGGGTTCTTGCCTCCGCCACCCGGCTGCTTGGCGTCACCGGCCCCCGGGGGCTGTCCGTTCACGTCCGCACCGGGCGTCGGCCTCTTCTGGACCACCTCGTCGGCGGCCTCCTTGGCCGTACTGCGCACGGCCGGGCGCACCAGCATGAACCAGGCGAGCAGCAGCGCGAGCAGCGCCGCCAGTGCCGCGAGCAGCCACCTCGGGAAGACCGGGATCTGGACGAACTCCGCCTCCAGCGGGGCCCGGACGGCACCCGGATCCGGCTGCTCCTTTCCGTCCTCACCGTCCCCGTCACCGGCTTCGGCCACCTCGACGGTGAACGGCCAGGTCACCGGGGACCCGAACCACACCGGCTTGCCGGTGCGGACGCGCAGCACCACCTCCGCGGACTCCCCCGGCTCCAGCTTCAGAGCGGTGGGACGGAAGTCGAACTTCAGCTCCTCACCCGGCTGAGCGGGCGTGAAACCCAGCCGTACCGGGGAGTTGCCCTCGTTGCGCACGGCGAGTCGATAGCGCCCGCGCAGCCAGCCGCGGCGGCGTTTGGGAGCGCTCTCTGCGCGCAGCTCCCGGAACTCCTCGATGTGCACGGTGGTCTCGGGGACCCGCACGGACTCGGGGTGCTCGGTGGGCAGCACGCGCACGGCGAGCGGCACGTCGCCCGCCCTCACCTGCGACGAACGCGGTGGGGCCAGGCGGATCGTCACCGTTTCCGAGGTGCCGGGGTAGAGGGAGACGCGCTCGGGTTCCACCGTGGTCCACGCAGCGCAGTCGCCGACGACCTCCAGGCGGTACGCCTCGACGATGTCGCCGTCGTTGCGGACCGTCAGGCTGGTGGATGCGGTACCGCCCGGCGTCACCGACACCGGCGGGATGTCGAGGCCGAGTGCGCCAGGGCTGGGAGAGGCAGCTGGGGATGTCACACCACGACGCTACGGCGACGCCCCGGCCGCTTCCACGGGCGCGAGGGCAACGCCCCGGGCAGCCCCGATGCCCCCGCAGGCTGTTCTCAACTCCTCTCGCTGAACCACCTGTTGACCATCACCCCTCATCCGTATCCCCACATACGCATCACGGAACAGGTACGACACATGCCCCAGCCCCAGAACAACGCAACCGTCTCCCCGCCCGGCGCCGGCCGACGGGTGACCGTGGCCGTGTACGCATCGGACCCGATCCTGCGCGTCGGGGTCGTCCACCAACTGCGCCAGCGGCCGGAGATCGCGCTCGTCGACGACTCCGACGCCGACGACGCGCAGGTGTCGCTCGTGACCGTGGACAGCGTGGACGACGAGACGGCCGCCCTCCTGGACCGGCTGCGGCTCAACTCCGACACGCGCACCGGGCTCGTGGTCGGCACGTTCGAATCCGGGGACGCCTTGCAGCGCGCCATCGAATCCGGGGTCACCGCGGTACTGCGGCGCGCCGAGGCCGACCAGGACCGGCTCCTGCGTCTGGTCCTGGCGATAGCGAACGGCGAGGGCGTGCTGCCCGGTGACCTGCTCGCGAAGCTCCTCGACCACGTCGGCAGCCTGCAGCGTTCGGCGCTCGACCCGCGCGCCGTGTCCCTGTCCACCCTGACGTCGCGCGAGGCGGAAATGCTGCGCCTGGTGTCGGAGGGCCTGGACACCGCGGAGATCGCCCGCAAGACCTCGTACTCCGAGCGGACCGTCAAAAACGTGCTGCACGAGGTCATCACGCGACTGCAACTGCGCAACCGCACGCATGCGGTCGGCTACGCCCTGCGCAACGGGCTGATCTGACCGTACGGCGGGGACCGGTGCCCTGCGGCCCCGCAGGTGCGGGCCGCGCCCGCCACTGCCCGAAAGCGCACCGGGCGCTTCCCCCGGATCCGGCCCCGCGGCCCTGCCGGTCCGCAGCGGCGGGGCCGCAGGGTGGCGGGGTCATACGTAGATGCTGCACCGGACGGTGAGGTGGACCCTGATGGCCACGGGTGGATCCGGCGGTCGGCGACCCCGCTGGGGGAGAGTCGGCGCGTCGTTGCTGCTGCTGATCCCCTTGCTCGCGGCGACGGCGGCCACCGGCCCCGGCGACGCCGAGGCACGAACCCTGGCGGCCGACACCGGGGTCAGCCGGGTCGCGTACGCCGGTACGCGCCACCGCAGCCTGGGCAGGGTGGCGAGCGACACGTCCAGCACACCGCTGTTCGGCGAGGGCCCGGTGCACCTGGACCTCCAGCCCGCCGCGCAGGGCGACCAGTTGGTCTTCGCCAGCCGCCGCGACGAGCGGGCGCCGCAGGTCTACCTGCGGTCCGCGGACGGGTCGGTGCGCCGTCTGACCAGCGGCCTGGACGTGGCGAACCCCCGGCTGACCCCGGACGGCCGGTCGGTCGTCTTCGACTCGGTCCAGCCCGCCGCGTCCGGTGGCGTCCAGCGCGACCTGTGGCTGGTGCGCACCGACGGCACCGGCCTGACCCGGCTGACGGACACCCCCGCGAACGAGGAGCACCCCACGGTCTCGCCGGAGGGCGGACGCCTGGCGTACTCCTCCGACGGCGACCGGGCCGTCGGCCGACAGGTCTACGTACGCCCCCTGCGGGGCGGCTCCGCCACCCGCGTCACCGACCCCGCCAACGGCACGGCCACCGAACCGGTGTGGAACCCGGTGGACGACGCGGCCAACCGGAACGTGATCGCCTACACCGCGACCGGACCCGACGGGCCCCGCCTGCGCTGGACCGACGGGCGTGGCGACGGCCCGCTGCTGGCCGGTACCCAGGGGGGCTGGCGCACCCGGGGGGCAGCCTGGCTGCCCGACGGGAACGGCCTGCTCTTCCTCAGCCCGGACCGCACCTGTGACTGCAAGGGCGACTGGGACCACGTCTTCCAGGTGCCCGCGCACTCGCCTGACACGCCGCAGCTCGTACTCAGCGAGAACCGGGAGGTCGGCTCGCCCACTTGGCTCGGTCCCCTCAAGGGCGGCGGGGCCGTCGTCGAGCGGATCTCGTCGGCCGGGCCGCACGTCGTGACCCTGCAGGACGCCCGGACGGACGGCTCCGACCCCCGCGACCTCAACCTGACCATCCTCAACGAGGACCCGGCGGCCGACACCAACACCGACCCGGCCAAGGACCCACTGTTCCAGCCGGCCCCCGGCTCCGACCCGTGGACCGAGCGGCAGAACTACACGCCCGACGGGCGCCGGATCGTGCTGACCCGCTTCGAGGACACGCGCGACGGCCGGATCGAACGGATCTGGATGGCGGACGCCGACGGCACCCGCGAGGCCGCCATGCCGCTCGCGGGCCGCGGACCCAAGGACTGGGACACCGATCCGACGTTCTCCCCCGACGGCAAGTACCTCGCCTTCACGCGTACGTCGCCCGGCGGCGTCGGCGATGCCGCGGGCCCCGCGCGCATCCTGATCGCGGACGCCGCCACCGGGGCGATCCGCGGCGAGATCACCCCGCCCGCGGGCCGGCCCCGGGGCGGCGACGCCCAGCCGACGTGGTCCTCCGACGGCACGACCCTGGCCTTCACCCGCAATCTGGTGATCAACGGCGGTGGCGGCAACAAGCACATCTGGACCGTGCCCGTGGACCACCTGGACCGGCAGCGCGACCTGAGCGCCACCATCTGTCCCGGTGCCTGCGAAGTCATCGACGACAGCCCGGCGTTCTCACCGGACGGCGCCACCGTCGCCTTCAACCGCAAGAACGGCGGCGGCCGTGTCGACGAGCGCAGCGGCATCCTGCTCGCCTCCCCGGCGGGCGGCACCTGCCGGGTCCTGCTGCCCGACGCCGCCCGCGACAAGCCGGGGGCCTGCGGCCGCGAACTGCCCGAGACCACCGGCTCCGGACCCTTCCAGCCCCGCGACGCCGCCTGGACCGCCGACGGCAAGAGCCTGGTGCTCACCGCCCGCGGCTCCCGGGCCGCCAACAGCCCGGAGAAGCTGAAGCTGGTGGACGTGGCGACCGGCGCCCACAACCTGCTCGTCACCGGTCTGCCGGGCCGTCAGAAGGAACCCAGCGTCCAGCAGTCGGTGGACCTCGCGGTGCGCGCACCCGAGAAGGCCGCGCCGCTGACCGTCGGCGGCTCCGCCACCGTCCGGGTGGACGTCGTCAACCACGGCCCGGCGGCCTCACCCGGCACCCGGCTGACCGTCGCGCCCCCGCTCGGCGTGAACGTCACCGCGCTCACCGCACCCGGCGCCACCTGCGACGCCGCGGCCCTGACCTGCGCCCTGGGCGTGGTGCCGCCCGGCGCCACCGTCCCCGTGACCGTCACCCTCACCGGCCTCACCCCGGGCGACCAGCCGGTGGACTGGTCGGTCACCGGCACCGTCCTCGACCCCCGCCCCAGCGACAACGCCGGGCGGACCGTGGTGCCGGTGCACGAGGCACCCGTACCCCCTAAGCCGACCCCCACCCCGCCGACCCCCACCCCGCCGACGCCGACCCCGGTCCCGCCGACGACCCCGCCCACGACGCCCACGCCGCAGCCGGAGCCGCCCGCACCCCAGGCCGGCCCCGGGGTGAGCGTCACGGCGCAGCCGAACCCCGGCTACGTCGGCGGCCGCGTCGTCGTCACGTACACCGTCCGCAACGGGCAGAGCGCCCTGGCCACCGGCCTGCGGCTGCGCATCGGCCTCCCTCAGGGCGTGCCCGACGCCGGGCCGCCGCCGGGTTGCGACCAGAACTGGCAGTGCGCACTGCCGGACCTGGCTCCGGGCGCCCGGACCGTCGTGCGGGTCGTCCTCAACCCCGACAAGGCGCTCACCGGCGTCGTGACCGGCAGCCTGACCACGACCGGCACGGACGCCGATCCCGGCGACAACACCGCCCAGCAGCAGCTGCGCATCCTCCAGCCGCGCATCGTCGCCGTGCCGCCGATCGGCAGGCCCGGCTTCGTCACCTCGGTGCGCGGCGAGGACTTCCCGCCCGGCGTGCCCGTGCGGTTCACGTGGAAGCCGGGCATCACGGCCGCGGCGGCACCGACCTTCCCCCGGTCCGACGGCACGTTCATCGGCCAGCTGCTGATCCTCGCCAAGGACCAGACCGGCCCCCGTGTCATCACCGCGAGCGGCCCCGGCTTCTCCCCGGTGCAGACCGACTTCCTCGTGGTCAACGGCACGGTGCAGCCGCCCGACGAGGTGACCCGCCGATGATCCACGAGGTCGACGAGGGGCTGCGGCGGCTGCTGGCGGAATCCGGCCTGGAGGCGTCGGGCGTCGAGGTCGTGTTCGACGCTCCGACCCGTGACTGGGCGGCACGCCGCAGCGCGCCCACGGTCTGCGTGTTCCTGTACGACATCAGGGAGGACCCGACCCGGCGCGGCAGCGGCGCGGGCGAGGTCCACGACGCGGACGGGTTCGTCGTCGCGCGCCGCACCCCGCCGCGCTGGTTCGAGCTGACGTACCTGGTCACCGCCTGGGCGAGCAGACCACAGGACGAGCACCGGCTGCTCTCCCAGGTGCTCTCCTGCCTCGTGTCCACCGACACGCTGCCGCCGCGCCTGCTGAGTGGCACGCTCGCCGAGCTCGGCCTGCTCGTGGACGTGGACGCGGGCGGCACCGGGATGGACGCACCGGCCGCCTCCGACGTGTGGTCGGCGCTGGGCGGCGAGCTGAAGCCGTCCCTCGGGCTGCGCGTGAAGGCACCGCTGGCAGGC
The DNA here is from genome assembly GCF_042870715.1 of Streptomyces sp. NPDC006463. Taxonomy (NCBI): domain Bacteria; kingdom Bacillati; phylum Actinomycetota; class Actinomycetes; order Kitasatosporales; family Streptomycetaceae; genus Streptomyces; species Streptomyces sp. NPDC006463. The sequence goes on along the minus strand of NZ_JBIAHP010000004.1, from coordinate 154,959 downwards.
ATCAGCAGGGTCGCGGCCCCGCCCGTCACCGAGGGCCTCGTGGTGAACTCCGTACCGCAGGCCGGACCGGGCGAGGACGGGAGCCCGCGCCGGCTGCGCTACCTCGAACTGGGCGCACCGGGGCCGGAAGGCTTCGGCGGCTCCCGGGAACGGCCCAAGGCTCCCGCCCGCCGCCGACGAGGAGAACGGCAGCCGTGACGCACGCCCTCCGGCCCCCGGCACCGGACCCGGCCCCGGACCGGGCCCGCGCCGACGAGGTCCCGTACCTGTGGACACGGCTGCGGCTCGTCGAGGAGCGGGTACGGCTGGCCGTGGCGCGCCGTCGCGCCGTCGATCCCGACCTGGACGACCCCTACCGGGGCCAGTACTTCACGCCCGAGGCGGTCGCCCGGATCCTGGACGAGGAGCACGGCCCGGGCCTGCCCGCGCTGGGACCGGGCGGCCCTCCGCCCGGCTCGCCGCTCGACGTCCTCGCCACGCGCTTCGGGCTGGAGCCGCTGGACGTGGACCTGCTCCTGGTCGCCCTGGCGCCGGACCTGGACGCCCGCTTCGAACGGCTCTACGGCTACCTCAACGACGACGTGACACGGCGTCGGCCGACCGTCGGACTCGCCCTCGAACTGTGCGGCCGCAGCCGGGTCGCGGCCGCCCGGTTCCGGCTCTCCCCCGGCGCACCGCTCGTCGCGGGCGGCCTGCTGGAGGTCGCGGAGGCCGAACGGCCGCCCCTGTCCCGGGTGCTGGCCGTCCCGGACCGGGTCACCGCCCACCTGCTCGGCCACGCCGCGCCCGATCCGCGTCTGGCCGAGGTGCTCGGCGAGGCCGCCGACGACCCGGCCGTCGACCCCGACGAACTGCTCCGGGCAGCCGCCGCTGCCACGAGCGGCACCGGCCACGTCCACCTGCGGACCCGCGGCGGCGACCCCGAGGGCCTGGCCGCCGCCGCACTGCACGCCTGCGGGCTGCGCCCCCTGGTCCTCGACCCGGCGGCACTGACCCACCACACCCGCGCCCTGCCCGCACTCGCCCGCGCCGCCGCCCGCGAGGCCCGCCTGCTCGGCGCCGGTGTGCTGCTCGGGCCGCTGGAGGAACTGCCCGACAAACCCGACGAGCGGGCCCACGTCCTGCGCACCCTGTGCACGGTGCTGCGCGGCATCCCCCTGTTCACGCACGGTACGAGCGGCTGGGAGCCCGCCTGGGCGGCCGCCACCCCCGTCACCCTGACGGTGGCGGCCCCCACCCCCGAGCGGCAGGCCGTGCGCTGGCGCCACGCGCTGGAGCGGGCCGCCGGCGAACGCGGGGACGCGGGCGAGGTCGACGCGCTCGCCCGGTCAGTGTCCGCGCACCGCCTCGACGCCGGGCAGCTGCGCCGCGCCGCCGACACCGCGGTGCGCACGGCCGCGCTCTCTGCCCGCCCGGTCTCCCCCGACGACCTGCGCAGCGCCGTACGGGCCCAGAACGGCGCGGGCCTGGCCCGCCTCGCCCGCCGGGTGGAGCCCGCCGTGGGCTGGGACGACCTGGTGCTGCCCGGCCCCACCCACCGCCGGCTGCGTGAACTCGCGGTGCGCGCGCGCCACCGCGACCAGGTGCTCGGGCAGTGGGGCATGCGGCCCGGCGGCGGGCGCGGGCGCGGGGTGATCGCGCTGTTCGCGGGTTCCTCCGGCACCGGCAAGACCATGTCCGCCGAGGTCGTGGCGGCCGACCTGGGCATGGACCTGTACGTGGTGGACCTGTCCACGGTCGTCGACAAGTACGTCGGTGAGACCGAGAAGAACCTGGAACGGATCTTCACCGAGGCGTCGGCCGTCAACGCGGTGCTGCTGTTCGACGAGGCCGACGCGATCTTCGGGAAGCGCTCGGAGGTCAAGGACGCCCACGACAAGCACGCCAACATGGAGTCGGCGTACCTGCTCCAGCGGATGGAGTCCTTCGACGGCATCGCCATCCTGACCACCAACCTGCGGGCCAACCTCGACGAGGCGTTCACCCGCCGCCTCGACGTGATCGCGGACTTCCCGGTGCCCGACGCAGCCCAGCGCCTGGCCCTGTGGGAACGGTGCCTGGGCGACCGGCTGCCCCGGGCCGGCGACCTCGATCTCGGTTTCTGTGCCGACCGGTTCGAACTCGCCGGGGGCTCGATCCGGGCCTGCGCGGTGACGGCCGCCTACTCCGCGGCCGCCTCGGGCGAACCGCTGACCATGCGCCAGGTGGTGACGGCGGTCGCCCAGGAGTACCGCAAGCTCGGCCGCCTGGTCCTGGAGGGTGAGTTCGGGCCGTACCTGGGCCAGGTCACGGACGTGTGACCCCGGCGGCGGACCGGCCGGGCGGGCTGCCTGGACGGCCCGACGGGGGCGACCGTAAGGGCAGCGCACTTGCCCCTGGCCAGGTCCGAACGCCCCTGCCGCCGGCGGCGGCGGCCGGAAAGGCTGTGACCAGTCCTGATTGCAAAGCCGTGACGAAGGAGCGAGCATGCCGACGTACCTCACCCCGGGCGTGTACGTGGAGGAGGTGCAGTCCGGTGCTCGCCCGATCGAAGGGGTCGGCACCGCCGTCGCCGCGTTCGTCGGGTTCGCCCAGAGCGGGCCCTTCCACGAACCGACGCTGGTCACCAGCTGGGACCAGTACTCCCAGCACTTCGGCGGCTTCACCGAGGGCACCTACCTGCCCCACGCCGTCTACGGGTACTTCGCCAACGGCGGCGGCGCCGCGTACGTCGTCCGCATCGGCGGGTCCGACCGCAGCGACGCCTCCGCCGCACCGGCCGCCGCGGGAGCGGTCCCCCAGCCCCGCGCGGCGGAGCCCGTCGAACTCGGCGGCTTCCTGATCACGGCGCGGCCGGGCGTCACCGGCGTGTCCGTGGAGATCGCCGACGCGGACGGGGAGAACCCGCCCGAGGACCGCTTCAAGCTCCTGGTCCGCCAGGGCGAGCAGGTCGCCGAGACCTTCGAGGTCTCCGCCCGCAAGAACGTCAAGGGCTACCTCGTCACCCAGGCGCGCGCCTCGAAGCTGATCGAGGTCACCGAGCAGCGGGCCGCCGCCCAGACCCGGCCCGCCGGCCAGACCGTGGCCCTGCCCGACGCCCCGACCGCCGTGCCCGCCGCGACCGGCAACGGCACCGTGTCCCGGCTCGACCCGGCCGAGTACGTCGGCGACGCGGGCGCCCGCACCGGCTTCGCCGGCCTGGAGACCATCGACGAGATCACCATGGTCGCGGTCCCGGACCTGATGAGCGCCTACCAGCGCGGCGACATCGACGCCGAAGGCGTGCGCACCGTGCAGCTCGCGGTGATCTCCCACTGCGAGCAGATGGGCGACCGGGTGGCCGTCCTGGACACCCCGCCCGGGCTCTCCGCGCAGCAGGTGCGCACCTGGCGCAACGACGAGGCGGGCTACGACTCCCGCTACGCCACCCTCTACTACCCGTGGGTGCGGGTCTTCGACCCGGCCGCCGGGCACAACACGACCGTCCCGCCGAGCGGCCACATCGCCGGTGTGTGGGCGCGCAGCGACGCCGAGCGCGGTGTGCACAAGGCCCCCGCCAACGAGGTGATCCGCGGCGCGGTGGACCTGGAACTGCGCCTGAGCAAGGGCGAGCAGGACCTGCTCAACCCGATCGGCGTGAACTGCGTACGGGCCTTCCCCGGCCGGGGCATCCGCATCTGGGGCGCGCGCACCCTCTCCTCGGATCCGGCCTGGCGCTACCTGAACGTGCGCCGCCTCTTCAACTACCTGGAGGAGTCCATCCTCCTGGGCACCCAGTGGGTGGTCTTCGAGCCCAACGACGACCGGCTGTGGTCGAGCATCCGGCGCAACGTCACCGCGTTCCTGACCGAGGAGTGGCGCCGTGGCGCACTGTTCGGCCGCACGGCGGCGGAGGCGTTCTACGTCAAGTGCGACCGGGACAACAACCCGCAGGAGTCGATCGACCAGGGCCGCGTGGTGTGCGAGATCGGTGTGTCGCCCGTCAAGCCCGCCGAGTTCGTGGTGTTCCGGCTGGCCCAGTTCTCCGACAGCACCAGCCTCATCGACGAGTGACCCTCCGGGGCAGCAGCAAGGAAAGGTGAAGGACAGTCATGGCAGAGGGCGATGCTCTTTCCACCCATATCTTCGGCGTACAGCTCGGCGGCTACCTGGTCGAATCGATCCAGGAGATCAGCGGCCTGACCGTCGAGGAAGAGGTCGTCGAGGTCCGCCAGGTCAGCGCGGAGGGCAAGCAGATCATCCGCAAGCAGCCCGGCGCACGCCAGGCGGGCGAGGTCACGATCACCCGGGGACTCGACAAGAGCAGCGAGTTCACCAAGTGGATCAAGGAGACCCTGAACAACGGCGCCGTCGACACCGCGCGACAGAACCTCACCATCGAGATCAAGGACTCCACCGGATCGACCGTCCGCCGCATCCAGCTGATGCAGGGCTGGGCCTCCAAGTGGGAGGGCCCCTCCCTCAAGGCCGGCGAGTCCGCCGCGGCCACCGAGTCCGTGACCATCGTGTTCGAGGAGATCATCGTCGAATGAGGCGCCGTACCGTGACTGCGGGCAGCCTGGAGGAGATCCTCCAGGTCACGGCGCCCACCCAAGCCCCGGAGCAGGCGGCGGCGCCCCCGGCCGCCGCCGCTCCGGCCCGTCGCGAGGACCACGGGCTGCGCACGGAGTTCGAGTTCGAGCTGCCGCGCGGGTACGTGGACGAGGCGGGCACGGTGCACCGGCAGGGCGCGATGCGCCTGGCCACCGCCCGCGACGAGCTGCGCCCCCAGATCGACCTTCGGGTCAAGGAGAACCCGGCGTACCTGAGCGTGGTGCTGCTGAGCCAGGTGATCACCCGGCTCGGCACCATCACCGACGTGCACGCCGGGGTCGTCGAGCGGATGTACGCGACCGACGTCGCGTTCCTCCAGGACTTCTACCGGCGCGTCAACAGCGAGGGCCACACCCGCGCGGCGGTCACCTGCCCGCACTGCGACGGCGGCTTCGAGGTCGACCTCTCCGGTGGGCGCCTGGGGGAATCGTGACGTACGCGCTCCCCCGGCTCCGGGAGGAGATCGCGTACATCGCCTACCACTTCCACTGGCGGCGCGACGAGATCCTCGACCTGACCCACGGCGAGCGCCAGGACTGGGTCACCGAGATAGCTCGTATCAACACCCGTGTGAACGAAGGCGGTTGAACAGATGGCATGGCGGGACAGGCTGCGTCGGCGTGCCGCTGTGCCGAACAGCGCGGCCGCGCCGGCGGTGGCGGACCAGGGCACGGCTGCGGCACGGGACGTCGCCGTGCCCGGCGACTGGGACGGCGGCTGGCGCATGACCTCGCCGCCCGGACTGACCGTGTCGCGCGCGCCGATGGGCGTCAGTGACGGGCTCGCCTTCCGCTCCGGCCTGGCCGCGTGGCGCGACCCGTCGTTCGACACGGGACTCGCCCACGCCCTGCTGCCGTCCGCCCCGGCCGGTCTCGTACGCGGGGTCGCCCGCCCCGCTACCGCCCGCCCCACCCACAGCGGCGGCGGCCCCCTGCTCCTGCGGGCACTGCGCACCGAGCCCGGCGCGCAGGAGCCGGCCGGGCAGGCGGAGCCGGTGCGGCCGTCGGCTCCGGGAGCGTCGTCGCAGCGGCGCGACATCCCGCAGGTCTCACGCCGCACGCGACCCGGCGCCCCGCCGTCGGGAACCGGCCCGGCGCGCTCCGGCACGGCCCCGTCCACGCCGGACCACGGCAGGCCGGGTCCGGTCGTCTCACGCGGACCCGCCCAGGATGACGCCGGCACAGCGAAGTCGGACACGACGACGCCCGTCCCGGCCGCGGATCCGCAGCCCACGACCGCGTCGGGCACGTCCCGCGGCGCCGACCGCGCACCGGGCCCGGTCGTCTCGCGCGCCTCTGCCAGGGGTGGCGCGGGCACGGCGAAGTCGGGCACGACGACGCCCGTCCCGGCCGCGGATCCGGGGGCGCCGACGTCTTCGGCGAGCTCCGTGACACCGTCCCGCGAACGGCCCCGGGACGGATCCGGATCCGGTACGCGGGGCCTCACGTCCACGCACTCCGCAGCCGTGCTCGGGGCGTCCGCGCCCGCCGTGCAGCGGGCCGCCGTCTCCCCTGGCGAGCCCGGCCGTACGGCGACCCCGCCTGCGCAGTTCCCGATCGTCCGCCGCATCGCGGTGGTCCCCGGGACCTCCGCCGAAGCCGTGTCCGGCCCGCCCGTCCAGCGCACCACGGCACGTCCCTCCGGGTCCGGCGCACCCGCCGCCGTACGGACGCCCGCGGGCGACCGGCCCGGTCGTCCGGGCGAGGGGGCGCCCGCCCCGGCGGCCCCCGCCGTGGTCCGGCCGCGCCCCGTCGGGCGTGCGCTCACCACCGCCCGGGTCGCTGCCACGCCCCGGCGTCGCGTGTCCGCCGTGCGGCTCTCCGCCGCGCCGCACACCGCTCCCGTCATGCCTGCGGCCGGCCCGGACACGCCCGTGCAGCATGCGCAGACCCGCGCCCCGCTCGGCATCCCGCTCCCCGAACTCCCGTCCACGGCAGGACCGTCGAGCCCCCCTGCGGCGACCCCGGCACCGGCCATGCCCACGGTGCAGCGCCAGACCGAAGCCTCGGGGACCGGCCCGGCCGCCTCGGGGGCCCCGGTACAGCGGGAGGGCACCCACGCGCCCCTCATCGAGCTGCCGATCCCAGCCCCACCGTCGAGCCCCACCCCCGCCATGCCGACTGTGCGGCGCCAGGCAGAAGCCTCGGCCGTCGGCCCGGCACCGAAGGCACCGGCCCAGCAGGTCGCCGCCACCCCGGCCATGCCCGCAGGCGGCCCCCCGGAGACGCCCGTACAGCGGACGCGCACCCGCGCACCCCTCGGCGCGCCCCTCGCCGAGCTCCCGCCCACGGCCACACCGTCGGACCCCACCACGGCGGCGACGCCGACTCCGGCCATGCCCACCGTGCAGCGCCAGGCGGAACCAGCGGCGAGCGGCCCGGCAGCGGAGACGCCCGTACAGCGGATGCGCACCCGCGCACCCCTCGGCGCACCCCTCGCCGAGCTCCCGCCCACGGCCACACCGTCGGACCCCACCACGGCGGCGACGCCGACTCCGGCCATGCCCACCCTGCAGCGCCAGGCAGAAGCCCCGGCCGTCGGCCCGGCACCGAAGACACCGGCCCAGCAGGTCGCCGCCACCCCGGCCATGCCCGCGGGCGGCCCGGCAGCGGAGACGCCCGTACAGCGGATGCGCACCCGCGCACCCCTCGGCGCACCCCTCGCCGAGCTCCCGCCCACGGCCACACCATCGGACCCCACCACGGCGGCGACGCCGACTCCGGCCATGCCCACCGTGCAGCGCCAGGCAGAGCCCGCGGCGAGCGGCCCGGCGCCGGCCGCGCCGCGCGTGCGCAGTGGTCTCGGGGCGCCCCTGCCGTCGATGCCGGCGAGTGCCGCCGTACCCGCGTCCGCCGCCTCCTCCGGGTCCCGGGTCCACGCGCCCCTGCTGGGCGCGGGCGTGGGTGACGCGCAGCCCCGTACCGGCGGACCGGCCGGGGCTCGTCCGCCCGTCCAGCGGGCCACCGCCGCCCCGCAGCGTTCCGGCCCGGTCCCGCTCGTCGCCGCCCGCGCCGTCGGGGGGACGGCCGCGCCGGACGCGACCGCACCCCGGGCCCTCCAGCTCTTGGCGGCTCGGCCCCTGTCCCTCGGCACCCTTGACGTGGCGGGCATGGGGGCGGCGCCGGCCGCCGCCCCCCGCCCCCGCCCGGCAGGCCGCCCCGTGGTCCCGGCCCGCTGGTCCGCCCCGTCCACCGCCGCACCGCAGCAGACGCAGCAGACGCAGCAGATCCAGCGAGCCGCCGACGGGAGGCGCGCCCCGGCCCCCGTACCCCCGCGCCCCGCACATCCCGTGCGCCCGGCGCCCGCGTCGCCCGCGGCCCGTGCCACGGCGGCTCCCCTGCCCGTGACCGGCCCGTACACACCGCCGCTCGTGGTCCAGCCGGCCCCCGCCGCCTCGGCCGCCGGACCGGTACCCGTCGTACGGCCCAGGACGTCGGCCCCCGCCGGCGCCCCGGGAACGCCCGTCCCCCCGCCACCTCCGGCCAGCGGCCCGCCTCCGGTGCAGCGCGACACGGGCGGCGGCCGGACCAGCCCGGGCCGGACCACCTCCACCTCCACCTCCACCGCCGCCTCCGCCTCCGCCTCCGCCTCCAGCCGGAGCAACCCCGCTCGGACCTCCCCCGGCGACGCGCTCCCGCACGGCGGCGACCTCGACATGGACGACCTGGCACGGCGTCTGCTCGATCCGGTCGCCCGCCTCCTGCGCACCGAGCTGCGGCGCGGCCGGGAACGCGCGGGCAGGCCCTTCGACGGCCGCCGCTGAGAACACGTACGAACGAGAAACGGACGACGGACCGATGACGGACAACATCTTCGCGACCAGCGTGTTCTTCCGGCTGGCGATCGGCGGCAACGACCTGGGCGCCTTCCACACCTGCTCGGGCATGGGCGCCGAGGTCGAGATGGAGAGCTACGCCGAGGGCGGCAACAACGGCTTCACCTGGCAGCTGCCCGGGCGCGTGACCTGGTCGAACATCACCCTCACCCGGCCCGTCACCGCCGACACGGCGAAGATCGGCCGCTGGCTGGACGAGACGCTGCGGCGGGTCGAACCGAAGGACGGCGAGATCGTGGCACTGCGGCCCGACCTGAGCCGGATCATCAGCTGGCAGGTGTTCGGGATCGTCCCGGTGCGCTGGCAGGGGCCGTCCTTCGACCCCGCCAACTCCGCGGCGGCGGTGGAAACCCTGGAGATCGCCCACGCGGGCCTGCTGCCCTCCTGACCTCCCGTCCCCCTGCTCCTCCTCGTCCTCGCCGCTCCGGAAGGAAGTCCACGGCATGGCCTCTTCGGCACGCGCCAGCCGCGCCAGGGCCCAGCTCACCCTCAAAGAGCCCCCGGCCTCGGTCGGGGCCAAGCCCGGCGGGACGGTCGCCCGGCTCGACCTCCAGTTCAACCCCTCGACGCTGCAGCTGGGCAAGACCACCGAGTGGCGGCGGTCCCCGTCCCGGATGGCGGGTCAGTCGGCGCTGCCCGAGTTCGTGGGAAGCGGCCCGCGCACCCTGAGCCTGGAGGTGTTCCTGGACGCCACCGCCACCCACGACAACTCGGTGGAGCAGGCCGTGGAGAAGCTGATGAAGGCGTGCGTGCCGACCCCGGCCAGCCTCGGCCGCAAGAAGCCGGCGAGCCCGTGGGTGCGTTTCGAGTGGGGCAGCGCGCGGACCACGTCGTTCGACGGGGTCCTGTCGAGCCTGTCGGTGTCGTACACGCTCTTCGACGTGGACGGCAGGCCGCTGCGGGCCACCTGCTCGCTGTCCATCGAGGAGGCGAGCGTCGACCCGCCCGGCCAGAACCCGACCTCCGGCTCACGCACCGCCCGCAGCACGCACACCGTGGTGGCGGGCGACAGTCTGGCCATGCTGGCCTGGCGCGAATACGGCGACGCGACGGCCTGGCGGGTCATCGCGGAGGCCAACGGCATAGACGACCCGATGGCACTCGTCCCCGGCACCGAGATCGTGGTGCCGGGCACGCGGGACCAGCACGGCGAGGAGGAGCAGCGGTGAGCGGATCCGAACCCGGAGGCCGGTCGTTCGCGGCCGACCCGATAGTCGAGGCCCCCGGCGAACTGCCGCAGATCTGGGCGGCGCAACTGGTGAGCTGCGTGGTGGACGAGAACGTGGGCCTGCCCGACACGGCGGTGCTCACCTACCGCGACCCCGACCACGAGTTCCTGCGCGCCACCGGCATCACCATCGGCACCCCGCTGCGGGTGTCGGTGGCGACCGTGAAGGGGCAGGCGCGGGAGCGGTTGTTCAACGGCGAGGTCACGGCCCTGGAGATCGACCGTGACCGCACCGGCTCGTTCACCGTCGTACGTGCCTACTCCAAGGCGCACCGCCTCCAGCGCGGCCGCAAGGTCGTGGCGTACCGGAACATGACGGCCGCCGCCATCGTCCGCAAGGTGGCGGCCGGAGCCGGACTCGCCGTCGGGAAGGTGGAGGCCGCGCCGGTCACGTACAAGCAGCTGTCCCAGGCGAACGTCTCCGACTGGGACTTCCTGCAGTTCCTCGCCGGCGAGAGCGGCGCGCAGGTGCGCGTCGACGACAAGGGGCTGCTCCAGTTCACCCGGCCCGTGAAGGCGTCGGGGGCGCCCGCCCCGTCGACGTCGGCGGTGCGCGACCCGATGGTCCTGGAGTACGGGCGGAACCTCCTCGCCCTGCGGGCCGCGCTGTCGGCCGCCGACGGCGCCTCGAAGGTGCAGGTGCGCGGCTGGGACGTGACCACGAAGCGGCCGCTGGTCGCCGAGCATCCGGCCGTGGTCAGCGACACGGTGGTGCCGGGCCTCGGCCCCCAGACCGCCGCCCGGTTCGGGGCGACGGCCGTGTCCGTCACGGACACCCCCTACCGTACGCAGGCCGAGACGACGGCGGTCGCGAAGGCGGCGGCCGCCCAGATCAGCGCCGGCTTCGGCGAGTTGGAGGCGGTGGCCGAAGGGAACCCGCTGCTGCGGGCCGGCAAGCCGGTGGCACTCGGCAACGTCGGACAGGCGTTCTCCGGCCGGTACACGGCGACGGCCGTGCAGCACGTCCTGGAGCCGCACGGGGGCTTCCGCACGACCGTGTGGGTCAGCGCCAGCCCGGACCGCTCCCTGACCGGCCTGGTGACCGGCGCCAACGCGCCGGGGCGCGGGCCGCGCATCCCCGGCCTGGCGATCGGCGTGGTGACGGACGTGCGCGAGCCGAACGGCTCCCAACGCGGCGCGGTGCGGCTGAAGTTCCCCTGGCTGGACGACACCTACGTCACGGACTGGGTGCGCACCGTCCAGTGGGGCGGCAAGGGCGGCGGCGGGGTGGTGAGCCCCGAGGTCAACGACGAGGTGCTGGTCGGGTTCGAGCAGGGCCTGCTCGACAGTCCGTACGTCATCGGCGGGCTCTACAACGGCGTGGACCAGCCCTCACCGCACGACGTGCCGCTGATCGACAAGACCAGCGGCAAGGTCAACCGCCGCTCGGTGGTGTCGCGTTCGGGACACCGCGTGGAACTGCTGGACGCGGCGGCGCCGGGCCCCTCCGGGCTGCGGCTGGTGACCGGGGACGAGCGGCTCGAAGTACGCATGGACGACCGGCGGGACCGGATCGAGCTCACCGTGTACGCGGGCCGGGGCCGTCCGCTGACCTCGGTCCTCCTGGACAAGAACGGCATCACGCTGGACGCCCGGCAGGGCACCGTGAAGGTGTCCGGCCGCCAGGTGGACATCGACGGCACCGCCGGGGTCAGCATCGGCGGCCGGTCGGTCCGGGTGAACGGCACCGCGGACGTCACCGTCGACGGCGGCCTGCTCGCCGTCCTCAAGGCCCGGCTCATCCGGATCAACTGAAGCCCCCACGCCCCCTCCGTCCCCGTACCCATGCCCCTTGCACCACGACCGCCTTCCCCGAGGAGCCCCCGATGCCAGCCGCAGCCCGTACCGGCGACCCCACCAACCACGGTGGCCGGCTCGCCACGCCGCCGCCCGGGGCCGCCGCGGCGGTCGCGACGGTGCTGATCGGCGGGCAGCCCGCCGCCGTCGTGGGCAGCCTGCACGTCTGCGTGGTCCCGCCGCACGCGGCCATGGGACCGGCCAACGTGATCATGCCCAACCCGGCCGCCCTCACCGCGGGCGCGGTGCTCATCGGCGGGCTGCCCGCCGCGCGGGCGCGCGACCAGACCGCGTGCGGCGCGATGGTCCTGACCGGCGCCCCGAACGTCCTGATCGGGGGCGTGTGATGAGCGAACGGTTCATCGGGCGCGGCTGGGCCTTCCCCCTGCGGGTCGGACCGACCGGCGGGATCGCCATGGTCGAACGGGAGCGCGAGCTGGAGGAGGCCATCCGCCTGGTGCTGGGCACCGCGCCCGGCGAACGGCCGATGCGGCCCGAGTTCGGCTGCGGCATCCACGAGTACGTCTTCGCCCCCGGCGACGGCGACACCGCCGGCCGGGTCGCCCAGCAGGTGCGCGAGGCACTGGAACGGTGGGAGCCCAGGATCGCGGTCGACGAGGTCGTCGTGGCCTTCGACGCCGTCGAGGCGGGCACCCTCTACATCGATGTGCACTACACGGTGCGCACCACCAACGACCGGCGCAACCTGGTCTTCCCCTTCTACACGATCCCCTCCGAGGAGGGGGCCGAGGAAATGGTCGCGGACTGATGGCCCTGCCCTCCCCCAACCTGGACGACCGACGGTTCCAGCAACTCGTCGACGAGGCGAAGCGGTACGTGCAGCAGCGCGCCCCGGAGTGGACCGACCACAACGTCTCCGACCCGGGCGTCACCCTCATCGAGACGTTCGCCTACCTCGTGGACCAGCTGCTGTACCGGCTGAACCGGGTCCCGGACAAGAACTACCTGGCGTTCCTGGACCTGTTGGGCATCCAGCTGTACCCGCCCTCGGCCGCCACCGCCGACGTCGACTTCTGGCTGTCCGCCCCGCAGCCCGACACGGTGACGCTGCCCGCGGGCACCGAGGTGACGACCGCGGCCGGCGAGACCGAGGAGGCCGTGGTCTTCGCCACGACCGGCGATCTGCGGATCGTGCCCAGCGAGTTGACGCGGCTGGTCGCCGCGCCCCGCACCGGTGAGCCGGCCGACCGGACCGGTGCACTCGCCGAGGGCCGCGACATACCGTGCTTCCAGGCGACGCCCGAACCCGGCGACGCCCTGCTCTTCGGCCTGCCCACGGCGGTGCCGCGCTGCGTGGTCGCGGTGCGCCTGGACAGCCGCGTCGAGGGCGTCGGTGTCGACCCGCGCCAGCCCCCGCTGGTGTGGGAGGCATGGGACGGCGGCCGGTGGCAGCGCTGCGCGACCGACTCCGACAGCACCGGCGGCCTGAACCGGCCCGGCGAGATCATCGTGTACGTACCGGCCGGGCACACCGCGTCGGTGATCAGCGGGACCCGCGCGGGCTGGCTGCGCTGCCGGGTCACCGAGCCCGAGCCCGGCCAGCCGTTCTACTCGGAGTCCCCGACCGTGCGCGAGGCCGCCGTCTTCACCGTCGGCGGCACCATGACCGTGGAGCACGCCGAGCGGGTGGCCGACGTACCGCTCGGCACGTCGGACGGCGTGGCGGGGCAGACCTTCCGGCTCGGCCGTCCGCCCGTGCTGCTCGACGGGGAGCCCCCGGTGGTGGAGGTGTCCTCCCCCGAGGGCTGGCAGCGCTGGGACGTGGTGGGGCACTTCGGCCGCTCGGGGCCCGACGACCGGCACGTACGCGTCGACGCCACCACCGGCGAGTTCTCCTTCCCGCCGGTGCTGCGCGAGGCCGACGGCTCCCTGCGCCCCTGCGGCGCCGTACCGGCCAAGGGCTCCCAGGTCCGCGTGGCCCGCTACCGCACCGGGGGCGGCCCGGCGGGCAACGTCTCGCGCGGCGCGATCTCCGTACTGCGAAGCTCCGTCCCGTACGTCGCCCGGGTCACCAACCGGGAGGCGGCGCGCGGCGGTGTCGCCGGGGAGACGATCGACAACGCCAAGCTGCGGGCCCCGGAGGCGCTGCGCATGCAGGAGCGCGCGGTGACCGCCGAGGACTACGAGATCATCGCCCGCCAGGCGGCGCCCTCGGTGCGCCGGGTCCGCTGCCTGCCGGCCACGGACGGCGCGGGCGGCGAGGGTGGCGCGGGCGCGGTGCGGGTCCTGGTGGTGCCGGACGCCGTCGCCGACGAGGGCGACCGGCTCCGCTTCGAGCAGCTGATCCCCTCCGACCAGGTACTCACCGCGATCACGACGACCCTAGACGAACGGCGCCTGATCGGCACGCGCCTCGTTGTGGAGCCGCCCGTCTACCAGGGCGTCACCGTGGTCGCCCGGCTGTCGGCACCCGCCGGGGACGCCGACCGGGTGCGCGAGGCGGCGCTCGCCGCGCTGTTCCGCCACCTCAATCCGCTGCACGGCGGCCCCGACGGCACCGGCTGGCCGTTCGGGCGGCCCGTGCAGTACGGCGAGGTGTTCGGTGTACTGCAACGCGCCATCGGGGACGTCCTGGTGGAGGAGATCCGGATGTTCGCCGCCGACCCGATCACGGGGCGGCGCGGTGCCCCGGTCGACCGCATCGACATCGGCGCGGGCACGCTGGTCTTCTCCTACCAGCACCAGGTGGTCGTGACGACGCCGGAGCCGCAGGTGCGCGGATGAGCCGGGCTGCCGTCCCCGGCCTGCCCAGCAGGCACCCGATCGGCGAGCAGCTGCCCGCGCTGTACGCCGACGACGACTTCGCCCAGCGGTTCACGGCGGGGCTGGACACGGTCCTGGCTCCGGTGTTCGCGACCCTCGACAACCTGCCCTCCTACCTCGACCCCCGGCTGGCTCCGGCCGACTTCGTGTCCTGGCTGGCCTCCTGGGTGGGCGGTATCGACGACCCGCGGTGGCCGGTCGAGCTGCGGCGCGAGGCGGTGGCACGCGCGGTTGAACTGCACCGATGGCGCGGCACCAGGCGCGGCCTGATCGAGGCCCTGCGCCTGGTGCTGGGCGTGTCCGCCGAGGTCAGCGGGGACGGCGGAGCCACCTGGTCCCGTACGGCCGGTGCCGAGCTGCCCCCTCCCCCGGCGGGCGAAGTTCTCGTACGGGTGTGGCCGCGCGGCACGGGAGAGGCGTACGAGGTGGACGCGGACCGGGTCCGCTCGCTCGTCCGCACCCTGTGCCCGGTTCATACGGTCTGCCGGGTGGAGGTCCTGTCCGGGCCGCCCGCGGGTGAAGGGAGTTGACGGCATTGCGTGCGTGTCCCGTGTGTGGTGCGTCCAACGGCGTGACGGACGATTTCTGCGGCAACTGCGGTGCCTACCTGGGCTGGTCGGACTCCACCCCCACGCGGGGTGCGGCGGGGACGACGCCGGACGCCCCGGCCCGCCCTGCGAGTCCGGGGGACGGCGTCGGCGCCGGTGCCGGTGCCCCGGAGCATGCGGTTCCCGAACGGGTGGACTCCCGGCCGCCCGCCGCCGCGGAGCCCGGCCCGCCCGCCCCCTCGGCGGCGGAGCCGGCCCCGTCCGCGCCCGTCGGCGCGCAGTCCGCCCCTTCCGCCCCTTCCGCGCCCTCGGGGGCAGCTCCTGCGGAAGGCGGGGAGGACCGGACCGCCCGCAGGGCGCGCGGCCCCGAGAGCGGGCCGCAAACGCCGCCCGCGCCCTCGTCCGCCTCCACTTCCGCCCCCGCTTCCGCTTCAGGCCCCGGAACGGCGCCCGCCGTCCGGCCACCCGCCGCCCCCGAGGCCGTCGCGCCGCAGGCATCGGCGTCCCCGCAGCCCGTGCGGCCCGCGAAGGCCGTCACGCCGCGCCCGGTCGTGCGTCCCCCCGTGGTGGGCGACGACGTGGCGGGGGTGCCGTGTCCCGCCTGCGGCACGCCCAACCCGTCGGACCGCCGCTTCTGCCGCCGCTGCGCGGCGCCGCTGACGCCCTCCGCCGCACCGGCTCCCCTGCCGTGGTGGCGGACGATCTGGCCGCTTCGCCGCCGCACGCGGGCGGGCTCGGGCCGGATGGTGCGCTTCCTGGTGATCCTGGCCGTGGTGCTGGCCCTGTGCGCGGCCGGCTTCCTGATGCTGCCTGCCGGACGCCACCTGATCGAGGACACCCGGGACAAGCTCGGCAAGGCCAAGGCGGTGACCCCGGCCCGCGTCGAGGCGAGCGCCGAGCTGCCCGGGCACCCGGTGAGCCACAGCACGGACGGGCTCACCAACCGCTACTGGGGCGTGCCCGGCCCCGGCGCCTCGGCGACGTACACCTTCGCCAAGCCGTTCCGCCTGGTCGACGTGATCATCACCAACGGCGCCTCGTCATCACCCGAGGAGTACGCGAACCAGGGTCGGGCACTCCAGATCGACATGGAAGTGACGGCACGGGACGGCCGCAAGGTCCGCAAGCAGCTCACCCTGAGCGACAAACCCGGTCCACAGACGTTCCCCACCGGCATCAGCGACGCCACGGCGATCCGCCTGACCCTCGACGCACCCGCCGGTTCGGCCCCGGACCGCCATCTCGCCCTGGCGGAGGTGGAGTTCTTCCAGCGGAGCTGACCGCCCGGCGGGGCACGCGCGAAGAGGGCCGGGCGTGGCCGTACGGGCGTTGTGCGTGGCGCGGACGCCACACCAGCACAGGGCTTCGACCTGGAGCTGTTCGAGGCGGTCCGCCCGCTCGATCGATCTGGGCGGGCGTCAGGAACTGCGCCTCGTCCACGATCACGTAGTACGCCTTGCCGCCGCCGCGAGGGCCGAATGCGGCTCCCACTCGGGACCCCGGGGCTTTTAGCCCATCGATTCCGCTAACCGATTTCGGGAACCACAGCAGGAGCTCATCGGGGCCGCCGTTCCGCCTTGTAGGTGCCATCGCCACGGAGTCGCTGCCCCACTCCACGCACCTCCGCTTTTGCATGGCGACCGCATTCCGCTGGTCCAGTCTGCGCCCCGTCCATCAGTGCCCCCGAGGCCTCCATCACAGTTGATTCACAACTGCAAGGACGCATTCCACTCACCCGGGCGCACATGGCGTCGGCGCGGCCGCGACCGAAGAGCCAGACGAACAGCCGACCAGGCGGATTGGGGCGCCGCGCCCACCCCGTGACCCCGCAGCATTCAGAGGATCGCACGAGGAATATGCGGCTCCACCGCCAGCCCTTTGTATGCAAAAGCAATATAAGAAAGCCCGCCGCCAAGGCAAGATCGTTCACGAGCTAGCTCATAGCCGCTCTGGAACTGCCGGGATCACAATCACCGATACCGCTGGTTCAATCTGAGCGGTTTCCTGGAATATCGAATAAAGGAGAGCGTCATGGCCGAGAACATCGAGGGCACGGAAATCACCGCCGTCAACTGGGACGAGCTCGAGCGCGACTGGACCGAAGCCTCGGACAGCGCGGTCGTCATCTGTAACAGCCGCTGACATTCCGTTCAAGGCCCACCCCGGACCAGGATTGACCCGGCCCCGGGTGGGCCTCGGGAAGAAGCAGTGGCCGCCCACCTCAATCGTTCACGGCCCGTTCGGCGGGGCGCCACGATGTCGCGACCCATGGTCGTCGAGGTGTGCGGGCCATTCTTCCAGCGAGTTGCATGACTCCACTCGAAAAGGGGCGATCCAGCCCCGGGCACGGAGTTGCGTTCCATGCCCAGAGTGCACCTGTTGCTGCCGGCCTGCACAGGCCGGCAGCAACAGGTGACAACCCATAGCGGCACACTACCGCCGGTGTGCCGGTCTCGTACATCGCGGATCGGGATTCTCGGCATTCGCAGATCGATCCCCGAGGCATACGAGCACCCTGATCCGTCCTCCTATTTGGCGTGATGACGATGCTTCTGACCACAGACCACCCACCCCGTATCAGCGAGATTCTGAACGGTGCGGAAACCGACAAAGTCATCTATGCGGGAACGCATCGCGTGCGAACGCTCTCCGAGACGGTGGAGCTGGCTTGGGAAGCACGTGCGCTCGTTGGCGTCTCCCGCGTCGCGGACGTCACCGGCCTGGACACTCTGGGCATTCCGGTGTTCAACACGCTGCGCCCGCGGGCCGCTGGCGGAAACCTCACAGTGACCTGCGGCAAGGGGATAACCCGGCCGGCTGCTCTTGCGTCAGCCCTCATGGAAGCCGTCGAAAGCCACTGTGGCGAGCAGCACGGTCGCAGCGGCCCCGTCCGTTCCCTCCATGAGTTGTCACTGACCGGGAAAGTGCTGCATCCTCGCGCGCTCCTCCTGGACAGGGAAACCTCGTGGACCGAGGAGATGCCCATCGAGTGGTGGCCGTACCGCAACTTCGCCACCGACGAGATGGTCATGCTCCCGGCGGCGACCGCCTTCACGCCGTACGCGTCACCCCACCCCCGCCTTACCGCCTCCATATCCGACGGCCTGGCCGCGGGGAACAGCCTCGCCGAGGCAACGCTGCACGCCCTGTACGAGCTGGTCGAGCGGGATTGCACAGCCTTCGGTGAAGTGCTCAAGATGGGGCATCGAGTACCCCTCGACAGCCTTCCTCCGGCGCACAGCGAACTGGTGGAGCGGTTCCACGGCAACGGAATCGCCGTGCGGGTGTTCTCCTTCTCCAACGACATCGGCATCCCGGTCTTCTACGTGACGATCGACGACCGGCAGGCGGATGATCCCCTGCTCTTCAACGGCGGGGCCGGTTGTCATCTGTCACCGGACGTGGCGTTGTACCGGGCGCTCACGGAGGCCGCCCAGTCGCGGCTGAGCATCATCTCCGGGGGACGCGAGGACATCGCCCGGCATGTGGCCCGCCGCGAAGAGGGCTACGAATTGGCGCGGGAACGAGCGGACGAATGGGCGCGCGGCTGGCCCGTCCGGTCCTTCGCCGACCACTCGGACCTCAGTACCGGCAGCCTCGCCGAGGATCTGAACGTGCTCCGCACGCACCTGTCCCGCGCGGGGCTGGACAGGATCTACGTCACCGACCTGACCCTCCCTGGCATTCCGTTCTCGGTGGTACGGGTCGTCGTCCCGGGTCTGGAGTTCTTCCACCAGGAACCCGGACGGCTCGGTCCCCGACTCCATGCCGCGATGAAGAAGCGCACGCATGCCGGGCAAGCCACAACAAGGAACTAAAGCTTCTCTCCCATGGATCCATACAAGATTGCTGTCTTCGCCGGCCCCAGTCTGGTCGGCTCGCCCTTTCTGGAGCTCATCGCCGGGGTGTTGCGCCCTCCCCTGCGCGCGGGAGACCTCCCCGTCGTGGCACAAGAGCTCGAACCCGGGGCCGAGCTGCTCATCATCGACGGGGAGTTCGGCCAGTCGCAGGCCGTCACCCTGACCGAGATCCGTGAAGTCGCCGAGGCTGGTTTCCGGATCTACGGCTCGTCCAGCATGGGGGCCCTGCGCGCCGTGGAGTGCGCTCCCGTGGGGATGGTCGGGATCGGCCGGATCTGGGCCGACTATGCCGCAGGGCGCCTGGTGGCCGACGACGAGGTCGCTCTCACCTATGACGCCGAAACCTACGCGCCGTTCACCGTGCCGTTGGTCAGCGTCCGGCGGCTCACGGAGCTGTTGGCCGGCTTCGGTGCTTCCCCCGAGGCGTGCTCCCGGTTCCTGGCGGAAGCACGCGCGGTCCATTTCAGGGAGCGTTCCTTCTCCCTGCTGAAGCGGATCGCGGAAACCGTGTTGCCTCGGGCCTCCGCGGAAGCGGCGCACCGCTTGCTACAAGCCCCCGCGCGAAGACTGTGGGATGCGAAGCTCGCGGATGCCGAAGCCGCGCTCTCCATGGTGCTGTCGGGAAAGGTCCCCCAGCCCCGTACGGACATGGTGCCGACGCCTTCCGAGTACGCGGCGCTCCTGGCGCCTGCCGAAGAAGCGGGCGGCGCAACGGTGGGGGATGCCGCATGAAGGCCGCCGCTTCCACTGCTCCTGCCTCCTTGGCGTCTCCCGGGCTCGGCGCCTCCTTCCACCGCCTGCTCACGGCAGCGGTGTCGACGCGTTTCGCGGACGCGAGCAGGACCACGGCGTTCGCGCTGCTGGCGGCTTCCTTGTCCACCGACCCTCGGGTCATATCTGCCGTGACGGCGGCCGCCTTCCTGCCGTGGCTCCTCTTCGGGCTGCCTGTCGGGGTGCTCGTGGACCGTTACGACAAGCGCCGCGCCTTCTTCGCCGCCGACTTCACTCGTTGCCTGATCGCCATCGGACTCACCGTCGCCGTGCTCACGGGGCACATCACCGTCGTGGCGGTGCTGGTGTGCGCGTTCGCGCTGACTACCTTGCAGACCGTCTCCGACAGCTGCTTCCACAGCCTGCTGCCGGCCGTGGTGAGCAAGGAGTCGCTGGGACAGGCCAACGCCAGGCTGAACATGGCACAGTCCGGGCTTGGGCAATTCGCGGGGGCGCCTGCGGGGAGCGCACTGTACACGTGGCATCCGTACGTGCCGTTCCTGGGAAACGTACTGTGCTTCCTGACCGCTGCCGCTGCGGTCCGTGGACTGCCCAAGACCCTTCCGCCCAGCGAGGCCGAGACGGTCTGCGAGCCTGCTCCGGAGGGACAGTCACCGAAGGCATCCTCTCTGCTGGGCGACCTCAAGACGGGTCTGCACTGGATCGCATCGACTCCGCTCATTCGCGCCCTGGCTTCCACCGTGGGCATGATGAACCTCGCGGCCGGGCTCTACCTGGGCATCCTGCCCTTGTACGCCCTGCACACCCTGCACATGCCGGCCGCCACCTACGGTCTGCTGTCCGGTCTGACGGCTGCCGCAATGCTCGGCGGCAACTTCGCCGCGGGAAAGCTGATATCAGCCGTCCGTCCGGCCGTAATCTGCCGCTGGGCGGTCCTCATCCAGATCGTCGGCTTCGTCGGCTTGGCCACGGCCCCTTCCTACGAGGCGGCTCTCCCCTGGGTGGTTCTGGACGGGTTCACTGCCGGACTGTGGAACGTCCCCGGGATGACACTCCTGATGGAGCATGCCCCGGCAGAAATCCGGGGTCGCGTCATGTCCGCCTACAACACCTTGGCCGTGAGCGCGGTGCCATTGGGAACCGTCCTCGCCGGCCTCCTCGCCCACTGGTCCGGCAACCGCACACCCATCGTCGCCGGAACCGTGTGCCTGGTGTTCGCCGCGGGACTGTTCATCTGGACTTTGCGTCGTGCGGACGACAGCACGGCCGACGCCGAAGAAAACTCGCCTTTGGTGGAGTCGTGACCTGAGGAGATCCGATTTCCGTGGGGAGAGCGGCAAGTCCGCGGCCGAGGTGGCCCGGGATCTGAAGATCAACGACACCAGGGGGCGCCCTCGGCGGCCCAACGAGACAGCTCCACGGTTTCAGGATTGCTCCATGGCAACAAGACCGGCCACTTACATGGCCGTCTTACTGCTTTTTTCAACACAAGGACCTAGGAGATGACGCTCGTGTCTGATTCAGAGATCGCGGTTGACATCGGCGCCAAAGACGGGGAGAGCCGTCCGGTGACGCTCATATTCCCTCCGCTCATCGAATCCAATTTCGGTAGCTTCTTCCCGTCCACAGCGGTGCTTGCCGCCTTCCTCGGGGAGAACGGCATCGGCTGCTCCCAGGAGGACCTCAATGAGGAGTTCGCCCTCTTCCTGCTGCAGGACGAACTTCTGGACCGGCTCGGCAGGGGACAGGTGGACGGGGTCCCGGAGGACTCCCTCGTCGCCGCTGCCGCGCGGTGGGCCGCGAAGAACCGCGATCGCCTGATCGATGCGCAAGGGCGCCACTGCTTCGGTACGGATCGCTACGGCGCCGACAGCAAGTCCGCCTATGCGATGGAGCTGATCGCTCGCCCGTTCAGCCTGGATCCGGGTCCGGAAGTGCTGCGTGCCGTGAGGACGGGCGGGCATCCACGGGATGCTTTCGAGAAGTTCTACGCGGACTCGAGGATCACCGAGCGGATTTCTGCGGGAACCTCGCTGATCGGCATATCCGTGCCCATGGGGCCGCAGCTGGAGCCTTCCCTCATGCTGGCTGCCCTGTTGAAGAAGAGCCATCCCGAAACCCCGATCGTGCTGGGCGGTCCGACGTTCAGCTTGATGGAACCGGATGACCTGTCGATGCTGCTCCGGCACCATCCCGCGATCGACTGTGTGGTGCGTTTCGACGGTGAGCACCCACTGCTGACCCTCGCCCAGCGCGCTGTTGGCGGCAGTTTCTCGCCCGCCGGGATTCCCGGCGTCTCGTACAAGGAAGGAGACGAAGTAGTCCACGCGGCTCCGGCGCCGGGACCGAACATCAACAAGCTGCCTGTTCCCGCGTATCCCACGGATGCGCTCGACCGGCTGGCGGATCCGGCTCTGGCCATCACCCAAGCCCGTGGCTGCTACTGGGGGAAGTGCGACTACTGCGACTTCATCGAGCTGTATGACGGCAGCCCCCCGTTCCGCGGACGGCAGCCGAACAATTTCGTGGACGAGATCCAGGAATTGGTGGAGAAGTTTGGCGTAAAGCGGTTCAAGTTCATCACGGAATCCATCCCGCCGGCCTTCGCCCGGCGGATGAGCCAGGCGATCATCGACCGCGGCTTGAACATCAGATGGAACTCCTTCGCAATGGTCGATCGGCGTTTCGACAAGGAAGTTCTCGGGCTGATGGTGGAGTCCGGGTGCGATTTCCTGATCATTGGCATGGAGACCACGAGCACACGAGTGCTCAAACTGGTCAACAAGTCGGCCGACAGGGAGGAAAACCTGCGCTTCTTGCAGGACGCCCGTGACGTCGGCATGAAGCTGAGGATCAACCTCATACCGAACCTTCCGTCGACGACCTTCCAAGAAGCCATCGACACCCTTGATGACATCAAGGGCCTGGTGGACTGCATCGAGACCCTTACCGTCTTCCCCTTCGAGGCCACCCGCTCCTCGAATGTGGGGCGCAACCCCGAACGTTTCGGTCTGGTGAGCACGGCCCCCACCGAGGTGAGCGCCCAGGCGCAGTACGCCCTGAACCACTTCCACAGCGTCGATCCGGCGATGACTCCGGAGGAACTTGCCGAAGCCGTCCGGTTGTACAGGGCGTTCGCCGACGAAGTGTCCCGTCGGCAGATCATCGACGTCAGCGGTCCCGATGTGGCGGGGTCTCTTCGCATACCCGTCGAAGACATCGACTTCCTCGACAGGGAAGGGCACGTGGTGGGCACCCACATCGGGAACCGGGAGCGCGTCAGGATCCCGGCGAAGGCTGCCGAGTTCCTCGAGCCTTACCTCACCGGAGAGTCGTTCACCATGACGGATCTGCAGAGCAAGGTGGGCGAGAGAGGGGCGACGGCTCTTGTCCGGAACCTCTTGAAGGCCCACATGCTGGTGTCCGCGAAGGGTGCGCCCCATGGCAACTGAAATCGGGGCGAGGGTCTTCCGCTCCCGGCGCGCCGTTCTCCCCGAGGGCGAGCGCCCGGCGGACGTGGTCGTCGTCGACGGCCGCATCACCGAGGTCGCCGAGTACGCGAGCATCACCGGTCATCCCGTCGAGGACCTGGGCGACCTGGCCCTGCTACCCGGCGCGGTCGACACCCACGTGCACATCAACGAGCCCGGCCGCACCGAGTGGGAGGGCTTCCACACCGCCACCCGCGCCGCGGCCGCCGGCGGGGTCACCACACTGATCGACATGCCGCTGAACTCCATCCCGCCCACCACCACGGTCGAGCACCTGGAGGTCAAGCGGCAGGCCGCCCTGGGCAGCGTCTTCGTGGACGTCGGCTTCTGGGGCGGTGCGATTCCCGGCAACACCGGCGACCTGGAGCCCCTGCACAACGCGGGCGTCTTCGGCTTCAAGTCCTACCTGTCCCCCTCCGGCGTGGACGAGTTCCCGCACCTGGGAACCCGCGAGCAGCTGCGCGAGGCCCTGGCCGAGCAGGCCCGCATCGGGGCCCGCGCGATCATCCACGCGGAGGACCCGCAGATCCTGGACGCCGCCCCGAGCGTCCCGGGCCGCGACTACGACGACTACCTCGCATCCCGCCCGGGCGCGTCCGAGGTCGCCGCGGTCGAGCAACTGCTTGAAATGGCCAAGGAGACCGGCGCCAAGGTGCACGTCCTGCACGTCTCCTGCGCCGACGTCATGCCGGTGATCGCCAAGGCCAAGGCGGAGGGCGTCGACGTCACTGCCGAGACCTGCCCGCATTACCTGACGCTGGCGGCCGAGGAGATCCCGGCCGGGAACACTGCCTTCAAGTGCTGCCCGCCGATCCGCGAGGAGTCCAACCGGGACCGCTTGTGGGAAGCACTCGCGAACGGCGAGTTCGTCGGCATCGTCACCGACCACTCCCCCAGCACCCTCGGCCTCAAGCTGCTCGACACCGGTGACTTCGCCTCCGCCTGGGGCGGGATCGCCTCCCTGCAGCTGGGCCTGTCCGCGATCTGGACCGAGGCCGCACGGCGCGGGCACTCGCTGTCCGACGTGGTCCGCTGGATGTCCACGGGCACCGCGGCCTTCGCCGGTCTTGACCGCAAGGGCGCCATCGCCGTCGGAAAGGACGCCGACCTCGTAGCGTTCGCCCCGGAGGCCACCCAGCACATCGAGGCCGGGCGCCTCCTCCACAAGAACCCCGTCACCCCCTACTCGGGCCGCACCCTGACCGGCGTAGTACAGGCCACCTGGCTGCGCGGCGAAAAGGTCGATGTGGACGGCGCCCCCAAGGGTCGGCTGCTGAAAGCAGCGCCCTCCTCGACCACGGACCGCGGGAGGAACCCCACGCCCCCTCGATCCGCCACCAAATACTTGACCTGCGGATGGGGGATGGAGATCTCCCAGTGGTCTCCGGCTCCCCCGTGCCACTGACCAGTCCGGCCCCGGTCCTTCGTGACGGACCGCCGGTTTGTCCGGCGAGCCGTTTCGACGTTGTGGACCGGTCGCGGGTCGGCCGGCGGCCCGGCTGTCGCGCCGGGTGGGCGCCGGGTTCCACGGCTCCGGCCGCCCACCGTGCGGGCGTTGTGGGTGTCGCGGGCCCCTGGCCCACTTCTCCACGCCCAGGGCCGACGCCCGCGCCAGGCGGCGTCAAGCCGGAGTGACCGGGAGGACGTCCGGGGAGAGGGCGCCCGCCTGGGCCGCGGCCGAGGTCATGCGGCGGCGGTGGTGGCGGCGGCACAGGACCTCGTAGCCGATCTCCTCGGCCGGGCGGTTCACGTCGCCGACCACGACCTGGGCGCCCTCGACGACCATCTCCCCGCCCACCGTACGGGCGTTGTGCGTGGCGCGGGCACCACACCAGCACAGGGCTTCGACCTGGAGCTGTTCGAGGCGGTCCGCCAGCTCGATCAGCCGCTGCGAACCGGGGAAGAGCTTGGTGCGGAAGTCCGTGGTGATGCCGAAGGCGAAGACGTCCAGCCCGAGGTCGTCGACGATCCGGGCCAGCTGGTCGATCTGGGCGGGCGTCAGGAACTGCGCCTCGTCCACGATCACGTAGTCCGCCTTGCCGCCCTTGGAGAGCTGGGCGACCAGGTACGCGTACAGGTCCATGCCCTCCGGCGCCTCGACCGCCTCCGTCACCAGGCCGAGGCGGGACGACAGCTTGCCCTCGCCCGCCCGGTCGTCACGGGTGAAGATCACGCCCTGGAGCCCCCGCGCGTCACGGTTGTGGGCGATCTGGAGCGCCAGAGTGCTCTTTCCGCAGTCCATCGTTCCGGAGAAGAACACCAGCTCGGGCATGGGAAGTACGGGACCTTTCCGGTCGTGGGCAGGAGGGGGAAGACAGGGAGGAGGGTCGGTCAGGTGCGGATTTCGAGCAGCGGGACGAGCTGCTCGGCCGCGGTCATGGAACCGTGCATTCCGACGAGCGCGGACTCGTTGGGCTCGTTGCGCGAGGCGGTGATCGCGACATCCGCCTGGGCGGCGGCCACGACGTCGCCGATCCGGCCGAGCACGCGCTCGTCGCACTCCCCCGGCGGCCCGAACCAGCCCAGCTCCAGGGCCTCTTCGCGGCTCGCGACCCAGAACCGGTCGCCGAGCACCTCGCGCCACACGGTCAGCACGTCGGCCTCGGCCCCCGGCACGGCGTACACGTGCCGGGCCCGGCCCTCGCCGCCGAGCAGGGCCACGCCCGCGCCCAGCTCCCAGTCCTCGTCGAAGTCGATCCGGGAGTCCTCGTCGAAGGGGACGTCGACCATGCCGTGGTCCGCTGTCACGTACAGGGCGGTGCGCGGCGGCAGTTGCTCGGCGAGGCGCTGGACGAGCCGGTCGACCAGCATCAGCTGGCCGCGCCATGCGTCGGAGTCCACGCCGTGGCGGTGGCCGGCCCCGTCGAGCTCGCTGAAGTACGTGTACACGAGCGAGCGGTCGCCGGCCGCGAGCTGGATCGCCGCGAGGTCCATCCGGTCCTCGCCGGTCATCCGGCCGTGGAAGGTGCCGCCGGACAGCGCGATCTTGGTGAGCGGGGTGGTCTGGAACGCGGGCGAGGACACCTGGGCGGTGTGCACGCCGGCCTTGTCGGCCAGCTGGAAGACGGTCGGGTACGGCTGCCAGGGCTTGGGCGCGGTCCACGGCTGCCAGCGGAGCTGGTTCATCAGCTCGCCGGTGGCCGGGTTGCGCACGGCGTAGCCGGGCAGGCCGTGACGGGCGGGCGGCAGGCCGGTGCCCACCGAGGCCAGCGAGGTGGCGGTGGTCGCCGGGAAGCCCGCGGTGATCGGGCGGCCGGTGCCGCCGCGCGAGCCCGCGAGCAGGGAGGTGAGGTACGGAGCCTCGTCCGGGTGGGCCTTTATCTGCTCCCAGCCCATGCCGTCGACCAGGAAGACGCAGTTCCGGTCGGCCGGGGTCAGCTCCGCGATGGAGGCGGTGAAGCCGGGGACGCCCTGGCCGGCCACGAGGGTGGGCAGCAGGTCGGCGAGCGAGCCGACGCCGTACTCGGGGACGGGCGCGGCCGCGAGATCCAGCAGCTCCGGCTCGTCCGCCCAGTTCTGCGCGGCGGGGTACGCCATCAGCGGGCGGAGGTGGACGTGGAGGTGGCCGCCGTCGCCTCGCTGAGGGCCTGCGCGAAGACCAGGGTCTGGCGCACCGCCTCCGGGCCGTCGCCCGCCTCGCTGACCCGCAGGCTGAGGTCGTCGGCGGTGGAGTTGCCGGTGTAGCCGTGGTCGGAGTCGCAGTTCGGGTCGCCGCAGGCGGCCGGCTCCAGGTCGATCCGGGAGACCGCGCCCCAGCCGATGGTCAGGACGACCTCGCGGGGCAGGGTGCCGGGGGTGTAGGACTCCGGGTTCGCGACGACGCGGCTGAGGACCACGGAGGAGATGCTGGAGAGCTTGACCGACTCGGTGGAGGTGGTCGCGTACGGGGACGGGGACCCGGCGTCGGCGGCCTGCTCGTCGGTGTGGCTGACGATGAAGCGGTTTCCGGTCAGGACCAGCACGGTGACGTGGCGGCGCACCTCGTTGGAGTCGAAGGTCGTCTCCTGGTGGACCAGGTACGACGAAATCGGCTCGCCGCCCACCGCGGCCTCCACGGCCTCGGCCACGAGGGCCGGGTAGTAGCCGCTGCGCTCGATCGCCGTGCGCAGCCCCTGGGTCGTCGTACCGGATTTCGCCATGAGGTCCATCCTAAGGCCCGCACGGGGCGCCCCGGCCTCTCCGTACGCGCTCAGTAACTGGGGAGGGTCCGCGGTCCGAGGTCGCCGCGGGCGGGCGGGTGCGCGACGCGGACGGTGGCGCTCAGCACGGACAGTCCCTCGGTGGCGACGACCACGGGCTCCAGGGAGACGTCGATCACCTCGGGGTGGTCGTCCACGAGGCGGGACAGGCGCAGGAGCAGCTCCTCCAGGGCGGGGGTGTCGACGGCGGCGCTGCCCCGCCAGCCGAACAGGAGGGGTGCGGTCCGGATGGACCGGATCAGCCCGGCGGCGTCCCGGTCGGTGGCCGGGACCAGGCGGTGGGCGGTGTCCCCGAGCAGCTCGGAGGCGACGCCGGCGAGCCCGAAAGAGAGGACGGCGCCCGCGGCCGGGTCGATGACGGAACGGACGACCGTGTCGACCCCGCGGGGCACCATCGCCTGGACCACCGGCTGGAGCTCCGAGGGCTTGCCCAGCAGGCCGGTGAGGTCCTCGTACGAGAGCCTCAGCTCGGCCTCGTTCCTGAGGTCGAGCCGTACGCCGCCCAGGTCGGCGCGGTGGCGCAGGTGCGGGGCGGTGGTCTTGAGGGCGACCGGGTAGCCCAGTATCCCGGCGGCCCGGACGGCCGCGTCGGGGGTGGGCGCCGGCAGGGCGTGCAGGACGCGGATCCCGTACCGCCCGAGGAGCTCGCGGGCGTCCCACTCGGCCAGGGTGAGCACGGCTCCGCCGTCGACGTCGGCGAGCAGCCGGGCCAGCTGGGCGGCGGCGCCGGGCTCGTCGATGTCCTCGTACTCGGGGACGTGGCCGGCCTCGGCGGCGGCCCGCCGCCACTGTCCGTACCGGACGGCTTCGGCGATGGCGCGCACGGCCCGCTCGGCGGCGGGATAGCTGGGGATCCGGTCCTCCCCCGCGGCGCCGGCCTCGCCGGCGGCGCCGGCGCGGGGCCGGGGGCGGAGGCCCGGTTCGGGCAGGGGCGCGGCGGGTGCGGGGCCCCGCGTGGCGGACAGCGCGTCCACCAGTTCGCCGAGCTCCACGTGCACCACGGCGACGGGCTTGCCCGGCACCTCGGCCACGGCCTCGCGCAGGGAATCGGCCAGGTCGTCGGCGAGCGCGTGCTCGCTCACCCAGGGAATGGCGGTGACCACCACCGCGTCGCAGTCGTCGGAGGCCAGCGCCGAGACCAGCGCCGCGCGGAAGTCCGCGGGCGAGGCCGCCGTCGTCAGGTCGAGCGGCGGCAGCGGCCGCAGCCCCTGGGCCAGGCAGGCGTCGTACGTGAGGACCCCGAGCGACTCGGAGTTGCCGAGGATCGCGATCCGGGGCCCGGCGGGCAGCGGCTGCGCGGCCAGCAGGAGGCCGACGTCCACCAGCTCCGTCACCGTGTCGACCCGGATCACGCCCGCCTGCCGCAGCAGGTCGGAGACGGTGGCATCGGGCAGCCGGGTGCCCGGGACCACGTGCCCTGCCGGGGTGTGGCGGCCGCCCCTGGCGACGACCACCGGCTTCTCGGCCGCGGTCCGGCGGGCGAGGCGGGTGAACTTCCGCGGGTTGCCCAGGGTTTCCAGGTACATCAGGGCGACGTCGGTCGCCTCGTCGTCGTACCAGTACTGAAGGATGTCGTTGCCGGAGACGTCCGCCCGGTTCCCCGCGGAGACGAAGGAGGACAGGCCCTCGCCACGCCGGAGCAGGGCGGAGAGCAGCGCGATCCCGATCGCCCCCGACTGCGTGAACAGGCCGATCCGGCCCCGCATCGGCATCGGCGCGGGCGTCAGCGAGGCGTTGAGCTCCACCTCGGGCGCGGTGTTGATCACCCCGTAGGCGTTCGGACCGATGAGCCGCATCCCGTAGGAGCGCACCTGGCGCACCAGTTCGCGCTGGCGGGCGAGTCCGGCCGGGCCGCTCTCCCCGTATCCGGCGGACAGCACCACGAGCCCCTGCACCCCGTGTTCGCCGCAGGCCGCCACGACCTCGGGCACCCGGTCCGCGGGAACCGCGATCACCGCGAGGTCGACGGGGGCGCCGATGGCATCGATCGTGCGGTAGGCCCGCACGCCGTCGAGCAGGTCGAGGCCGACCTGCTCGTTGACGGCGTAGAGGTGGCCGTGGAAGCCGCTGTCGCGCAGGTTGCGCAGCGCGGCGGCGCCCACGCCCGCGCCGGAGCGGCTGACTCCGATCACCGCGACCGAGCCGGGGGCCAGCAGCCGCTGCACCGAGCGGGCCTCGGCGCGCTGTTCGCGGGCGCGCTGCACGGCGAGGGACTCGGCGGTGGGTTCGAGGTCGAGGGTGAGGTGGACGGATCCGTCCTCGAAGCTGCGCTTCTGCTGGTAGCCGACGTCCGTGAACACCTTGATCATCTTGGTGTTTGCGGGAAGCACCTCGGCGGCGAACCGGCGGATGCCGCGCTCGCGGGCCACCGCGCCGATGTGTTCGAGCAGCGCGGAGGCCACTCCGCGGCCCTGGTGGGCGTCCTGGACGAGGAAGGCGACCTCGGCCTCGTCGGCGGGGGCGGTGGCGGGTCGACCGTCGGGGCCGATGCGGTCGTAGCGGACGGTGCCGATGAACTCCCCGCCGATGGTCGCCGCGAGGCCGACCCGGTCCACGTAGTCGTGATGCGTGAACCGGTGCACGTCGCGGTCGGAGAGCCGGGGGTAGGGAGCGAAGAAGCGGTAGTACTTCGACTCGTCGGAGACCTGCTCGTAGAAGCTGACCAGCCGGCCCGCGTCCGCGGTGGTGATGGGCCTGATCCGGGCGGTTCCGCCGTCGCGCAGGACGACGTCCGCTTCCCAGTGGGCCGGGTACGAGGGGTCCGACTCGGTGGTCATGGGCCTACCTTACGGCCGGGAACGGCCCGGCAGCGCTCGCGCGGCGCATTAGGCAGGCTGGGGCAAAACGGTGCAAGCTGGGGAAGGTCGAACGGCGGGAGATCCGGGCGGGAGGCCGGTCGGAGCATTCCGGGCGTCGTGAGAGACTGGTCTAGACAACCGTAAGAACCTGAAGGGCATCACCATGGCAGAGCGCCGCGTCAACGTCGGCTGGGCCGAGGGCCTGCACGCTCGTCCCGCCTCGATCTTCGTCCGTGCGACGACCGCTTCCGGCGTCCCGGTGACCATCGCCAAGGCCGGCGGCGACCCCGTCAACGCCGCTTCCATGCTGGCGGTTCTGGGCCTGGGCGCCCAGGGCGGCGAGGAGATCGTCCTCGCCTCCGAGGCCGACGGCGCGGAGGTCGCGCTGGACCGCCTCGCGAAGCTGGTCGCCGAGGGTCTCGAGGAGCTCCCCGAGACCGTCTGACCCTTCGGGTTCGAACCACGCGCTGCACCCGCCGGAGCCGCGGCCCCCACCACCCCGGGGCCGCGGCTCCGGCGTTCGCGGGTTCACCCGGCTCCACCCGGGGTCACGGAATACGGCCGCGCGAAACACGGCAGCGCGGGGGCACGGCGAATTCGGCGCCACGGAAATGCGGGCAGCCCGGGAATGCTCCGGCCCGGAAAAATGTACCGGCGCAGGAATTCGACTCCACGGGAATTCGGCGCGCAACAAATTCATGCGACCCGGAGATCCCGGCGGCACCCGGATAGGTCCCTTTGTATACGGGCCCTGTTAATGCCGGCCGCTCGCCATGTTTACGGCAGGTTGCGAAGTGCTCACCGTCGGCCGGAGCCGCGGCCGGTGCGCGGCGCTCGCCCGGTCGGCGTGGATCGCCGTCAGCGTCCGGGCCCGCTCCGCGTCCCCGCGCGCCACCGCGTCCACGATCGCCCCGTGCTCCGCCCATGACTCCACCGGCCGGGCCGGCGCCTCCACCACGTACATCCACGCCACCTTGTGCCGCATCTGCGTGAGCAGGGTGATCAGCCCGGGGCTCCCGGAGGCCTGCGCGAGCGTCTCGTGGAACCAGCTGCCCAGGGACCGCAGATCCTCGCCCTGGCCCCGCCTGGCCCGCTCCTGGCCCAGCCTCACCAGCCCGCGCAGCACCTTGAGGTGGGCCTCGGTGCGGCGCCGGGCCGCCCTGGCGGCCGCCAGGGGCTCCAGCAGCATCCGCACCTCCAGGAGGTCGGTGGCCTCCTGCTCGGTCGGCTCGGCCACACAGGCGCCCGCGTGGCGCCGCGTGGTCACGAACCCCTCGGACTCCAGGGTCCGCAGCGCCTCACGGACCGGGACGCGCGAGACGCCGTACCGGCGGGCCAGTACTTCCTCGGTCAGCCTGCCGCCAGGTTCGAAGACCCCGGAGACGATGTCGTCGCGGATTGCCGTGCATACCGCGTGCGCAGGAATACGCAAGACCGAACCTCCGCTATTTCCGACTGCCGCGCCCATTGGACATGCGCGTGCGCAACTCGACTCTATTGCAACACACGATAATTTCCGAGAGCGCTCGGAAATGCGAAACATTTACCCGGCGGAGCAGCACGAAGGCCCCGGCTCGGGAGCCGGGGCCTTCGGTGAAGCGGTGCGGTGCGGTGCGCGTCAGAGGCTGACGTCGTGCGAGCGCAGGTACGCGATCGGGTCGATGTCCGAACCGTAGCTGGCACCGGTGCGGGCCTCGAAGTGCAGGTGCGGGCCGCTGGAGTTGCCCGTGGAGCCCGACAGGCCGATCTGCTCGCCCGGGGTGACCTGCTCGCCGACGGAGACGCTCAGCGAGGACATGTGCCCGTACTGGGTGTACGTACCGTCGTTGTGCTTGATGACGACGTTGTTGCCGTACGCGCCGCCCCAGCCGGCCTCGACCACGACGCCGGCGCCCACCGCGTGGACGGAGGTGCCGGAGGCGGCGTGGAAGTCGATGCCGGTGTGGCTGCCGGAGGACCACATGCCGCCGCCCGCCTTGTACTGCGTGCTGACGTACGAGCCGTCGACCGGGGCGACGAAGGTGTTGAGGCGCTTGCGCTCCTCCTCGCGGGCCGCGCGCTCGGCGGCTTCGCGCTCGGCCTTCGCCTTGGCCTCGGCGAGGCGCTTGGCCTCGGCGGCCCGCTGCTTGGCGTCGGCCTCGGCCTGCGCCTGGGCGGCCGCGTGCTCGGCGGCCCGGTGCTGGGACGCGGCCTGGTTCTGGATGTCGTCCTGGAGGTCCTCGGCGACGACCACGGCGCCGAGAGCGTTGTCCTGGGTCGACTGGTGGTGGTCGCTGTTGTCCGCGGCGAAGGCCGGAGCGGCGAGGGAGCCGACGACACCAGTGGTGGCGAGGGCGGCTATGCCGGCGTAGCCGGCGGTCTTGCGGCTCAGACGGCTGGAACCACGGTGCTTACCGGAGCCGGCGGGACGACTGCCAAACGCCATGAAGGGGCTGATCCTTTCCTTCCTTCTCGCCTACCGGGTTAGCTGACGGGTTCGGAGCAGGAAGGTCTCCTACGGGCCCCCTCTTGCGAGGCGGTCCGATTCACCCCAGGGACACATGTGGGTCCCCGGCTCCCCAGGCTCGCGCCTGACGGGGACTCGGCGATCGCTGCCCGGTGCCGCGGATGCGACGAGTACAACTGACGGACAGCACAGGTGACGCTAGGCGGATCATCAGTCAATCGCCAAACAGACACGCCTTTTTGTTGCGTACGCCACACCACATAAAAGCAACCTCACCATCAAACGGACAAAAGGGCCCCGGCGGACATGCCCGCCAGGGCCCTTCGTGGATCGGCCAGTCGACCGACGGCTGCCGTCAGTTGGTGACGACGCTCACCTCGCCGATCCCGAGCGCGCGCACCGGCGCCTCGATCTGCGCGGCGTCTCCGACCAGGATGGTGACCAGCCGGTCCGCCGGGAATGCCTTCACGACCGCCGAAGTGGCCTCCACCGTCCCGGTTTCGGCCAGCTGCGCGTACAACTGCGCCTGGTAGTCGTCCGGCAGCTCCTGCTCGACCTGGTCCGCGAGGGTTCCGGCGACCGAGGCCGCCGTCTCGAACTTCAGCGGGGCCACGCCCACCAAGTTCTGCACCGCCACGTCCCGTTCGGCATCGGTCAGGCCGCCCTCCGCGAGGGTGCGCAGCACCTTCCAGAGGTCCTCCAGCGCCGGGCCGGTGTTCGGGGTGTCCACCGAGCCGCTGATGGCGAGCATCGAGGCGCCCTTGCCGTCGGCGGTCGAGCGCAGCACCTGGCCGAAGGCGCGCACGCCGTAGGTGTACCCCTTCTCCTCGCGCAGCACCTTGTCCAGGCGGGAGGTCAGCGTGCCGCCCAGGCAGTACGTGCCGAGCACCTGCGCCGCCCAGACCCGTTCGTGCCGGTCCGGCCCGATCCGGCCGATCAGCAGCTGCGTCTGGACCGCGCCCGGCCGGTCCACGATGACCACGCGGCCGGTGTCGTCGGCGGTCACCGGCGGCACCGGGAGGGGGTCGGCGGCGCCGCCCGTCCAGGCGCCCAGGGTGTCCGCGAGAACGGCGTCCAGGTCGATGCCGGTCAGGTCGCCGACGACCACCGCGGTGGCCGTGGCGGGGCGTACGTGGGCCTCGTAGAAGGCGCGTACGGCCGCGGAGTCGATCCGCGCGACCGTCTCCTCGGTGCCCTGGCGCGGGCGGGACATCCGCAGGGAGGCCGGGAACAGCTCCTTGGAGAGCTGCTTGGCGGCGCGGCGCTGCGGGTTGGCCAGCTCGTGCGGGATCTCGTCGAGCCGGTTGCGCACCAGGCGGTCGACCTCGGCGTCGGCGAAGGCCGGCGCGCGCAGGGCCTCGGCGAGCAGGCCGAGCGCCTTGGGCAGCCGGGAGGCCGGGACCTCCAGGGAGACCCGCAGGCCCGGGTGGTCGGCGTGCGCGTCGAGGGTGGCGCCGCAGCGCTCCAGCTCGGCCGCGAACTCCTCGGCGGAGTGCTTGTCGGTGCCCTCGGACAGGGCGCGGGCCATGATGGTGGCCACGCCGTCCAGGCCCTCGGGCTCGGCGTCCAGCGGAGCGGCGAGGTTGACCTCGACCGCGATGACCTGCTGGCCCGGGCGGTGGCAGCGCAGCAGGGTCAGGCCGTTGGCCAGGACCGAGCGGTCGGGGGCCGGGAAGGCCCACGGCTGCGGTTCCCCGGCCTGCGGGCGCGGGTGGAAGGTCATCGTGACGGCTGCGGTGTCGCTCACTGCTCCGCCCCTTCGTTCTCGTTCGCGTCGTTCTCGTCGGACTCGTCGGCGTCCGCGCCGATCGGCTCGTAGACCAGGACGGCGCGGTTGTCCGGGCGCAGCCGGGCCGCGGCCACGGCCTGCACTTCCTCGGCGGTGACGGCGAGGACGCGCTGGACGGCGGTCAGGGCCAGCTGCGGGTCGCCGAAGAGCACCGCGAAGCGGCACAGTTCGTCGGCGCGGCCCGCGACCGTGCTCAGCCGGTCCAGCCACTCCCGCTCCAGCTGCGCCTGGGCGCGCTCCATCTCCTCGGCCGTCGGGCCCTCGGCGGCGAACCGCGCGAGCTCCTCGTCCACGGCCGCTTCGATGTCGGGCACCTCGACCCCGCCGGACGTCTTGACGTCCAGCCAGCCCAGGGAGGGCGCGCCGGCCAGGCGCAGCATGCCGAAGCCCGCCGCGACGGCCGTCTGGTCACGGCGTACCAGGCGGTTGTGGAGCCTGGAGGACTCGCCGCCGCCCAGGACGGTCAGCGCCACGTCGGCGGCGTCGCACTCGCGGGTGCCGTCGTGCGGGAGCCGGTAGGCGGCCATCAGGGCGCGCGCCGGGACCTCCTCGACGATCTCCTCGCGCAGCTCCCGGCCGATGACGTCGGGCAGCGAGCCCTCACGGGGCGGCTGCTTGCCGTCGTGCGCGGGGATGGTGCCGAAGTACTTCTCGATCCAGGCGAGCGTGCGCTCCGGGTCGATGTCGCCGACCACCGACAGCACCGCGTTGTTGGGCGCGTAGTACGTACGGAAGAAGGCGCGCGCGTCCTCCAGGGACGCGGCGTCCAGATCGGCCATGGATCCGATCGGCGTGTGGTGGTACGGGTGGCCCTCGGGGTACGCGAGGGCGGTCAGCTTCTCGAAGGCCGTGCCGTACGGGACGTTGTCGTACCGCTGGCGGCGCTCGTTCTTGACGACGTCGCGCTGGTTCTCCATGGACTCGTCGTCCAGGGCGGCCAACAGCGAGCCCATGCGGTCCGCCTCCAGCCACAGCGCGAGCTCCAGCTGGTGGGTCGGCATGGTCTCGAAGTAGTTGGTGCGCTCGAAGCTGGTGGTGCCGTTCAGGGAGCCGCCGGCACCCTGGACGAGCTCGAAGTGCCCGTTGCCCGGTACGCTCGCCGAGCCCTGGAACATCAGGTGCTCGAAGAGGTGAGCCAGGCCGGTTCGCCCCTTGACTTCGTGGCGCGAGCCGACGTCGTACCAGAGGCAGACCGCGGCGACCGGGGTCAGGTGGTCCTCGGAAAGCACCACGCGCAAGCCGTTGGCCAGCCGGTGTTCGGTCGCTGTCAGGCCGCCGGAGCCGGCCTGGGCTGTGGCCGTGTGACCCATGGGCATGTGGTCCCTTCGATCGCGATGCAGAGATTTCTGTCAGACCTGCCACTGTATGCAAGCGCGTCGGCCGCCGGATAAGTTCCCGGGTCACACCCTGGGTCGGAGTCGGCGTTGTCGGAGCCTCGGGCCACAATGGTCCGCGTCAGACCCCCAGCACACTCATTCTTGGTTAAGGAGCCGCGCAGCGATGGCCCGCCGCAGCACGAAGACCCCGCCGCCGGAGGATTTCGAGGAGAAGATCCTCGACATCGACGTCGTCGACGAAATGCAGGGCTCCTTCCTCGAGTACGCGTACTCGGTGATCTACTCCCGTGCCCTGCCCGACGCCCGGGACGGCATGAAGCCGGTGCACCGCCGCATCGTGTACCAGATGAACGAGATGGGTCTGCGCCCCGACCGCGGGTACGTGAAGTGCGCCCGCGTCGTCGGCGAGGTCATGGGCAAGCTCCACCCGCACGGTGACGCGTCGATCTACGACGCCCTCGTGCGCATGGCCCAGCCGTTCTCGATGCGGCTGCCGCTGGTCGACGGCCACGGCAACTTCGGTTCGCTCGGCAACGACGACCCGCCGGCCGCGATGCGTTACACCGAGTGCAAGATGGCCGACGCCACGTCGCTGATGACGGAGTCGATCGACGAGGACACCGTCGACTTCACCGCCAACTACGACGGCCAGGAGCGGGAGCCGGTCGCGCTGCCCGCCGCGTACCCGAACCTGCTGGTCAACGGCGCGTCCGGGATCGCGGTCGGCATGGCCACCAACATGCCCCCGCACAACCTCGGCGAGGTCATCGCCGCCGCCCGCCACCTGATCCGCTACCCGCACGCGGACCTGGAGGCGCTGATGCGCTTCGTGCCGGGTCCCGACCTGCCCACGGGCGGCCGGATCGTCGGGCTCTCGGGCATCAAGGACGCCTACGAGAACGGCCGCGGCACCTTCAAGATCCGCGCGACGGTGGCGGTGGAGAACGTGACGGCGCGCCGCAAGGGCCTCGTCGTCACGGAACTGCCCTTCACGGTCGGCCCCGAGAAGGTCATCGCGAAGATCAAGGACCTGGTCGGTTCGAAGAAGCTCCAGGGCATCGCGGACGTCAAGGACCTCACCGACCGCTCGCACGGCCTGCGCCTGGTCATCGAGATCAAGAACGGCTTCCACCCGGAGGCCGTCCTGGAGCAGCTGTACAAGCTGACGCCGATGGAGGAGTCCTTCGGCATCAACAACGTGGCCCTCGTGGACGGGCAGCCGCTGACGCTCGGCCTCAAGGAGCTGCTGGAGGTCTACCTGGACCACCGCTTCGAGGTCGTCCGGCGGCGCAGCGAGTTCCGCCGCACCAAGCGCCGCGACCGCCTGCACCTGGTCGAGGGCCTGCTGGTGGCGCTCATCGACATCGACGAGGTCATCCGGCTCATCCGGGACAGCGAGAACTCCGCGCAGGCCAAGGCCCGGCTGATGGAGCGGTTCTCGCTGAGCGAGATCCAGACCCAGTACATCCTGGACACCCCGCTGCGCCGGCTCACCAAGTTCGACCGGATCGAGCTGGAGTCCGAGCGCGACCGGCTGACCGGCGAGATCGACGAGCTGACCGGGATCCTGGAGTCCGACACCGAGCTGCGCAAGCTCGTCTCCGCGGAACTGGCGGCGGTCGCGAAGAAGTTCGGCACCGAGCGGCGTACGGTCCTGCTGGAGTCGGCGGGCACGGCGGTCGCGGCGGTTCCGCTGGAGGTCGCGGACGATCCCTGCCGCGTACTGCTGTCCTCGACGGGCCTGCTGGCCCGCACCGTGACCGGTGAGCCGCTGGCGGAGGCCGACGGCAAGCGCGCCAAGCACGACCTCATCGTCTCGCAGGTCCTGGCGACGGCGCGGGCCGAGGTGGGCGTGGTGACCTCCGCGGGACGCCTGCTGCGGCTGTCCGTGATCGACCTGCCGCAGCTGCCGGACACGGCGGCCGCACCGGCCCTGGCGGGCGGAGCCCCGATCACGGAGTTCCTGACCGGCCTGGAGGCGGACGAGAAGGTGATCTGCCTGACCTCGCTGGACGAGTCCTCGCAGGGCCTGGCGCTCGGCACCGAGCAGGGCGTGGTCAAGCGCGTCGTGCCGGACTACCCGGCCAACAAGGACGAGCTGGAGGTCATCACCCTCAAGGACGGCGACCGGATCGTCGGCGCGGTCGAGCTGCGCACGGGTGAGGAGGACCTGGTCTTCCTCACCGACGACGCCCAGCTGCTGCGCTACCCGGCGGGCCAGGTGCGCCCGCAGGGCCGCCCGGCGGGCGGTATGGCGGGCATCAAGCTCTCCGAGAACGCCAAGGTGATCCACTTCTCGGCCGTCGACCCGGCCCGGGACGCGATGGTGTTCACGGTGGCGGGCTCGCACGGGACGCTGGACGACTCGGTGCTGTCCGCGAAGCTGACCCCCTTCGACCAGTACCCGCGCAAGGGCCGGGCCACCGGCGGCGTGCGCTGCCAGCGGTTCCTGAAGGGCGAGGACGTGCTGGTACTGGCCTGGGCGGGCAATTCCCCGGTCCGGGCGGCGTCGGCGAACGGCACTCCGGCCGAGCTGCCGGCCGTGGACCCGCGCCGGGACGGCTCGGGGACCGCGCTGCCCGCGGCCGTCGCGGCGCTGGCGGGAGCCGCGCTGTAGGACGTACGACGCCATTCAGGTGGTACGCCCAACGGGGGACGTACCGCCTGAATGGCGACTAGTGTTTTCCCCCAGGACTGGTGGGGGGAGAACGCAGCTGATGAGCCGTGGAGCGGGCAGCGGACTGATCGGGAACTGGGCGGAGGCGCAGCGTCGGCAGCAGCAGACGCAGTTGGTCCAGCAGCGGGAGGCCGAGCGCCGGCAGCGCGCCTACGAGCGGGACGCGAACCGCAGCCACCGGCAGTACCGCGAGGCCGAGGCGCTGCGGCGTACGGCGCAGCTCGACGCCGAGGTCGATGCCCTCAAGGGCCTGTTGGTCGCCGGTTGCCGAGCACCGGCGTTCCGGATATCCGCCCTGGCCCGGGCCGACCAGTTGCAGCCCTTCGACCCCGGGGCGCTGGCGCACCCGGTGCCGATGCCGCGCATCGAGGACTTCCAGCGGCAGAGCAGTGGCTGGACACTCGGTTCGAACCACCGGGCGCAGGCCGAGCGTGAGGCACACGCCCGGTACACGCAGGCTTGGCAGGCCGCGAACGCCGCGGAGGCGCAGCGCCAGCAGCAACTGGCCGCGTACCGGCAGCAGTACGACCGCTGGGCGGCGGAGCAGCTCGCCGGGGTACGGACCCACAACAGCGGGCTCACCGAACTGGCCGACGCCCTGCGCGCGGGTGACGCCGAGGCGGCGGTGGAGTACTTCTCGGCCGCCCTGTACGCCTCGACGGCGTGGCCCGAGACGCTGCCGAGGCAGGTGACGGCCGCCTACGACCCGGCCGCGCGCCAACTGGTGCTGGACTGGGAGCTGCCCGGCTACACGGTGGTGCCGGAGGCCCGCGCGATCCAGTACCTGCCGAGCACGGACCAGGACAAGGTGAAGCCCCGCCCGGTCACGGAACGGCGGGGGCTGTACCGGGACCTGCTGGCCCAGTGCGTGCTGCTGGTGGTGCGCGAGCTGTACGCGGCGGACGAGTTCGGCGTGCTGGAGTCGGTCGTGGTCAACGGTTTCGTGGACTGCCACGATCCGGTGACGGGGCAGGAGGCGCGGGTCGTGCTGGCCACGGTGCCGGCGGCGCGCGGCGCTTTCGCCGGGCTGCGGCTGGAGCAGGTCAGCGCGGTGGACTGCCTGGTCTCGGGGCTGGGCGGGCAGCTGTCGGCGCGGCCCGACCAGCTGACGGCGGTGCGCCCCGGGCGCCGGCCCGAGGAGGTCGGCGGCGGGGTCGTCAGCCACGGCGGGCACGCGGGCGACGACGAGGACGAGCCCGACCTCTTCGCGATGGACCCGATCGCCTTCGAGAACCTGGTCGCCGAGCTCTTCCGGGCGATGGGCATGGAAGCGGTGACCACCCAGCGGTCGGGCGACGGCGGGGTGGACGTCGAGGCGCTGGACCCGGCCCCGATCCGGGGCGGACGGATCGTGGTGCAGGTCAAGCGCTACCGGAACACGGTGCCGCCGACGGCCGTGCGTGATCTGTACGGCACGGTCCAGGACAAGGGGGCGAACAAGGGGGTGCTGGTCACCACCGCGTCCTTCGGGCCGGGGTCGTACACCTTCGCCAACGGCAAGCCGCTGGAGTTGGTTCCCGGACCGGACCTGGTCGAGCTGCTCCACCAGTACGGACTTCGCGGCCGGCTCGGCGGCGGCGCGCCGGCTCCAGCACGGCAGGCTCCGGAGCCGGCTCCCCCGGGCGACCACAACGTGCTCGGCATGTCCTGGTCGGGGTCGGTCGCCCTGGACGTGTGCGCCCTCGTCTGCACGGGCAACCGGGTGCTGAGCGAGGACCACTTCGTCTTCTTCAACAACACGCGGACCCCGGACGGTTCGGTACGGTCCCGCGCGCACGCGGCGCCCGACAAGGCGGCGCTGGAGGTCACCTTCGACGCCCTGCCCCCGTCCGCCGACCGCCTGGTCCTCGTGGCAGCGATCGATCCGGAGGTGGATCCCCACGCCGACCTCGCCGGGTTCACCGACGCCCACATCCGGCTGCTGTCCGCCGGCGGCGAGGAGCTCGGCCGACTGGACGTCTCGGACGGGCGGGCCGGCGAGACCGCCCTGGTCCTCGGCTCGTTCCGGCGCCGCTCCAACGGCGATTGGGACTTCGTGATCGGCGGAAAGGGGTACCGGGGCGGCCTGGCGGACCTGCTGGGCGAGTACGGCGTCGAGGTCGCCTAGGGGGTGTCCGAGGCGTCCGGTGTGTCCGGCACGTGGGACCCGGCGGCCTCGGCCTCCGGGTCCGCCGGCCTGGCCACGTACCGCAGCACGCCCCACATGCTCTCGGGGCGCACCTCGTGCGGGGCCGGTTCGCGGCAGGCCTCCAGTTCGCGCAGCAGGGCCGGCCCGTCGGTGCCGGAGCCGATCAGGACCAGCTGCGTCAGGCGTGCTTCGCCCCGCCCCCAGGGCTGCGGGGCGAAGCGGAGGAAGCGGCCGACCGCGTGGACCTCGTACCGCTCCTGGTGCCCGGGGACGCCGAAGTAGACGAAGCCCTTGATCCGGTAGAGCCCGGCGGGGCGGCGGTCGAGGAAGTCGATGAACCGGCGCGGTGAGAGGGCCTGCTCGGAGACGAACTCGACGCTGTCGTACGCCGCGTGCGCGTGGCCGCTGTGGTCGTGACCGACTTCGTGGTCGTGCTCCTCGGCCTCCGCGAGCAGGTCCTCGAAGGAGAGCTGCCCGCGGGTCTCGGTCCAGGGCCGCCGGTCGAAGAGCAGTTCCGGGTCGATCCGCCCGTGATCGGCGCCCACGACCGGGATGCCGGGGGCGCAGAGCGCGACGAGCTCCTTCTCGATCCGGGCCCGCTCGGCGGCGTCCACCCGGTCGGTCTTGTTGAGTACGACCAGGTCCGCGACGGCGAGGTGGCGGTCGGTCTCCGGGTGCCGGGCCCGGGTCGCGTCGAACTCCGCCGCGTCCACGACCTCG
Organism: Streptomyces sp. NPDC006463; assembly: GCF_042870715.1. Classification (NCBI taxonomy): domain Bacteria; kingdom Bacillati; phylum Actinomycetota; class Actinomycetes; order Kitasatosporales; family Streptomycetaceae; genus Streptomyces; species Streptomyces sp. NPDC006463. Next base: position 114,018 of record NZ_JBIAHP010000004.1, on the reverse strand, counting down.
ACCATGCCGCCGTAACGGACGTCCGGGTTCTCGCTGGCCATGAGCATCCGGATCATCTCCTGGGGCTCGGCCAGCCCGCTCGCCTCGATGACGATCACGTCGATGCGGTGGACGGGCGCGGCGAGCTTCTCCAGGTACGCGTCGAGCTCGCTGCCGTCGACGGCGCAGCACAGGCAACCGCCGCCGAGGGAGACCATCGAGTCGCCGAGCTGGCCGGCCACCGACATGGCGTCGACCTCGATCGAACCGAAGTCGTTGACGACGACTCCGATCCGGGTGCCCCCGCGGTGGGCGAGGAGGTGGTTGAGCACGGTGGTCTTGCCGGATCCGAGGAATCCGGCGAGGACGACGACGGGGATGGGCTGCCTGCTGTTCACCCGGCCGATCGTAGCCAGCCTCCGTCAGCCGAGCGGCGGCACCGGCTGCGGCGCGGTGGGACCGGCGTACCGGGCGGCCGGGCGGATGATCTTCGAGTCGGCGGCCTGTTCCAGGATGTTGGCACTCCAGCCGACCACGCGGGCAGCGCAGAAGGTCGGGGTGAACATCTCGCGCGGGAGCCCGCACAGTTCCATGACCACGCCCGCGTAGAACTCCACGTTGGTGTGCAGTTCGCGGCCCGGCTTGAGTTCGGCGAGGATCTCCTCGACCTGCCGCTCGACCTCGACGGCGAGGTCCACGAGGGGGCCGCCGAACCCGCGGGCGATGTCGCGCAGCATGCGCGAGCGGGGGTCCTCGGTGCGGTAGACGGGGTGGCCGAAGCCCATGATCCGGTCCCCCGCCAGGACCCGCTCGCGGATCCACGGTCCGATCCGGTCCGCCGTGCCGATGGCGTCGAGGGTGTCCAGGGCCCGGCTCGGGGCGCCGCCATGCAGTGGGCCGGAGAGCGCGCCGATCGCCCCGGTCAGGCAGGCCGCGACATCCGCGCCCGTGGAAGCGATGACGCGGGCGGTGAAGGTCGAGGCGTTGAATCCGTGGTCGATGGTGGAGATCAGATACCGCTCGACCGCGCGGGCCTTGACCGGGTCTGGCTCCTGCCCGGTCAGCATGTAGAGGTAGTTGGCGGCGTACGGAAGGTCATCGCGCGGCTCGACGGGCTCCAGGCCCTGGCCCAGCCTGTGCAGCGCGGTGAGCAGGGTCGGTACGGCGGCGCAGGCGGCCAGCGCGTCGGCGGCTCGGCGGACGGGGTCGAGGTCGTAGACCGGGCGGAATCCCGCGGAGGCGCCGAGCAGCGAGAGCGCGGTACGCAGTCCGGCGAGGGGTCCGGAGAGCGCGGTGGCCCGGGCGAGGGCGGGCAGGGCGTCCCTCACCTCGTCGGGGAGCCGGCGCAGCGGGGCGGTCTCGGCGCCGAAGGCGGCGCGCTCGGCTGTGTCCACGGGCAGCGCGCCGCGGAACATCAGGTGCCACACGTCCTCGAAGCTTCGGCTCCCGGCGAGCTCGACGGCCGAGTACTGGCGGTAGTGGTAGAAGCCCTCGCGTCCCCGGACGTCACCGAGCTCGGTCTCGGTGACCACGACTCCCGCGAGACCGCGGGGTGCTTCGACGGTGGTGTCGGTGGTGTTCATGCATCGACCATCGATGATTGATGGAATCCTTGTCAATATTGATTCAATCAATATATGTAGGGTGGCGTGCATGAACGAAGAGCGACGGCTCACCACCCGGCAGGCAGCCGAGCTGCTCGGGGTGAAGCCCGCGACCGTGTACGCCTACGTCAGCCGGGGCCAGCTCACAAGCCGGCGGGACCCGGTCGGGCGGGGCAGCAGCTTCGACGCGCGCGAGGTGGAGGAGCTGGCCCGGCGCAGCCGGCGGGAGGCGGCGGCCCCGGCCGGGGAGCTCGCCGTACGGACGGCCCTCACGCTGATCGAGCCGGACCGCTACTACTTCCGGGGCGTGGATGCCGTGGAACTGGCCTCGCGGTACGCCTTCGAGGAGGTCGCGGAGTGGCTCTGGACGGGAACGCTCCCGCGCGGGGCCCGGTTCACCGCTCCCCCGGAGCCGCTCGCCGCGGCGCGTCGGGCGGTGGCCGCCCTGCCGGAGCACAGCGGTCCCGTGGACCGGCTGCGGGTGGCTGTCGCCGCCGCCGCGGTGGCGGATCCGCTGCGCTTCGACCTTTCGGAGGAGGCGGTACTCGGCTCCGCGCGCTGCCTGATCCCCACGCTGGTCGGCGCCCTGCCCGTGGTCGGGCCCGCCCCGTGGGCCGGCGACGGCCGGACGGCCCGGCAGCTGTGGGCGCGGCTGACCGAGCGGGAGCCGGACCCGGACGCACTGGCCGTCCTGGACCTGGCGCTGGGGCTCCTCGCCGACCATGATCTGGCCGCCTCCACCCTGGCGGTACGGGTGGCCGCGTCGGCGCGCGCCCATCCGTACGCGGCGGTGTCGGCCGGACTCGGCGCACTGGAGGGGCCGCTGCACGGGGCGGCCGGGCGGCTGGCGCACCGGATGCTGGTGGAGGTCCTGGAGCGGGGCGGGGCCGCCCCGGTAGTGGCGGAGTACCTGCGGGCGGGGCGCCGGGTGCCGGGGCTCGGCCACCGGCTGTACCGGGGCGAGGACCCCCGCGCGACGGCGCTGTTTTGGCGGCTGGAGGGCCTGGCGCAGGCGGGCCCCGCACTGGCCGCGGCGCGCGAGGTGTCCGCGGTGATGGCACGGCAGGGCGGGCTGCACGCCAACGTGGACCTCGCGCTGGCGGTGCTGACGGTGTCGTGCGGGATGGAGGCGGAGGCCGGCGAGACGGTCTTCGCGGTGGCGCGCACGGCGGGCTGGATCGCGCACGCGCTGGAGGAGTACCAGGAGCGGCCGCTGCGGATGCGGCCGAGCGGCGAATACCAGGGGCCGCGTCCGCCCCAGCCGATGCCGTGACGGCCGGGCCTGGATCCGCTGGGGCATGGCCTTGATCCGGACGCAGCGAGTGCCCTGACCGCACTCCCATGCCGCCGCCGCTTACGCAAGCCGGCACAAATAACGCAAGCGTTTCGCGTGCACGATGCAGATTCCGCTTTTGCCGGAGCCGACCTACCGTTGCTGCCCATGCGGTTCCTCCTCATGAGCGCTCGGCGCCTCGGGCTGCCCAGACGGGCCGTCTCGCAGATCCTGCTGACCCAGCTGGCCATCGCAGGCGCGGTCGTCACGCTGGCCACCGGGCTGTTCCTGGCTCCGCTGAGCGCGCAGCTCGACGACCAGGCCATGCGCCGCGCCCTGGCCATCGCGCAGAGTGCCGCGGCCGACCCCTCGCTGGCCGCCGACCTCCTGGACTCCCGCGCTTCCGCCGACAGCCCCGTGCAGTCCTCGGCCGAGCGGATCCGCCGGGCCACGGGCGCCGAGTACGTGGTCGTCATCGATCTGAACGGCATCCGGCGGTCGCATCCCAGCCCCGGACGGATCGGGCTGCCCGTCTCCACCGACCCCAGCGACGCCCTGGCCGGCCGCGAGGTCATGGAGATCGACGAGGGCACCCTGGGCCGCTCGGCCCGCGGCAAGGTCCCGCTCCTGGCCGCCGACGGCGAGATCGTCGGCGCGGTATCGGTCGGCATCGCCTACGACAGTGTCCGCGACCGGCTGCTCGGCGCCATCCCGGGCCTGCTCGCCTACGCGGGCGGAGCGCTGGCCGCGGGCGCCCTCGCCGCCTACCTGCTGTCCCGCAGGATCCATCGGCAGACCCGTGACCTGGCCTTCTCCGACATCGCCGGGCTGCTCGCCGAACGCGAGGCGATGCTGCACTCCATCCGCGAAGGCGTGATCGCCCTCGACCGGGAGGGCCGGGTCCGCCTGGTCAACGACGAGGCCCACCGGCTGCTCGGCCTCACCCCCGACTCCGGCTCCCTCGCCGGACGCCCGCTGGACGACGTACTCGGCGCAGGCCGCACCGCCGACGTCCTGTCGGGCCGCGTCACCGGCCGGGACCTGGTCACCGTCCAGGGCCCGCGGGTCCTGGTCGCGAACCGGATGCCCACCGAGGACGGCGGCGCTGTCGCCACCCTGCGCGACCGCACCGAACTGGAGCACCTGGGCCGCGAGCTCGACTCCACCCGGGGCCTGATCGACGCCCTGCGCGCCCAGGACCACGAACACGCCAACCGCCTCCACACCCTCCTCGGCCTGCTGGAGTTGGGCCTGCACGAGGAGGCGGTGGAGTTCGTGACCGAAGTCGTCGGGGTGCACCGCACCACCGCCGAACAGGTCACCGAGAAGGTCCACGACCCGCTGCTGGCAGCCCTCCTCGTAGGCAAGGCGACGGTGGCCGCGGAGCGAGGCGTCCCCCTGCGGCTGGCCTCGGCCACGCTCCTGCCCGACCGGGTCGTGGACCCGGGCGGCCTCGTCACGATCCTCGGCAACCTGGTGGACAACGCCCTGGACGCGGCGGCCGGTTCGGCGGCGCCCCTGGTCGAGGTGGAGCTGCGTGCCGAAGGCCGCACGGCCGTGCTCCTCGTGCGCGACAGCGGCCCCGGGGTCCCTGCCGCGCGCCGCGAGGAGATCTTCACGGAAGGCTGGTCGACCAAGCAGCCCAAGGCCCACCGCGAGCGCGGGCTGGGCCTCGCCCTCGTACGCCGCCTCGCGGAGCGGCAGGGTGGCAGCGCCCGGGCCGGCGAGACAGCGGACGGAGGGGCGGAGTTCTCCGTCGTACTCCCGGAGGCCCTGCGATGAACGAGACCCCGATCCACGTATTGGTCGTCGACGACGACATGCGTGTTGCCCGGATCAACGCGGCGTACGTGGCGAAGGTTCCCGGCTTCCAGGTGGCGGCGCAGGCCCATTCGGCAGCCGAGGCCCTCGACTTCCTCGCCTCCCGCCCTGTGGACCTGATCCTCCTCGACCACTACCTCCCGGACGAGAACGGCCTCGACCTGGTGCGCCGCCTGCGTCAGCTCGGCCACCGCACCGACGTGATCATGGTCACGGCCGCGCGCGACCTGGCCACCGTCCAGGCCGCCATGCGCCTCGGCGCCCTCCAGTACCTGGTCAAACCCTTCACCTTCGCCGGCCTGCGCACGAAACTGGAGGCGTACCGAACGCTGCGCCGCACCCTGGAGACGGGCGGCGAGGCCGAACAGGCCGAGGTGGACCGGATCTTCGGCGCCCTCGCCGCCGCCGGATCCCCGAACGACCTGCCCAAAGGCCACTCGCCCACCACCGCGGAACTGGTCCGCCAGGTCCTGCGCTCCGCCGACGGCCCGCTGTCCACCCAGCAGATCGCCGACCGCGCGGGCATCAGCCGCCAGACCGCCCAGCGCTACCTCAAGCTCCTCGAACGCTCCGGCCGCGTCAGCCTGGCCCTGCGCTACGGCGAGACCGGCCGCCCCGAGCACCGCTACACCTGGCTCCCGTCGGACGGGTCCTGAGCAGGCTCACACCGCTCCGGCGCCGGTCAGCGAGCGCACCTCGGTCTCCGCGTGCTTGCGCTCGTCGGCTTCCTCACCGGAGGTGACGGTGCCCAGCCAGCCCGCCAGGAAGCCCACGGGAATGGAGATGATGCCCGGGTTCTGCAGCGGGAAGTACTGGAAGTCCACGCCCGGGAAGAGCGATTCGGGGCTCCCGGACAGCACCGGTGAGAGGACGACCAGCAGCACCGCCGGGATCAGGCCGCCGTAGACCGACCAGACGGCTCCCCGCGTGGTGAAGCCTCGCCAGAACAGCGAGTACAGCAACACCGGCAGGTTGGCCGAGGCGGCCACCGCGAAGGCCAGGCCCACCAGGAACGCCACGTTGAGGTCCTGCGCGAGCAGCCCCAGGGCGATCGCCACCGCCCCGATGCCGACGGCCGCGGCCCGGGCCACCGAGACCTCGCTGCGCTGCCTGGCATGGCGCCTCTTGAGGGAGGCGTAGAGGTCGTGGGCGACGGAGGCCGACGAGGCCAGGGTGATCCCGGCCACGACCGCGAGGATCGTGGCGAATGCGATGGCGGCCACGAACGCGAACAGCACCGCACCCCCCGTCGAGTCGGCGCCGCCGCCGAGGAACGCCGCGAGCAGCGGAACGGCCGTGTTCCCGGAGGCGTTGGAAGCCCGCACCTCTTCGGGGCCGAGGAGCGCCGCCGCCCCGAAGCCGAGCACGATGGTCATCAGGTAGAAGCCGCCGATCAGCGCGATCGCCCACACCACCGAGCGGCGCGCCGCCCGTGCGGTGGGAACGGTGTAGAAGCGCGACAGGATGTGCGGCAGTCCGGCGGTGCCCAGGACCAGTGCGAGACCGAGGCTCATGAAGTCCACGCGGGCGGTCCAGCCCCCGCCGTACTTGAGGCCGGGACTCAGGAACCGCAGGCCGTGCCCGCTGCGATCGGCGGCGGTCGTGAGCAGCTGGTCGAAGTTCCCGTGGAAGCGCAGGAGGACGAGCACGGTCAGTGTGATCGCCCCGCCCATCAGCAGCACGGCCTTCACGATCTGAATCCAGGTCGTGGCCCGCATCCCGCCGAAGGACACGTAGACCACCATCAGGGCACCGACGCCGACCACGGTGAGCGTCCGGGCCGCGGCGCTCGAATTGCCGAGAAGCAGGGCGACCAGACTGCCCGCGCCGACCATCTGCGCGACGAGGTAGAGCACGGAGACGACCACCGACGAGGTGCCCGCCGCGATGCGCACCGGCCGCTCGCTCATCCGGGCGGCGACCACGTCGGCGAGGGTGAAGCGCCCGCAGTTGCGGACCAGTTCGGCGACCAGGAACAGCACCACCAGCCAGGCGACGAGGAATCCCACCGAGTACAGCAGGCCGTCGTAGCCGAAGAGGGCGATCAACCCCGAAATGCCGAGGAAGGAGGCGGCGGACATGTAGTCGCCCGCGATTGCGAAACCGTTCTCCAGTGGGGAGAACAGCCGCCCGCCCGCATAGAACTCCTCGGCCGACCCGTGCCGGTTCCGGCTGACCCAGGTGGTGATGCCCAAGGTCACCGCGATGAAGACACTGAACAGGACCAGCGCGAGGGCCTGGTGTTCCGTGGTCACCGGCCGGCCTCCCTCGCCCGGTTCCGTACCTGGTCGCGCTCCTGCTCGAAGACGGTCCAGCGCAGGTCCAGCGCGGCCCGGTCCCGGCGCAGCCGCGCGTGCCGGGCGTAGGCCCAGGTCAGCAGGAAGGTGCTGAGGAACTGGGCGAGCCCCGCCAGCATGGCCACGTTGACCGCGCCCGCCACCGGCCGGGCCATGAGGCCGGGCGCCGCGGTGGCGGCGACCACGTAGGCGACGTACCAGAGGAAGAAGCCGACGGTCGCGGGGACGACGAACCCGCGGTAGCGGCTACGGACCTCCTGGAAGGCTGCGCTGCGCTGCACTTCGAGGTAGATGTCGGATGCGCCGGGCGCGGGGCGGCTGCCGGAGGCCGGGCGCGGCGGGGCCGTTTCCCCACCCTCGCCCCAGCCGATGGCCAGCGCGTCGTACCAGGGGTCGTCCAGCCGGATCGTTCCGGTATCACGACCATCGTGCTTGTCCACCGAACTCTCCTTGTCCGCTGCCGCATTGGCCGCGCGCCCACAAGGATGGGCTCAATGGTCGCTTTCCGGACTGATGTCCCGGTGCTCTTCACTCCTTCAGGTGATGGAGTGAAGGGCACCGGTATGCCGTGGAACCGGACGGGCCGCCTCCCCGCTCAGGCGTCGATGCGCGAGCGGTCCAAGGTGGCCGCGGAACTCGTGATGAACTCCTTGCGCGGGGCCACCTCATTGCCCATGAGCAGGTCGAAGACCGTCTCGGCCGAGTCCAGGTCGCCGATGTTGATCCTGCGCAGGGTGCGGAAGCGGGGGTCCATGGTGGTCTCCGCCAGCTGGTCCGCGTCCATCTCGCCGAGGCCCTTGTAACGCTGGATCGAGTCCTTGTACCGGATGTTCTTGCGCTGGTACTCCAGCAGGGTCTGGCGCAGTTCGTTGTCCGAGTACGTGTAGACGTACTTGTCCTGGCCCTTCTTCGGCTGGACCAGCTCGATCCGGTGCAGCGGCGGCACCGCCGCGAAGACCCGGCCCGCCTCGACCATCGGGCGCATGTACCGCTGGAACAGCGTCAGCAGCAGGCAGCGGATGTGCGCGCCGTCCACATCGGCGTCGACGAGCAGGACGATCTTTCCGTACCGGGCCGCGTCGATGTCGAAGGTCCGGCCCGAGCCGGCTCCTATGACCTGGATGATCGCCCCGCACTCGGCGTTCTTGAGCATGTCCGAGACCGACGACTTCTGGACATTGAGGATCTTGCCGCGGATCGGCAGGAGCGCCTGGAATTCCGAATTCCGGGCGAGCTTGGCGGTACCGAGAGCGGAGTCACCCTCGACGATGAAGAGCTCGCTGCGCTCCACGTCGTCGCTACGGCAGTCGGCCAGCTTGGCGGGGAGCGAGGAAGACTCCAGCGCGGTCTTCCGGCGCTGCGCCTCCTTGTGCTGGCGGGCCGCGATCCGGGTCCGGGCGGCCGCGACGATCTTCTCCATCACGGAGCGGGCCTGCTGCTTGTCGTCCCGCTTGGTGGAGGTCAGGAAGGCCTTGAGCTCCTTGGCGACCACGGCGGCGACGATCCTGGTGGCCGCCGAGGTGCCGAGCACCTCCTTGGTCTGGCCCTCGAACTGCGGCTCGGCGAGGCGGACGGTGACGACGGCCGTCATGCCCTCCATCGCGTCGTCCTTGACCACGTCGTCCTCGGCGACCCGCAGCAGCTTGGCAGAGCGCAGCACCTCGTTCACGGTCTTGGCGACCGAGCGCTCGAAGCCGGAGACGTGGGTGCCGCCCTTGGGGGTGGCGATGATGTTCACGAAGGACTTGACGTTGGTCTCGTACCCCGTGCCCCAGCGCAGGGCGATGTCCACGCCGAGCTCACGGGTGACCTCGGTGGGGGTCATGTGGCCGCGGTCGTCGAGGACCGGGACGGTCTCCTTGAAGGTGCCCGTGCCGGTCAGGCGCAGCACGTCGCAGACGGCCTTGTCCTGGGCGAGGTAATCGCAGAATTCGCTGATGCCGCCGTCGAAGCGGAAGGTCTCCTCGGTCTTGCCGGCGCCGTCGATGCCCCGCTCGTCGCGGACGACCAGGGTCAGGCCGGGGACGAGGAAGGCGGTCTGGCGGGCGCGCTGGTAGAGCGTCTCCAGGCTGAGCCGGGCGTCCTTGAGGAAGATCTGGCGGTCGGCCCAGTAGCGGACGCGGGTGCCGGTCTTCCCCTTGGCGATGCGCTTGACCTTGCGCAGGCCGTTGGCGGGGTCGAAGGGGCTGTCGGGGCCCTGCTCGGTGAACATCCCGGGGACGCCGCGGCGGAAGCTGATGGCGTGGGTGGAGCTGCCCCGGTCGACCTCGACGTCCAGGCGGGCGGAGAGGGCGTTGACCACGGAGGCGCCCACACCGTGCAGGCCGCCCGAGGCCGCGTACGAGCCGCCGCCGAACTTTCCGCCGGCGTGCAGCTTGGTCATGACGACCTCGACACCGGACAGGCCGGTCTTGGGCTCGACGTCCACGGGGATGCCGCGGCCGTTGTCGCGGACCTCCACGGAGGAGTCCTCGTGGAGGATCACCTCGATGTGGTCGCAGTAGCCGCCCAGGGCCTCGTCGACGGAATTGTCGATGATCTCCCAGAGGCAGTGCATGAGGCCCCGGCTGTCGGTCGAGCCGATATACATGCCGGGGCGCTTGCGGACGGCCTCCAGCCCTTCGAGGACGAGCAGGTGCCGCGCGGTGTAGTTGGAACCGTCCCGGTCTGCTCCGGACAGCAGCGCGCTGGAAGGCACGGACGTGTCGGCGGTCACGCAGTTCGCTCCTCGCTGAATTTCTTTTCTGGCCCGGTCGGGCGCAGGGGTGGCTCGGTTGCCGGTCGAAGGGTACCGAGGCCAGGTAGAGCCGATGCAACGCCACCCTCACGCGTTCCTCAGCCTAGTCCAGATCCGTACGGATGTTCGATCCCTCGCGGGGGTGAAGCAAACATCACGTTCCCTTCCAGGCATGAACCATTTAGGGTTCGGGCACGTCCTCATGAACAACCTGGCACTCACGCCGGGGAGGATGGAACTGCAAGAAGCGAACGACTGACAACGCGAAACCGTAAAGCAACGCAATACGGCTCCTTCGCCGCCAACCGGCAGCAGCCGGCCAGCTTCGGAAGGAAGTTTCGAGGAAAAGCCGCGAGCGGGAACGTTTTCGGCCTGGTTGGATGTTGACCCTGGTACGACAGCTCGTCGAGCTAGAGAAGAGGCGACGTGACTACTGTTCTGACACCCGCGACCCCGCTGACGGCCGCTGACCGATGCGACCGTTGCGGCGCCCAGGCATATCTGCGCGTCGTCCTGCTGAGCGGCGGTGAACTGCTCTTCTGCGCCCACCACGGTCGCAAGTTCGAGCCGGAACTCAAGAAGATCGCCGCAGAAATACAGGATGAGACCGAGCGGCTCACGTCCGCTCCGGCTGCCAATGCCGCCGAACCCGAGGACCGCTGACACAAGGCCTGCACCTCGCATCCGACGAGCCAGGACCGGCCAGGCCGGTCGACGGGCGGCATACCTGCGACCCAGGGATGCCGCCCGTCCTCATGTCCGCCCCCAAGCCCGTACGGGGGCTACTCCGTCCGAGGTACCTGCACGGGCCCTGCACCCGCCCTGTACGCCCTCCGGGTAGCGGCGGCGACGTCCTGGACCCTCGCGGGCTGCGCGGCCCTCTGCGGGCCTGTCACGAAGTCGGCGAACGGCGCAATCCGCGTGTACACCCCCGGGCTGTCCGCGCGCCCGCAGCCGCGTCCCCACGACACAAGGCCGATGAGCCGCCCCTGCGCCACCAGCGGTCCCCCGCTGTCCCCCTGGCAGGCGTCCTTCCCGCCCGCGTCGTCGCCCGCGCACACCATGGAATCCGCGCGGTACTGCCCGTCGGCGTCCCCGGGGTAGGCCCGGCCGCAGACCTCGTCCGACAGTACGGTCACCGCGGCGGCGCGCAGCGCGTACGCGTAGTCACCGAATCCGCTGGTGTCGCCCCAGCCGTACACGGCCGCCTCGGTCCCCGCCGCATAGGCGGGATGCCCCGCTCCGGCGATGGGGAGTACGTAGTGCGCCGGCACGGCTTCGGCGAGTTCCAGTACGGCCAGGTCCCCGGCGTTGCTGCGCGGGTCGTAGTCCGGGTTCACCCGGGCCGCGCGCACCGCGATCTCCTGGCCGTCGGTCGCCCGCAGCTCCGTACGCCCGGCGATCACCCGGAAGTCCTCGACCGACTCGACGGAGCCGCCCAGCACCTCGCGCCCCAGACAGTGGGCCGCGGTCAGCACCTTCGCCGGTGCCACGATGACGCCCCCGCAGAACTGCCCGCCCCGCGTACCCCCGAACCGGTCACGGCTGGCGAGGGCCACGACCCAGGGACTGTCGGCCGCCTTCACCGGCTTCCCGCCGATCACCACACTGTCCGCGGCCGCCTGCGGCACCTGGGCCAGCGGGGCCGCGGCCGCTCCCGCCGCCAGGGTCAGCGCTCCCGCCAGAGCACGGGCAAAGGGACGACGCATGAGGCCTCCTGACTCCGAGTGTGCATGACTCCACCCAGAGTGGGATGCCTGGTGGCCGTGCGCACCCGCGCGGCCACCGCCGTCGGCATCGCTGCCGGACGCGTGCCGGTCAGTCGAGGTAGTCGCGCAGCACCTGGGAGCGGGAGGGGTGGCGCAGCTTCGACATCGTCTTCGACTCGATCTGGCGGATCCGCTCACGCGTGACCCCGTAGACCTTGCCGATCTCGTCGAGGGTCTTGGGCTGGCCGTCCGTGAGGCCGAAGCGCATCGACACGACACCGGCCTCGCGCTCGCTCAGGGTGTCGAGCACCGAGTGCAGCTGCTCCTGCAGGAGCGTGAAGCTCACGGCGTCGGCCGGGACGACGGCCTCGGAGTCCTCGATCAGGTCGCCGAACTCGCTGTCGCCGTCCTCGCCGAGCGGGGTGTGCAGGGAGATCGGCTCGCGGCCGTACTTCTGGACCTCGATGACCTTCTCGGGGGTCATGTCGAGTTCCTTGGCCAGCTCCTCCGGGGTGGGCTCGCGGCCCAGGTCCTGGAGCATCTGGCGCTGCACGCGGGCGAGCTTGTTGATGACCTCGACCATGTGCACCGGGATGCGGATGGTGCGGGCCTGGTCGGCCATGGCGCGGGTGATCGCCTGCCGGATCCACCACGTCGCGTAGGTGGAGAACTTGTAGCCCTTGGTGTAGTCGAACTTCTCGACGGCGCGGATCAGGCCCAGGTTGCCCTCCTGGATCAGGTCCAGGAAGAGCATGCCGCGGCCGGTGTAGCGCTTGGCGAGGGAGACCACGAGGCGGAGGTTGGCCTCCAGCAGGTGGTTCTTCGCGCGGCGGCCGTCCTCGGCGATGATCTCCAGCTCGCGCTTGAGCTTGGGCGCCAGCTTGTCGGAGTTCGCCAGCTTGTCCTCGGCGAACAGGCCCGCCTCGATGCGCTTGGCGAGCTCGACCTCCTGCTCGGCGTTGAGCAGGGGGACCTTGCCGATCTGCTTGAGGTAGTCCTTGACCGGGTCGGCGGTGGCGCCGGCGACGACGACCTGCTGGGCGGGGGCGTCGTCCTCGTCGTCGGAGATGACGAAGCCCTTGTTCTCGCCGCCCTCCTCCTCTTCGTCGGCCTCGGCCTTGACGGTGTCGGGACCCTCGTCCGGGGTCTCCTCGTCACCGGCCGCGTCGGCGTCCTTCTTGGCGGCGGTCTTCTTCGCCGCCGTCTTCTTGGCGGCGGCCTTCTTGGCGGGCGCGGCCTTCTTGGCCGTCGTCTTCTTCGCCGCCGTCTTCTTCGCGGCGGGCTCCGTTGCGGGCTCCTGCGCGAGGGCGTCCGCGGTCTCCGGGTCCGCCGTCACGGCCTCCGGGGCCGCGGCGTCCGCGGGCTGCGCTGCCGTCGTCTTCGCCGCCGTCTTCTTGGCCACCGGCTCGGTCGCAGTCCGCTTGGCCGGGCTCTTCGCTGCGACGCTCTTGCGGGTGGTGCGCTTGGGCGACTCCGCGGCACTGACCATCAGCGTCACACCCTCTTCCTCGAGGATCTGGTTGAGGCTGCGCAGAACATTCTTCCACTGGGTCGCTGGAATCTGGTCAGCCTCGAAGGCCCGACGCACGTCATCGCCGGCGATCTGCCCCTCGGCCTTGCCCCGCTCGATGAGCGCCATCACAGACTCGGAATCGGCGATCTCCGGCGGGAGCGTACGGGATGTGCTGGCCGACACGAACAACCTCTCGGAACGATGGAAACGGCTTCCGACCCCGGCCTGGTGCTGGACCGGAGCCGACGACCACCGACTGGGGATGGGCCGGGGGCGCGGGCAGGGGCCGGGGAGCTGCACAGCACCCGCAAGGGCTGCTGTCTTCCCTCCGTCGGCCATCACCTCTTAGGTCATCGCGTGGCGTCGCGGAGCGTTACGCCCAATCTTCGTGGCCCGAGTCACACCCCGTATGAGCCGATGCCGGTCATGGGGTCACGCACATGGTTCCGGCGGGTCCGGAGCAGGGCGCCGTATGCCGGTGTCGCCGGACCCGACCGGGCCCGGCGACACGTCGTGCGCCCCCGTGCCCCCGCGCGTCCGCCCGTCAGTGCTCGCGCGGGGCGGGGACCACGCGCTCGACCTCCGGATGCACCGTCAGGAGCTGACGCATGGCGTTCTCGGCGCCCGTCGCGTCACCCGCGGCGAGGGCCTCGACCATCCGCGCGTGGTGCGCGACGCCGGCCTCGCTCGGGCGGTCGCAGGCGGTGATCGGGCTGCCCGAGACCTGGAGCGCGGCGGAGACGATGCCGGAGAGGTGCTCCAGCATCCGGTTGCCGGCGACCTGGATGAGGAGTGCGTGGAACTCGTTGTCGGCGCGCGTGAAGGTGATCGAGTCTCCCTGGCCGAGGGCGTGGCCCATGATCTCGACCATGTCGGCGAGGCGCTGCTGGATGTCCGGGCGGCCGTGGCCGGCGGCGAGGCGGGCGGCGAGCGGCTCGATGGTCCAGCGGAGCTCCCCGAGCTCGCGGCGCTGGTCGTCGCGCTGGGGGCCGAAGGCGCGCCATTCGATGATGTCGGGGTCGAGGAGGTTCCAGTCGGCGACCGGACGGACCCGGGTGCCGACGTTCGGGCGGGCGCTGACGAGGCCCTTGGCCTCCAGGACCCGCAGCGATTCACGGACGACGGTGCGGGAGACCTCGAAGCGCTGGCCGATCTCCTCGGGGACCAGCGGGCGGTCCGCCCCGAGATCGCCGGAGACGATCATCTGGCCGAGCTGCTGGACGAGTTGGCCGTGCAGTCCGCGGCCGCGGCTACCTGCCGCGCGGCGGCCGACCCGGCTCAACTCGACGTCGGCGCCGTCCCAGTGGGGCGCTCCGCCGCGGTCGGGACCGGGGGCCTCCGCGTAGGGGTAGCGGTCGAGTTCGCCCGGGCCGGCGAGGCCGGAGTCGGCATGGCGGGCGGCGGTCATCATGGTGTGCGCAAGGGTACTCACGAATCCTTTGTCGGCCGTGCCTCGATCGCCCTTGAGGTCTTTGGTGAAAAGCACACGAAAGGGTGATCGGTGCCACCCACGCAATTGACGACTTATCGTAAAGAACCGGGCCTTTTACGGGGAGTTGCGGTCCGCGTCATACGAGGCGGACTTCAACGGTCCCGTCCGGGCCCGGTACGCACCGAAACGATCACCAACGGACCTTGCTGCGCAGTCCGGTGAACCCATAGGCGCACAACAGGACCATCAGCGACAACACCAGTGCGGTGCCGACGGGTTGGGCCATCACCCGCAAGGCCCCCAGGATCAGGCGGTCCGCCTCGGGCGGCCACTGCACCCGGGTGAGAGCCCGCAGCCGGGGCCCGAGTCCGGTGACCGGGTACGCGGAGGGGCCTTCCAGCACCTTGCGCACCATCGGCACCACCATCACCGGTACGGCGAGCACCGCGGCCAGGCCTGCGGTGGCGGACCGGAAGACACCGGAGGCAAGTACGCCGGCCCAGGCGCAGCCGATGAGCAGCCCGGCCCAGCTCACGGCCGGGTAGAGCCACCGCACCGGGGTACGCAGCGGGCCGCTGTCGAAGACGAGCGCCAGGGCGCCGGCGTCGGCCACCACCACGAGGGCTCCCAGCAGCAGCGCAAGCAGGGCGCAGACACCGAGCTTGGCCGCGAGGAGTCCCATCCGGCGGGGCACGGTGCCCCGATCGGCGGCGAGCGCGGGGTAGCGGTACTCCTCGCCGAAGGCCAGGGCGCCGAGCAGGCCGGCGCCGAAGGCCGCGGGCGGTAGCGGCAGCTGCTCGGGCCACGCGGCGAGCAGCCGGTTCTGCGTCGTGTGCCCGGCCCGGGCCAGCACCAGGGTGGTCAGGACGGAGACGGCGACGACGAGCGCGGCGGTGAGGGCGGGGGTGGCGGTTCCGAAGACCCGGAGCAGCTCGTAGCGCAGCGGCCGCAGCGGTCCGCCGACGCGGCGCACCGCGGACGTCGGCCGCCCGGACCGGGCGCGCCGCGCCCGTCCGCCGGGGGTCTCGTCAGACACCTCTCCCGGGGCTTCGCCGGAGGTGGGGGCGGGCTGGGCCCCGGCGGCCTCGGCGCGGGCGCGCGGGACCGGTGACGTGGGAGCGCCTGCGTCTCCGGTCTCGTCGGCGAGCTGATGGACGAGCACCCCGTGCCGGAACGCCGCCTCGCCGACCTCGGCACAGTTGCTGCCGTACACCGACAGGCGATTGCCGCTCTCCGACACGATCTCCACGGCACGCTGGGCCGCCCGGGCCTCCCGGCCCAGCACGTCGGCCAGCCGGGTAGCGTGCGGGGTACGCACGGCGACGCGCGGCCGCAGACGGGTCCGGGCGAACTCCGCGGCGTCCTGGTCGGCGACGAGGCGACCCGCTTCGATGCTGACGACCCGGTCGGCGCTGCGGGCCGCCTCTTTGGCGTCGTCGGTCGTGAAGAGCACCGCTCCGCCGAGGGAGGCGTGGCCGCGCAGCAGCCCGTGCAACCAGCCGCGTTCACGGGGCGACAGACCGGCCGCGGGCTCGTCCAGGATCAGGGTGCAGGGGTCGGCGAGCAGCGCCGCGGCCAGCGCGACCCGTCGCTCCATGCCCAGAGAGAGCGAGCCGAGCCGCTGGTCCCGCAGGCCCGCGATGCCGACGACGTCCAGCATGGTGTCGGCCCGGGAGGCCGGCACGCCTGCGGCGGCGCAGAGCATCCGCAGCTGGTTTCGTACGGTGCGCGCGGGGTTGCCGGGGACGTCGCCGAGCAGCACGCCGACCTCACGGCTCGGGTACGGGATCCGGTGCAGCGGACGGCCGCGGAAGTAGGTGACGCCGCGGCCCGGTTCGAGTTCGAGCATGAGCCGCAGCGCGGTGGTCTTGCCCGATCCTGCCTCGCCGAGCAGGGCGGTCACGCTCCCCGGGCGGGCCTCGAACGTGAGGTCGTCCACGAGGGGCCGGGAGTCGGGGCGGGGTTTGCTGGTGAGTCCGATTGCCTGGAGCATCGCTTCTCTCGCGGGGGGTGAGACCGCTCTGCGGCAGGGTGAGTACCGCAAGCAAGATAACGCGATATGTCCGATTTACGGTGCAACCGGTCCGATGGGATACCGATATTGCCGTCGGAGCGAAAGCCGGGACCGCTGCCTCGGCGTCAGACTTCCGGACGCAGCATCGGCGGGTTGAGCAGGGTGGCCCCGCCCGCACGGAACAGCTGGGCGGGGCGCCCACCCTGACGGGTCGTCGTCCCTCCGGCCGGCACCAGGAACCCGGGGGTCCCGGTGACCTTGCGGTGGAAGTTCCGTGGATCGAGGGCC
Source organism: Streptomyces sp. NPDC006463 (assembly GCF_042870715.1). NCBI lineage: Bacteria > Bacillati > Actinomycetota > Actinomycetes > Kitasatosporales > Streptomycetaceae > Streptomyces > Streptomyces sp. NPDC006463. The sequence goes on along the minus strand of NZ_JBIAHP010000004.1, from coordinate 97,351 downwards.
ACGCCCCAGACGGCCTCGTAGACCCGGCGCAGCTCGCCGACCGTGAACTCGGGCGGGCAGAAAGCGGTGGCGAGGGAGGAGTACTCAATCTTCGAACGGGCCCGCTCCACGCCGTCGTCGAGGATCCTGGCGTGGTCGAAGGCGAGCCCCGCGGACGCCGGGTCCTCGGATTCCAGCAGCTCGTCGACGGGGGCCCAGCGGGCACTGTTGGCGTCGCCGCCGGCCCGGGGCGCAGGCAGGTCGGGAGCGAGCACCAGATGCGCCACGCTGACGACACGCATCCGCGGATCCCGCTTCGGATCACCGTAAGTGGCCAGCTGTTCGAGATGGGCCCCGTTGCCCACGCCCGGCACGGCGGGGTCGTGCGCACACAGGCCGGTCTCCTCGGAGAGTTCCCTGGCGGCGGCCGCCGCCAGGTCCTCGTCTCCGCGCACGAATCCGCCGGGCAGCGCCCAGCGCCCCTGGAACGGCTGCTCACCCCGCCGGACGACCAGCGCGCAGAGCGCGTGGCGCCGTACGGTGAGCACGACCAGGTCGACGGTGACGGCGAAGGGCGGAAAGGCCGACGGGTCGTAGGGCGACATGCCGCGATCATAGTCGTCTGCCTGACGATAAACAGCGCTTTGGTGACCTTGAAGACGCTGGAGTGGAGGCTAGCCTCCCAGTACGAGCGCATCGGCCGCCTCCTCCACCATGCCGAGGCCCAGCCGGCTGATCCGGACGGCGAAGGGCTCCCCCGACACACGCAAGCCGGAGAGCCGCAGCGCGCCGAGCGGTGCGCCGGGGAGGGGGGCGAGGGCGACCGTCCCCGCAGGGGCGTCGGGGCGGATCCCGGCGAGGGCGGTCAGGACGTGGATCCCGGCCGCGGCGGCCACCGCGGCCGGGCGACAGGCCGCCGGGTGCGGGATCGGAGCGCTGCCGGAGGTGCGCTGCTCGGCCGCGAACATCTCCGGTAGCCGGTACCCGAAGCTCTCCGCCGCGTCCAGCAGGCCCCGGAGCAGGCCGGCGGCCTCCTTCTCGAAGCCGGCCTGGGCCAGTCCGGCCACCGCCACGGCGCTCTCGTACGCGCGCACCGCGCCGGAGCGGTGGCCGAACGGGTTGTGGCCCGGTTCCCTGGCCGCCATGCTCCGCAGTCCCCACCCGGAGTCCATCGCGGGCGCGCCGAGCAGCCGGGCCAGCTGCTCGGTGCGGACCCGGTCCAGGAGCCCGGGGGCGAGCCGGCCGCCGCTGAGGAGGCCGGTGTCGAGCAGGTGGGCGGCGGCCCCCGTCAGCCGGGGCAGCGGCCGGCCGTCGGGATGCAGGGCCGCCGCGGGCCGCCCCCCGTCCGGGCCGTCGATCCAGAACTCGGCCCGGAACCGCTCCCGCAGCGCGGCCGCCCGCTGCCGCCACTCCTCGGCGCCGGCCCGACCGCGTGCGGCGAGGAGGTCCGCGCCGAGCAGCGCGGCCCGGTGGGCGTGGGCCTGGGTCTCGCAGCGCCGCGGCCCCGGCTCCGGATCGGCCAGGAAGCCGTCCTCGCCCAGAGCGCCCCGCAGCCAGTCGAGACACCGCTCGGCGGCGGGGAGCAGTCGGTCCACCTCCTCCTCCGGCATCCCCCAGAGCCGGGACTCGGCGAGCACCGCCGGGAAGGCCAGGGTCGCCTCCGTGCCCGTGCACCCCGGGGGGAGCTGCGGGCCCGCCCCCCGCAGAGGTCCTGGGATCTTCCCCGCGTCGGGCCCGCGCCCGTCACTCTGGTTGCGGGCCAGGATCCGCAGGGTGGCCGCGGCCAGTCCGGTCCCGAGCGGCAGTGCCATGCGGGCGGCCCAGAGGGACTCCGCCGGTGCCAGCCCCAGCCGCCATGGCACGCCCGCCGCCGCGAAAGCGTCACCCGGCTCGGCGGGATCCCTCAGTAGCAGCGCCCTGAGGTCCTCGACGCTGGTCCGGAACCACGCCTCGGCTCTCGGGTCGTCCCCTTCGGCCCGGGCATCGGCGAGCGGATTGGCCACCTGGCCGGCCGGAGCCCGGACGACGCGGTCCTGGGTGGTCCGCAGCTCGATGGTGCGGGACTCGCCGGGACCGAGTTCGAGCTGCCAGCGCAGCAGCCCGGACGAGGCCAGCGCGTCGTCCGGATGCGGATCGGCGGCGGTGACCGCCTCGGCGTCGCCGGTACTCCAGCGCAGCCCGGCGGCATGCACCGCGGCGGGCAGCTCCGGCCCGGCCCGGCCGGCGGCCACGGCGGCCAGTTCCGCCAGGTCTGTGCCGAGCAGAACCTCCACGGGCAGGCGCAGCGGCCGGGCCGCAAAGCTGCGCAGGGTGATCCGTTCGGTGCCGTCCGCGTGGCGGACCCGCTCCACGCCGACGTCCGGGTCGGGGCCGGGCTCGGCACCGGTGCGCACCGTGGCGGTGAAGGCGGCGCGGTCCGCGCCGAGGCTGCGCCCCTGGACGGCCACCGGGTCCCGCCCGCCGACGCGCAGCACGCACCGGGAGAGCAGCCGCCGCCCGGAGCGGTAGATGCCGTCGATCCCCCGGCCGGTCAGCTGGCCGTGCCCCGGTGAGATGACCAGGCAGGGCGCCGCGACGCAGATGACGGCGCCGTGCACTGGCGGTGGCTCGGACCTGCGGGCGACAGGCACGCCGGGTGGTCTGGAGGGTGCGGGGTGAGACATGCGTCGCCTTGTCTGCGCTCCGGTCGGTTCGGCTGGGCGGCGGCGCGGCCGGGCCCCCACCGCCCCACAGCTGAACGCCCCCACCCCCGCCCGGGTCACGGGCCGCAGAGCCGACCGCGCACGCCCGGGGCGGGGCTGCCGTCTCATTACCGCGCCCAGGGCCCTTCGCAGCCGCCGCACCCCAGTCCCCTGCCGGGGCCGCAGCGGGCTCACTGCCCGCTCCCCGCGGTGCGGCGGGGAGCCGCCTTGCCGCGGCGGCCGGGGGGACGGGTACCCGCGGTCCGCCGCCCCGACCTGGGCTCGCGGCGCCGCCGTTCCTCCCGCAGGCATTGCCGCAGTCCCTCGGGGTCGATGCCCTCGTTGCAGGCGTGGTGGAGCAGTTGGGCGAAGCGGTATTCGCCGTCCGCCCGCAGGGCGAGTCCGAGGGCGATCCGGGCGGTCGGCTCGTCCCCGGCGGACCAGGAGACCCAGCCCGCGAGGGTGAGCGGAGCCGCCGCGTGTTCGCCGTACGCCCCGACACAGCGCCGGGCCAGGGCCCGCCACAGCCGCAGGGCGGGCGCTGCCTCCTCGTCCTCCATCCACTCGGCCGCGATGTCCCTGACCTCACGGTCCTGGAGGCCGAGGATCACTGAGGCGGCCTCGTCGTGGCCGAGCAGCGCGTCGTCCCAGTCATCGGCGTGGGGACCTCCCTCCACGGGCGGCGCGAGGGTCATCCGCCGCATCAGTGAACGGGCCAGCGTGAGGGTCTCGGCGCCGACCTCCTCCCGGCTCGCCCCGTCGAGGATCTTCGGTACGAGGGCGGCTGCCGCCCGGTCCAGGGCGCTCTCCATCTCCGCGGCGACTGCCCCGCGCAGCGGCGCGAGCCGGCCCTCGATGTCCTTGAGGGAGCCCCGGACCTGGAGCCCGGCGAAGGTGGCCGCGGCGGCCATCACGGAGGTGCCGACCGCGGCCAGCTGGCTGCCTTCGGCCGGGCAGCAGCGCTCGTCGGGGCACACGTAGGACCAGAACCGGCCCGCGGAGAGGCACAGGGCCTCCAGAACGGGCACGTCCAGCGCGCCGCAGGCCAGCCGGATCCGCTGGGCGAGCGGCCGCAGCCGGGTCATCACCCGCTGGCCGCTCTCCCCTCCCTGCGGCTCCTGGCAGAGGAAGACGACGATGCCGTCGGGCTTGCTGCTGCGCCGCTCGCTGCCGCGGATCAGGCAGTCGGCGGCCTGCTGTGCGGTGTCCTCCCATTCCGCGGGGGTGGCCGGGATGCCGACGCGCAGCCGACCGCCGAACCGCCCACCGTCGCCGTGCACGGCGACCATGACCAGGGAGTCCGTGGGATGGAAGCCGAGCATGTAGGGCAGCGCGTCGGCCAGCTCGGCCGGACTGCGCAGAGTGATCCGGGAGTCGGAGGTGGATCCGGCCGCGCTGATGGACGGCCGGCCGGACGGGGTGCGTGATTCGTGGTTGTTCGTCATGTCCCGAAGATCCCGTGAGTGATCCGATCCCGAAAGCCCTGTGGATAACCATTTGACCGTTCAACATCCACAGGCTCAGAGCGGCATTGGCGCTATGTCGGAGCCATCGGGTTGCATGGGGGCATGAACGCAGACCTGAGGTCCTCGGCCGACTCCGTACTAGCCCGCCTCGTGGGCGATCCCACGGGCACCGCGCGGCTGCGCGAGGACCAGTGGCTGGCGATCGAGGCCCTCGTCGCGCACAAGCGGCGGGCGCTGGTGGTACAGCGCACGGGCTGGGGCAAGTCCGCGGTGTACTTCGTCGCCACCTCGCTGCTGCGGGCGAGCGGCGCCGGTCCCACCGTGATCGTCTCCCCGCTCCTCGCCCTGATGCGCAACCAGGTCGAGGCCGCCGCCCGCGCCGGGATCCGCGCCCGCACCATCAACTCCGCCAATCCCGAGGAATGGGAGGGGATTCAGGCCGAGGTCGCGTCGGGCGAGGTCGACGTCCTGCTGGTGAGCCCGGAGCGGCTCAACAACCCGGACTTCCGCGACCAGGTGCTCCCCAAACTGTCCGCCGCCACCGGTCTCCTCGTCGTGGACGAGGCCCACTGCATCTCCGACTGGGGCCACGACTTCCGCCCCGACTACCGGCGGCTGCGCACGATGCTCGCCGACCTCCCGCCGGGCGTCCCGGTGCTGGCCACCACCGCGACGGCCAACGCCCGCGTGACGGCCGACGTCGCGGAGCAGCTCGGTACCGGCGCCGGGACGGACGCGCTGGTCCTGCGCGGCCCGCTGGACCGCGAAAGCCTGAGCCTGGCGGTGCTGACCCTGCCCGACGCGGCACACCGACTGGCCTGGCTCGCAGACCACCTGGGCGAGCTGCCCGGCTCCGGGATCATCTACACGCTGACCGTGGCGGCGGCCGAGGAAGTCACCGCGTACCTGCGCCACCGCGGGCACACGGTCGCCTCGTACACCGGGAAGACGGAGAACGCCGACCGCCAGCAGGCCGAGGACGACCTCCAGGCCAACCGGGTCAAGGCGCTGGTCGCCACCTCCGCCCTCGGCATGGGCTTCGACAAGCCCGACCTCGGCTTCGTCGTGCACCTGGGCTCCCCCTCCTCCCCCATCGCCTACTACCAGCAGGTCGGCCGCGCCGGCCGCGGTGTGGAACACGCCGAGGTCCTGCTCCTGCCCGGCCGGGAGGACGAAGCGATCTGGCAGTACTTCGCCTCGGTGGCCTTCCCGCCCGAGGAGCAGGTGCGCCGCACCCTCGACGTACTGGCCCAGGCAGGCCGGCCGATGTCGCTGCCCGCGCTGGAGCCGCTGGTCGACCTGCGGCGCACCCGGCTGGAGACCATGCTCAAGGTGCTGGACGTGGACGGGGCCGTGCACCGGGTCAAGGGCGGCTGGACCTCGACCGGCGAGCCGTGGGCGTACGACGCGGAGCGCTACGCGTGGGTGGCCCGCCAGCGGGCCGCGGAGCAGCAGGCCATGCGCGACTACGCGGCGGCCACCGAGTGCCGGATGGAGTTCCTGCGCCGCCAGCTCGACGACGAGGAAGCCGCGCCCTGCGGCCGCTGCGACAACTGCGCCGGAGCCCGGTTCACCGCGGACGTCTCAACCACCGCGCTGGACACCGCCCGCGGCGAACTCGGCCGCCCGGGCGTGGAGCTGGAGCCGCGCAAGATGTGGCCGACCGGGCTCACGGCCGTCGGCGTCGACCTCAAGGGGCGCATCCCGGCCGGGGAACAGGCCGCCACCGGCCGGGCGCTGGGCCGGCTGTCCGACATCGGCTGGGGCAACCGGCTGCGCCCGATGCTCGCCCCGCAGAGTCCGGACCAGCCCGTTCCCGACGAGGTCGCCCAGGCCGTGGTGGCCGTCCTCGCCGACTGGGCGCGCGGCCCCGGCGGCTGGGCCTCGGGGGCGCCGGACGCCCCGGCCCGGCCGGTGGGCGTGGTCGCGCTGCCCTCGCGAAGCCGTCCGCAGCTGGTCGGTTCGCTGGCCGCACGCATCGCCGAGGTGGGGAGGATGCCACTGCTCGGGACGGTCGCGTACACGGACCAGGTACCGGAGTACGGTCTGCCCTCCTCCAACAGCGCGCAGCGAGTGCGGGGGCTCCACCAGGCCTTGACCGTGCCCCCGGCCCTTGCGGCGACGTTGGCCGAGGCGTCAGGGCCGGTGCTCCTCGTGGACGACCGTGCGGAGAGCGGTTGGACCCTCGCCGTGGCCGCTCGGCTGCTGCGTCGGGCGGGCGCGAAGGAGGTGCTCCCACTGGTACTGGCGGTCCAGCCGTAGCCGAATGAGTCATCTTCGGCGTGGCGGGGCAAGGATATGAACGGCATACCGGCGAATTCCGGTCGGCAGCGTCATTTGCTCGTTGCCGCATGCTCCGGCGCCACGCGAGAATTGGAGTGCTCCCGCTCGGCTCCGCGGCACTCTCCTGGGCCGCGCCGCGGCGCGCCCACACTCCAGCCGTGCCCGTCCGCGGGCGTGTACCCGAAGGGAGGACCGTGACCTTCGGATTCGCCCCGCCCTCGACCACGTCCCTGAAAACGGCCACCGGCAGCGCCAGCCGGCACGGCCGGCTGCTTGAACCCGCCGAATGGACAGCGGCGGGAATTCCGTTGCTGCGCAATCCTCGTGAGGTCGTCAGCGGCCTGCACTCGCGGCACGCCCCGGTGCCGTCGACCGCGGTCATAGCCGTCCTCGGCCCGGAGGAGCAGCTCGTGGCGAGCGCCTCCTTCGTGCAGCGGTCGGCCTCGGCCGACGGCTGGGAGTACCGCAACGCCCTGCTCTCCGCGCTGCGCCGGGTCCTCCCGCACGACCTGCGGCGACGGACCCCGGTGCGGACGGCGGTGCTGCTCTACTGCCGCGAGGGCGACGAGCGGTGGACCGAGGAGGACGGCGCGTGGATGTGGGGACTGCGGGACGCCTGCACCCTGCACGGGCTGCGCTGCGGCGCGTACATCACGCTGACCCGGGGCGGCTGGCAGGTTCTCGGCGAGGGCCGGGGCGGCCGGCGGCCCAGCTCGGACTCGCGACCTCAGCGGCTCGGCGACACCGTGGCCGAGTTCGCCCCGATCGCCCTGCACGGCGGCGGCGGCGCTGCCGAGGCCTTGCGCCGAACCGCCGCGCGCTGACCGTCGTACGGCCGCCCGGCCACACGGGTGCATACCCGGACGGGCGGACCGCCTACACGCGGACCACCGGCATCCCCACCACCGGCATCCCGACCACCGACATCCGGCCCACCTGCGGGCGGACTCCGGCGGGCACACCTCACGGCCGTACCCCCAGGCGCGGGCGTACGGCGGATCAGTCTCCGGGCTTCAAGCGGGGCCGGCCGTCGGCCCGCCCCGCCCCTCGCCCGAGCCGGGATACGGGGCGTCAGACGCCCGCACCCAGCACGGAGTTGATCTGCTTCGCGTCACCACACACGATCAGCAGCGCACCGGCCCGTGCGAGGGCGACCGGCAGGGCGTCGGCGACCGCGTCGACCGCTCCGCCATTGACGGCGAAGACCACGACCGGGCGGCCGGAGGCGCGCTTGACCTGCGCGGCGTCCGCGTAGAAGACGTCGTCCCCGGCGTCGTGCAGGGCCCAGTACGCGGCCTCGCCGAAGGACAGCTCGTGCGCGGCCCACGGGTGCGGGTCGCCGGTCGTGAGCACCAGGATGTCGCCGGGCGCGCGACCGGTGTCGAGCAGCAGGTCGACGGCCTCTTCGGCCGCGTCCAGCGCACCCTCGGCGGAGGCCGGGATCAGCTGGATCTGCGGGACCGCCGCCGAGACGGACGGCGCGGCGGGAGCGGCTGCGGCTGCGGCTGCGGCTGCGGGAACGGGTCCGGGGCTGGCCTGCTGAACGGGCGGGGCGGGCCGGACGGGACCGGGGCGTCCGGGCCGGGGCACGGCGGCGGGACGCGGACCAGGTACGGGGCGGGGGGTCTGCGCGGTGCGGCTCGCGGCCGGCGTGACGCGGGGACCCTGGGCACTCTCGTGAATCTGAGGCTCCTCGATGGCGGGGTGAGAGGCGTGACGTGGTGTCTATCAAACGCCGGTACGAAACGTACCGGTCAGTGGCACATGGGTGCGATCAGAAATCGAAGCCGAGTTGGCCTCCGTTTTCCAGCTCCATCGACTCCTCGCTGCGGCGCACCTTCTTGAGGTGGCGCCACTGGGGAAGCGCGTCGAGGTACGACCACGAGAGCCGGTGGTAGGGGGTGGGCCCCCGATCCTCCAACGCCGCCCGGTGCACAGGTGAGGGGTATCCGGCGTTGGCGGCGAAGGCGAAGTCCTCGAATCCACCGCCCTGTTCGCCTATCTCGGCCATCATGCGGTCCCGGCGGACCTTGGCGATGACCGAGGCCGCCGCGACGGCGACGCAGGACTGGTCGCCCTTGATCACCGTACGGACCCGCCAGGGCGAGCCGAGGTAGTCGTGCTTGCCGTCGAGGATCACCGCGTCGGGCCGCACCGGCAACGCTTCCAGAGCACGCTCCGCGGCGAGCCGCAGGGCGGCGGTCATCCCCAGTTCGTCGATCTCCTCCGGGGAGGAGTGCCCGAGGGCGTACGCGGTGACCCAGGCCTCCAGGACGTCGACGAGGACGTCGCGCCGTTTGGCGGTGAGCAGTTTGGAGTCGGTGAGCCCCGCGGGCGGCCGGCGCAGACCGGTGATCGCCGCGCACACGGTGACGGGACCGGCCCAGGCCCCTCGTCCGACTTCGTCGACCCCGGCGATGACCTTGGCGCCGGTGGTTGCACGGAGGGAGCGTTCGACGGTGTGGGTGGGTGCTTCGTACGGCATGGCGCCAGCAAGGTTACGCCGCCCCGCGCCGCCTGCACACCCCGCCCCGGGTCCGACGCGACTCCGTCCCGGTCACGGCGCGTGTCCGGCCCGCATCCGGATCCTCTCCTTCGCTCCCGCACACCTCCGTGCGATACATCGCCGTCGCCGCGAACGACATCCACGACAAACGGACCAGTCGAGTCCGGCCGCGCTCCGCTCCGCCCGATTCTCCACCGGACAAGCCCCTGATCAGACACCACACCAGCGGCCGCGATCCGGACCGGACGGGTCCGCAGAACCGGTCGGCCCGCATCTGACGACACCTGCGATCGCATTCGTGAAGGAACGGCCGCCGGATCTGTCCGCCATCGCACGGCCCCCACCCGCCTCGCGTGAATTTTCGGCACCGGTGAATCCTTTCGTTCACTAAGGATTCGCTCCTACCGTGGTCCCACAGTGAACGGTTGCGTTCACCCACTCACTTTGGGGGGGATCCTCAGTGACAAGCTCTCAACTCACCAAACCCCGGATACCGGGCGCGGCCCGCCGGGAGGGGCGTCCCGGCGTGGCCCTCACCGTCATCGCCGCATGCCAGCTCATGGTCGTCCTCGACGCGACGATCGTGAACATCGCGCTCCCGCACATCCAGACCGCCCTCGACTTCAGCACCACCGACCTCTCCTGGGTGCTGAGCGCCTACACGCTCACCTTCGGCGGTCTGCTCCTGCTGGGCGGCCGGGCCGGCGACATCCTGGGCCGACGCCGCGTGTTCATGGCCGGAATCCTGCTCTTCACCCTGGCCTCCCTCCTCGGCGGTTTCGCCCAGGAGCCCTGGCAGTTGCTCGCCGCCCGCGCCCTCCAGGGCGTCGGCGGCGCGATCGCCTCCCCGACCTCGCTCGCCCTGGTCACCACGACCTTCCCCGAAGGCCCCGAACGGAACCGGGCCTTCGGGGTGTTCGCCGCCGTCTCCGCGGGCGGCGGCGCCATCGGCCTGCTGGCCGGCGGCATGCTGACCGAGTGGCTCGACTGGCGCTGGGTGCTCTTCGTCAACGTGCCGATCGGCGTGCTGATCGCGATCCTCGCCCCGCTCTACATCAGCGAGTCCGAGCGCCACCCGGGCCGCTTCGACGTCGCCGGCGCCCTCACCTCCACCGGCGGCATGGCCTCGCTGGTCTACGGGTTCATCCGCGCCTCGGAAGACGGCTGGCGCGACTCCCTCACGCTCGGCTCGTTCGCCGCTGCCGTCGTCCTGCTCGCGCTCTTCGTCGCCATCGAGTCCCGGGCCCCCGAACCGATCATCCCGCTGCGGATGTTCGCCGACCGCAACCGAGCCGGCACGTACGTGATCATGCTCGGCCTCGCCGCGGCGATGTTCGGGATGTTCTTCTTCATCGTCCAGTTCGTACAGAACGTTCTGGGCTTCTCCCCGATCCAGTCCGGACTCGGGTTCCTGCCCGTGACCGTCGCCATCGTCACGGCCGCCGGTCTCTCTCAGCGCTTCCTGCCCCGCTTCGGCCCCAAGCCGTTCATGGTCACCGGAACCGCCCTCGTAGGCACCGGACTCAGCTGGCTGGCCTTCATCCGGACCGATTCCTCGTACCTCGCCGGGGTGCTCGGGCCGATGCTGCTGTTCGGCTTCGGCATGGGACTCAACTTCGTGACTCTCACGCTCACCGCCGTCTCCGGAGTCGCGCCGAAGGAGGCGGGTGCGGCCTCCGGGCTGCTCAACGCCAGCCAGCAGGTGGGCGGTTCCCTGGGGCTGTCCATCCTGGTCACCGTCTTCGGCACGGCCGCCCGCACCGAGGCCGCCCAGCAGGTCCCCGTCTTCATGGCGCAGGCTCGGCCGGACCAGCTGGTCGCCTTCGACGAGACCGGCCAGCTGCCCGACCCCTGGGGCGACCTCGTGCTCACCCAGGGCATCTCCACCGCGTTCGGCGCCGCCGTGGCGATGGCCGGTCTCGCCCTGGCCACCGCGCTGCTGGTGATCCGGGTGCGCAAGAGCGACCTGGATGCCCTCAACGGAGCCGCCGTGAAGAACGGTCCGGCGGCCTGAGCCTGGCCGCCGGACGTACGGGAGCCCGGGCGCGGCACCGTGCCCCGTGCCGGACCCCGTGCGGCGCCCCCTAGTACTCGGTGCGGCCGCTGAACGTGCCGAGGCGCGAGCAGACCTCGTACGACGCGGTCACCGGCCGCTCGCGCAGAATCCGGCGGGCCCGGTGCTCGCCGAGGCTCATGGCGTACCACGGGACGCCGCCCGCCCTGGAGATCTCGGCGCTGATCCCGTACAGGGCGCAGGACCTGCGGGGCTCGGGCAGCCGGTCCAGGGCCGGCACGGCGTCCGCCGACAGGCTCTGGAAGTAGGCCAGGTCGATCTTGCCGTCCGCCTGGAACCGGGCGACGTTGTTCTCGGCGACCATCCCGTCCGGGGACAGCAGGCCGAAGACCAGGACGCCGGCCGCCGCGCTCCCGGCGACCGCGCGCGGCAGCCAGCGAGCACCGAACACCCCGGCCGCCATGATCAGTACGATGACCAGCCCGAGCCACAGCTCCATCGCGGCCACCGACACGCGCAGCCTGGTCAGGCCGTACGCCTCCACGTAGAGGTCCATCCGGCGCAGCGCGGAGGCGACGACGACCAGGGTCAGCGCACACAGCGCCCCGAGGACGACGCGGACGAAGCGGCGGTCACCCGCGCCGTCGCGCGGGGCCCAGCGCAGCGCGAGGGCGATCACTGCGAGAATGAGCAGGGTGGCCCAGAGCAACTGCCAGAATCCCTGCCGGGCGTACTCGGCGTAGGTGAGGCCGGTGCTCTCCAGGACCTTGTCGTAGCCGCCGAACAGAACGGCCAGCTGCACGGCGTTGAAGCCGGCGAACAGCAGGTTGAGCAGGACGAGCGGAAGGGCCCATTCGACGCGGGACCGCGGCTTGCCTGGGGTCACCTTGATCCGGTCCCAGCGCAGCGGGGCCGCGGCGGTGCGGGCGGCGGCCACCGCGAGGAGGGCGCCGACGAGGAAGAGCAGGATCCGCAGGGGCCCGTCCCCTACGGAGATGTCGGGCGTCAGCCCGCCCAGCAGATCGGCGAACGCCGCGTCGGCAGAGGCGAACAGCGCGCCGAAGAGCAGCAGGAGGGCCACCGCCACGGCGCTGGCCTTGGCGACCGGCAGCCAGCGGTCCTTGCTCACGCCGCTGCGCGAGCGCAGGCCGGACCAGGCCCAGCCGACGCCGGACACGGCGGCCTCGAAGAAGCCGAGCGGGCTCAGCAGGACTCCTGGCCAGGTCCGGCTGCCGTGCAGGGCCAGCGCGCCGAGCAGGACGGCGGAGAGGATCGCGAGGGTGGACGGCCACGCCGAGTCGCGCAGGGCGGGTACGACCAGGAGCGCGAGGCAGCCGATCGCCCAGACCACCGTCCAGGGGCGTGCCGTACGACGGGCCGTGCGGGCGGCGGCGTACGCGGCGACGACGGCGGGCACGACGGCGAGCAGCAGGCCAGGGCCCATGCCGTCGCCGAGGAGCAGGGCCGCGGAGAGTCCCGCGAGGCCGGCGGCGGCGAGGGTGGCGGTTCCGATGGGCGCGGCCTGGGCGGGCCGCACCAGTACGGCCCACTCGGGCGGCGCGGCGGCCTTGGCGCGGGCCGCGGCGGCCCGTTCGCGTCGCTGCTGCTCCTGCCAGGCCTGCCAGGCGGCCGCGTCGGCCGGGGCTCCGGAGCCCGGCCCGGCAGGTCCGGCCGCTGCGGCTGGTCTGTCCGCGGCCGGAGCCGTGCCTGCGGGCGGATCTCCGGCCGCGGACGCGCCGTTGGACGCGCCCTCGGCTGCGGTGCCGGCCGCGTTGTCGTCCGCCCTGTTGATGTTCTCTGACATCGGGTTCCCCTCCCCTGTCGTCCGCCCCCGGGTTCCGATGGGGGCGGCGGAGCGGACAGAGTAGGCCGGTGCCATGCAGTTTTGAACAGGATCAAAAGACTCCTGTGGCAGGACCGTGACAATCGGAACGGGGTATTTCACCCGCCGCGACGCCACGAGCCAGCTGCCGCTAACGCGTTGCGGCCTCCGGGAGCCAGGCCGGCAGGGCCTCGGTGCGCGCCAGCCACGCGGCCGGCAGCACCTCGTCGCCGCGTGCGCCCAGCACCCCGCCGACGATCGCGCAGGTCGTGTCGACGTCCCCGCCCACCTGCGCGGTGGTCCAGAACGCCCGCTCGTAGTCGTCCAGCGACCGCGCGGCCGACCACAGCGCGAACGGCACGGTGTCATGGGCGCTCGTGCGCCGCCCACAGCCCAGTACCGCCGCGACCGTCGTCGCATCGCCGTAGTCGAGCATGTCCCGTGCCCGCCGCACCCCGGCGCCCACGGCGCTGCGCGGCACCAGCGCGATCACGCCGTCCAGCAGGTCGGCGGCCTTCGGCGGTCCGGCCGGGTCCGCCGCGAGCGCGGCTGCGGCGGCGACGGCCATGGCCCCGCACACGGCCTCGCGGTGCTGGTGGGTCGTGTAGGCGGAGATCTCCGCCTGGTGCGTGGCCTGCTCGGGGTCGTCGGCGTACCAGGCGCCCAGCGGCGCGATCCTCATGGCGGCGCCGTTGCCCCACGAGCCCTGCCCGTTGAACAGCTCGGCGGCCAGCGTGCGCCAGTCCTCGCCTTCCCGGATCAGGCGGAGCATCCGGTTCACGGCGGGGCCGTAGCCCCGGTCGAAGTCGTGGTGGTGGGCGAAGGAGTCGGCCAACGCGTCCTGGTCGACGCGGCCGTGCTCGGCGAGCACGGCCACCACCGAACAGGCCATCTCGGTGTCGTCGGTCCACTGCCACGTCTCGGTGCCGGCAGGGAGTTCGCGCCGCTTGAGGCGGGGGTAGTTCACGGGGACGAAGTACTGGGAGCCCAGGGCATCGCCCAGCGCCAGCCCGCGGAGGCTGGACATGGCGCGTGCGTAGCGCCGTTCGGGAGTGGTGTCAGGGGTCATCGCGGGTCACTCTAGCCGTCCAGGTCATAAGGCTCGGGTGTGGTCCAGCGCTCAAACGGGCGGTCCATCCGGTACCGGCCGTCCGGTCCCAGCACGAGCGTCCGGAATTCGCCGTTCCCGGGGTTGGACAGGGCCTCGAACTCGGCCACCGACCAATGGAACCACCGCATGCAGAACAGCCGCATGGTCAGCCCGTGCGTCACCAGCAGCACGTTCTCGGGGTGGTCCGGCGCCTCGAAGCTGCGGTAGAGGCTTTCCAGGAACGACCCGACACGGTCGTACACATCGGCGCCCGACTCCCCCTGCGCGAAGCGGTAGAAGAAGTGGCCGTACGCGTCCCGGTACGCCTTCTGGAGCCGTACGTCGTCCCGGTCCTGCCAGTTTCCCCAGTCCTGCTCGCGCAGCCTCGGTTCCTCGCGCATCCGGACCCGGGTCGGATCCAGCCGCAGCTCCCGGAAGGTCTGCAGGGTCCGGCGGTACGGGGAGACGTAGGCGCTGATCGTCTCGTCGCCGAAGAGCTCGCGCAGCCGCTCGCCGACCGCCACGGCCTGCTCGCGGCCGTTCCTGGTCAGCCGCAGCGCGTGGTCGGGTTCCCGTTCGTACACCGAGTCGTCGGCGTTTCCCTCGGATTCCCCGTGCCTGACAAGGACGATGCGGCGTGGTCGAGACATCCCACGACCCTATTCGGCCACCGGGAGCCGACCGGCCGGGCACGCCGGTGGGCCTGCCGGTCGTCGTACGGTCATACCGTCCAGGAAGGTTCGAGGTCGACGACGTCACCGGTGAGGGCCTCGACATCGGCCTGGATCTGGGCGCGCAGGGAGAGCCGCTCGACCCGCTCCTGCCGGTACTTGCCGTGCTCCGCGGCCGCGCGCCACATCGACAGCACCAGGAACTCCCGGCCCGGGGCCTCCCCGAAAAGGCCGCGGATCATGCCGGGCGAACCCGCCATGGCCGGGTTCCACACCTTCTCCTGCATGAGGGCGAAATGGTCCACTCGCCCCTCCCGGACACGGGTGTGCGCCACCCGGACGACGTCGGCGTCGGTGAAGCGCGGCTCGAACCCGGTCTTCACATCGAAGCGGTGGTCGAAGAGCGTGACCCTCGCATCGGTGTAGGTGCCGTGCTGCGCCGCGGCGAGCCGGTCATGACTGCGGGCCATGAAGGAGTCGTAGAAGGAACGGCTCTCCCAGAACGCGAAGACATGCGCGACCCCCTGCCGGCCCCGGCTCCAGCCGCCGCCTTGTCCCCGGAATCCCGGCTCGCCCGGCAGCCCCGCCCATTTTCGCTGTCCGCGCTCGAACCCGCGTCGGTCCGTCACCGTGCAGCGAATCCACTTGACCAGCACTGCGCCATCGTACGGTCCCGGCGCGACCCGGGTCAGTCCCCGGCGGTGTGGATCCGCACCAGTTCCGCCCCATCCCGCTCGGGCAGCCGAAGCCCGAACTCCCGGTCGAGCACGTCGAGCAGCTCGTCCGGGCCGACGGACCGCCGCTCGTCCCGCCCGTCGGGGTGCAGCCGGGTGAGCTCGCGCCCGACCAGCGCCCGGCGGACGTCGTCGCCCGGGTGCTGCACGATGACTCGCCCGATGAAGGCGGAGCGGGGGTGGGTGGAGCTGTAGTGGTTGAGCAGGAGGTAGTCGACGGGGTGGTACCGCTGCGGGGAGAACGCGTACAGGTCGCGCCAGGCTCCCCCGCGCAGGAAGCACAGCACGAGGATGCCGTCCTCCTCCTCGCGCACGCGGTACGTCCACTGCCCCTGCCGCACCTCGCCGCCGGGCTGCCCCAGCGGGACGGGCTCGCGCGGGCCCTGGTAGCCGAACCCGGCGTCGCACAGCCACGGTTGTCCCTCGGCGGTGGCGACGAGGACGGCGTGCGTCACCGGAGTCAGGGAGTCCCCGCGGGTGCGGTTGCGGGCGCCTCGCCCCGAGACCTCGAAGCCGATCCGCTCCAGTGCGGCAGCCAGCAGTGAGTTCTGCTCGTAGCAGTACCCGCCGCGGCGGGCGTGCACGAGCTTGTCCTCGATCGCCTTTGTGTCCAGCTCGACGGGGCGGCCGAGCAGGACGTCCAGACTCTCGAAGGTGATGGCGGCGGTATGTGCGCGGTGCACTGCGTACAACGTCTCCAGGTCCGGACGGAGTTCCCCGCCCCCACCCCCGATCCCGATCCGTGCCAGATACGCGTCCAGGTCCAGCTCGTCACCGCTCCACATGGCTCCCCCGTTTCCCCGTGTCCCTCGGTCCGTCCGCGGTGTACGCGGCGTCCACACAATGATCGCGGGCCCGAGAACGCCGGAGGCGGGCAGGTCCCCCAAGAGACCTGCCCGCCTCAGCGGATCACGACATCAGCACGGCATCACCCGGATGTACTGGCGGAGATCACTTGTTGCTGGGGCGTCGTATTCCTCGCCTCGCCCGTTCTTCACGCGCGCCGTCGGGGCCCAGGCCGGGGGTAGCCGAGCTGGTCGGCGGGCTCCTTCCAACCTCCGCAGACCTCAGCGACCTCGCGGGGATCTTCGACCGTGAGACGCGCCTCAAGGTGTTCGACCTGGTCGGCCGAGAACAGGACGCCGCGGGGGCGGTCCGCCCGGGCGAGCGCCGGGCGCAGCGGCTGCAGCTCGGCCGGGATGTGCCCGTCGGGACCGGCCAGCGGGTGCTGGAGCCAGTCAGCGAGCACGCAGCGGGCGCACTTGGCGTCGGCGACAGGTCCGGCCGCCGAGCCCGCAGGCTCGGCAGGTGTAGTCGAAGGCGGTGCCCGCAGGCTTCGCAGATGCCGGTCCCGTCCTCGGCGGTCCCGATCAGGCCGGCGGGACGGCGGAGTGTCCGGCGGCGTGCAGGATCGGGGCGAGGCGAACGATCACGGAGGGGCAGTGGGAGTCGCCGGAGACCAGGGCCTACGCCGTGATCACGCGGTCGAGGGCCACCTGTCGCTGCTCGGCTCGCTGGCGGTCGCGAGTGCGGCCCATGGCCCTCGGGGCGACGGATCGTGGTCCCGGGCGGCTGGCAGCGGACGGACCGGTGCGCGTCCGCAGTCTTGCGGATCTCCTCGTTGACGACCTGGATCTCGATGGGGTCCCCGGGCTGGCAGCCGAGGGTGTCGCAGAGCGCCGCGAGGGGGTCCAACGACAGCCGCTGCGGGGGCTGGGTGACCAGGCGGAAGACCTGTTCCCGGGACAGGGTGATGCCCCGCGCCGCGCGCCTGGTGCCGGCCTCACGATGCATCTACGACGAAGGGGACCGGCCGGAGGCCGGTCCCCTTCGTGAGCTGCTGGTCAGCTACCTGTGCGGACTACGTCGGATGTTGCATCCAACGCAATTGCGCCCGGTATCAGCTGCAGCCGCTGGTGGAGCCGCAGCCCTCGCAGATGTAGCAGGAGCCGGCGCGCTGCATCTTCGTACCGCAGGAGAAGCAGAGCGGAGCGTCGGCGGAGACGCCCAGCTGCATCTCGACCAGTTCGGCGTTGCTGTGCGCCGTCTTCGGAGCCGGGACCGGGGCGACCGCCGGCTTCGGGGCCGACGGGACGGCGGCCAGCGGGGCCGACTGGGCCAGCGACTCGGTGTCCAGCTCGTCCTCGAGGGGCTCGTAGGAGCCGGTCTCCAGGTGGCGCTGACGCTCCTCGGCGGTGTGGATGCCGAGGGCCGAGCGCGTCTCGAAGGGCAGGAAGTCGAGCGCCAGGCGGCGGAAGATGTAGTCGACGATCGACTGCGCCATCCGCACGTCCGGGTCGTCCGTCATGCCGGCCGGCTCGAAGCGCATGTTCGTGAACTTCGAGACGTACGTCTCCAGCGGGACGCCGTACTGCAGACCGACAGAGACGGCGATGGAGAAGGCGTCCATCATGCCCGCGAGGGTCGAACCCTGCTTGGACATCTTCAGGAAGACCTCGCCCAGACCGTCGTCCGGGTAGGAGTTGGCCGTCATGTAGCCCTCGGCGCCACCGACCGTGAAGGAGGTGGTGATCCCCGGGCGGCCCTTGGGGAGGCGCTTGCGGACGGGACGGTACTCGATGACCTTCTCGACGGCTGCGCGGATGGTCTCCTCCGTCTTGGCGGTGACCTCCTCCTTCTCCTCTTCCTTCTTCTTCGCGGAGAGGGGCTGGCCGACCTTGCAGTTGTCGCGGTAGATCGCGAGCGCCTTGACGCCCAGCTTCCACGCCTCGAAGTAGATCTCCTCGATCTCCTCGACGGTCGCCGACTCCGGCATGTTGACCGTCTTCGAGATCGCGCCGGAGATCCAGGGCTGGATCGCGGCCATCATGCGGACGTGGCCCATCGCGGAGATGGAACGCTCGCCCATGGCGCAGTCGAAGACCTCGTAGTGCTCGGTCTTCAGACCCGGGGCGTCGACGACCACGCCGTGCTCGGCGATGTGGGCGACGATCGCCTCGATCTGCTCCTCCTGGTAACCCAGGCGGCGCAGGGCCTGCGGGACGGTGCCGTTGACGATCTGCATCGAGCCGCCGCCGACGAGCTTCTTGAACTTGACCAGGGCCAGGTCCGGCTCGACACCGGTGGTGTCGCAGGACATCGCGAGACCGATGGTGCCGGTCGGCGCCAGGACGGAGGCCTGGGAGTTGCGGAAGCCGTTCTTCTCGCCGAGGCGCAGGACGTCCTGCCAGGCCTCGGTCGCCGCGGCCCAGATCGCGTTGTCCAGGTCCTCGGTGCGCGGCGCGACGGCGTTGGCGTCGGCGTGCTGCTTCATGACGCGCTTGTGCGACTCGGCGTTGCGGGCGTAGCCGTCGTACGGGCCGACGATGGCGGCCAGCTCGGCGGAGCGCTTGTACGCGGTACCGGTCATCAGCGAGGTGATCGAGGCGGCGAGGGTGCGGCCGCCGTCCGAGTCGTACGCGTGGCCGGTGGCCATCAGCAGGGCGCCGAGGTTGGCGTAGCCGATGCCCAGCTGGCGGAAGGCGCGGGTGTTCTCGCCGATCTTCTGCGTCGGGAAGTCCGCGAAGCAGATGGAGATGTCCATCGCCGTGATGACGAGCTCGACGACCTTGGCGAAGCGCTCGGCGTCGAAGGACTGGTTGCCCTTGCCGTCGTCGTTCAGGAACTTCATCAGGTTCAGCGAGGCGAGGTTGCAGGACGTGTTGTCCAGGTGCATGTACTCGCTGCAGGGGTTGGACGCGGTGATGCGGCCGGACTCGGGGCAGGTGTGCCAGTTGTTGATCACACCGTCGTACTGGATGCCCGGGTCGGCGCAGGCCCACGCGGCCTCGGCCAGCTTGCGGAAGAGCGCCTTGGCGTCGACCTTCTCGATGACCTCGCCGGTCATACGGGCACGCAGCCCGAACTCGGTGCCGTTCTCGACGGCCGTCATGAACTCGTCGTTCACGCGGACGGAGTTGTTGGCGTTCTGGTACTGGACGGACGTGATGTCGTCGCCGCCCAGGTCCATGTCGAAGCCCGCGTCACGCAGGGCGCGGATCTTCTCCTCTTCCTTCACCTTGGTCTCGATGAAGGCCTCGACGTCCGGGTGGTCCACGTCCAGGACGACCATCTTGGCCGCGCGGCGGGTGGCGCCGCCCGACTTGATCGTTCCCGCGGACGCGTCGGCGCCGCGCATGAAGGAGACCGGGCCGGAGGCGTTGCCGCCGGAGGAGAGGAGCTCCTTGGAGGAGCGGATGCGGGAGAGGTTCAGGCCGGCGCCGGAGCCGCCCTTGAAGATCATGCCCTCTTCCTTGTACCAGTCGAGGATCGACTCCATGGAGTCGTCGACGGCCAGGATGAAGCAGGCGGAGACCTGCTGCGGCTGGGGCGTGCCGACGTTGAACCACACCGGGGAGTTGAAGCTGAAGATCTGGTGCAGGAGGGCGTAGGTCAGCTCGTGCTCGAAGATCTCCACGTCGGCGGGCGACGCGAAGTAGGCGTGGTCCTCGCCGGCCTTCGTGTACGTCTTCACGATCCGGTCGATCAGCTGCTTCAGACCGGTCTCGCGCTGCGGGGTGCCCACCGCGCCGCGGAAGTACTTGCTGGTGACGATGTTGACCGCGTTCACCGACCAGAAGTCGGGGAACTCGACGCCACGCTGCTCGAAGTTGACCGAGCCGTCGCGCCAGTTGGTCATGACGACGTCACGGCGCTCCCAGCTCACCTCGTCGTAAGGGTGCACGCCGGGGGTGGTGTGGATGCGCTCGATACGCAGGCCGCCCTTGGCGGCCTTGGTCCCCTTGGCGCGGGAACCACGTGCCGAGCTGCTCGCCGTCTCTGTCATGCCGCCTCCCAATGCGGGCAAAACGCCCTAAAGTGCCAGCGCTATTCCGCGGCACGGTGCTGTGTCTTGTATCTACGTCTCTTCGCCTGACTCACCGGCCGCTCCGCGTTGCGATTGCAGTGCGGGGCGGGCCGTCCGGTCAGTCGGCGGCGGAGGCGGGCACGGGGACCGAACCGGTCCCACCGGGCTCGCGCTCTTCGGGGTGAGGCCGTGGCACGCGGAGCTCCGCGATTGCGGTCTCGAAGTCTTCGAGGGTGTCGAACGCTTTGTAAACGGACGCGAAGCGCAGGTAGGCGACCAGATCGAGTTCCTGCAACGGGCCGAGTATGGCCAGACCCACGTCGTGGGTGGTCAGCTCGGCACTCCCGGTGGCGCGCACCGCCTCCTCGACCCGCTGGCCGAGCTTGGCGAGGGCGTCCTCGGTGACCGGCCGCCCCTGGCACGCCTTGCGCACGCCGGAGATGACCTTGGTACGGCTGAAGGGTTCGGTCACCCCGCTGCGCTTGATCACCATCAGCGAGGCCGTCTCCACCGTCGTGAAGCGACGGGAGCAGTCGGGGCACTGACGGCGCCTGCGGATCGACGTGCCGTCGTCCGTGGTGCGGCTGTCGACGACGCGGCTGTCGGGGTGCCTGCAGAAGGGGCAGTGCATGGTTCCCTCACCCTCCCTCTTGGCACGACTGAATCACCCCACGAGGCCCCTGAACGACAGAGACAGGCTCTGCCGGGGGCTCGTGAAGCAGCCACAAGCATATGCGATGCCGGGACCCTCAACAGACCGAGGACCACAACTTCTGGGTGGCCGCGCTCATCCAACCACTAGATCTTGGGTTGTGGCGGATTTACCCGACCCTGCGTGTCGCGGCGTCCGATAGCCGGATACGAGGCCTCGCGGTGCCACACTGGAGCCAGGCCCCGAAGGCGGCGACCCGACCGGGAAGGGTACCGTAAGCGGCGGATGCCGAGCCGAACCCGCGTTCGGTGAACCGATCGTCCATACCACCCCTCGATGTACCCACGCGGGACGATCCGCGATTTTTCACTCGAACGTGTGTTTGGCGCAACCTTTCGAAAGCAACTACCGTTGTCCAGCTAGGGAGAACATTTCGAGAGGGGCCGACGTGACCACCACCGCAGACAGCGCCACCATCACTGCCCAGAACCGCTCCCAGAGCCGACTTGAGCCGGTGCACGCCATGAACGATGCAAACCTGAACCCGGAGGCGGAGCCCGTACGCCCCGCACGCTCGCTGCCAGGTCGACCTCCAGGCATCCGCGCCGACAGCTCCGGGCTCACGGACCGGCAGCGGAGGGTCATCGAGGTCATTCGCGACTCGGTGCAGCGGCGGGGTTACCCGCCGTCGATGCGGGAGATCGGCCAGGCGGTCGGCCTGTCCAGCACCTCCTCGGTCGCGCATCAGCTGATGGCGCTGGAGCGGAAGGGCTTCCTGCGCCGCGACCCGCACCGCCCCCGGGCGTATGAGGTACGGGGCTCCGACCAGCCCAGCTCGCAGCCCACGGACACCACCGGCAAGCCCGCCGCCTCCTACGTTCCCCTGGTCGGCCGGATCGCGGCCGGCGGCCCGATCCTCGCCGAGGAGTCGGTCGAGGACGTCTTCCCGCTCCCCCGCCAGCTCGTCGGCGACGGTGAGCTCTTCGTCCTCAAGGTCGTCGGCGACTCGATGATCGAAGCCGCGATCTGTGACGGCGACTGGGTCACGGTCCGTCGCCAGCCGGTCGCGGAGAACGGAGACATCGTCGCCGCGATGCTGGACGGCGAGGCCACCGTCAAGCGGTTCAAGCGCGAGGACGGCCACGTGTGGTTGCTCCCCCACAACTCCGCCTACCAGCCGATCCCCGGTGACGAGGCGACCATCCTCGGCAAGGTCGTCGCAGTACTGCGGCGGGTCTGACCCGCCGCCACCATCCAGCCCCCGGGATCCACTGCGCCGGTCCCGGGGGTTGTTCCATGCCCGCAGCCCGCTGCCTACTTGCCGTCGGCCTTCGCGGAAGCATCGATGGCGGCCAGTGAGCGCCGGGCCTGATTGCGGTCCGTCGTGTACCAGA
This sequence comes from Streptomyces sp. NPDC006463, assembly GCF_042870715.1. Lineage (NCBI taxonomy): Bacteria > Bacillati > Actinomycetota > Actinomycetes > Kitasatosporales > Streptomycetaceae > Streptomyces > Streptomyces sp. NPDC006463. The sequence continues at coordinate 75,252 of NZ_JBIAHP010000004.1, read as the reverse complement.
AGTCCGGCAGTGTCGCCCGCAGGAAGCTCCCGTACCGCGCCGTGGCCAGTCGGGGGTCCAGCACCGCGACGACACCCCGGTCGCCGCTGGCCCGTACGAGCCGACCCGCGCCCTGGGCCATCAGCAGGGCGGCATGCGTCGCCGCGACGGCCATGAATCCGTTGCCGCCGTGCTCCTCCACCGACTTCTGCCGGGCGCTCATCAGCGGGTCGTCGGGACGCGGGAACGGAATCCTGTCCATGACGACCAGCTGGCAGCTGGGTCCGGGCACGTCCACGCCCTGCCAAAGCGACAGCGTTCCGAAGAGGCAGGTCTTCGGGTCCGCCGCGAAGGCCTTGATCAGCTCGCCGAGCGTCTCCTCGCCCTGGAGCAGGATCGGGTTGTCGAGCCGGCCGCGCAGTTCCTCGGCGGCCGCCTTGGCTCCGCGCATGGAGGAGAAGAGCCCGAGGGTACGACCGCCGGCCGCCTCGATCAGCTCGGCGAGCTCGTCCATCATGTCGCCGCGGGTGCCTTCGCGGCCCGGCGTGGCCAGGTGCTTGGCGACGTAGAGGATGCCCTGCTTCGGGTAGTCGAAGGGCGAGCCGACATCCAGGCCCTTCCAGAGCGGCGCGTCGTCCCCCTCGACCCCCTCGGGGGACAGGCCCAGCGAGGCCGCGACCCCGTTGAAGTCGCCGCCGAGCTTGAGGGTGGCCGAGGTCAGGACCACCGAGCGGTCCTCGAACAGCTTCTCGCGCAGCAGGCCGGACACGGACAGCGGGGCGACCCGGACGGTGGCGCCGAAGCGGTCGTGGCGCTCGTACCAGACGACGTCGTACTCGGAGCCGTTGGTGATCCGCTCCGCCACCGTGTGGATGCCTTCCACGCCGGCCAGGGCCTGCTTGCGGACCGCGTCCTCGTCGTGGACGGACTTGTCGCGGGTCGCGCCGATCGCGGAGATCACATTGCGCGCGGCGTCCCGCAAAGCCATGAGCGCGTAGCCGAGGTCTTCGGGGATCTCCTCCAGCCGGCCGGGGAGCGCCAGCTCCATGACCCGCTCGAAGGACTCCGAGGCAGTCTGCAGGGAGTCGGCCGTCTTCTCGTCGACCAGCTTGGCGGCACGCTTCACCGCCCGGTTGACCTGCCCCGGGGTGAGCTCGCCGGTGGCGACCCCGGTCACCCGGGAGACCAGCTCGTGCGCCTCGTCCACGATCAGCACCTCGTGCTGGGGCAGCACCGGGGCGCCCTCGATCGCGTCGATGGCGAGCAGCGCGTGGTTGGTGACGACCACGTCCGCCAGCTTGGCGCGCTCACGCGCGGCCTCGGCGAAGCACTCGGCCCCGTACGCGCACTTCGTCGCGCCCAGGCACTCGCGGGAGGAGACAGAGATCTGCCCCCAGGCCTTGTCGGAGACGCCCGGGGTCAGGTCGTCGCGGTCGCCGGTCTCCGTCTCGTCCGCCCAGTCGCGCAGGCGCAGCAGGTCCTTGCCGAGCTTGCTGGTGGGGGTGGCCGCCTCGAACTGGTCGAAGAGGCCCTCCTCCTCGTCCTGCGGCGCACCCTCGTGCAGGCGGTGCAGGCACAGATAGTTGGAGCGGCCCTTGAGCATGGCGAACTGCGGGCGGCGGCGCAGCTGCGGGTGCAGTGCCTCCACCGTGCGCGGCAGGTCGCGCTCGACGAGCTGGCGCTGGAGTGCGAGGGTCGCGGTGGCCACGACCACCCGTTCCCCGTGCGCGAGCGCCGGCACCAGGTAGCCGAGGGACTTGCCGGTGCCGGTTCCGGCCTGGATGAGCCGGTGGGAGTTGTCGTCGATCGCTTCGGCGACGGCTTCGGCCATGGCCACCTGGCCGGGGCGCTCCGTGCCGCCGACGGCGGAGACGGCGGCGTGCAGCAGGTCGGGGAGGGAGGGCTTCGTCATAGCACTGCCAACCCTACGGGGCTCCACCGACAGCGACGGCACGGACGAGGGTTCACGGCCGGTAAAGGGGGTTGGGTACGGTGCCGTGCTGTACGGCGTGCGGGCGTGTCGGGCGGTCGCGGTAGCCGTCCTCGTAGAGCCGGTTCCGGTTCAGGCAGAGCCGTCCGACGCGCTCGCCGAGCAGGTCGAAGAGCTCGTAGCGGTCCTTGAGCTCCGGGAAGCGGGCCTGGTGGCGGAGGATCTCCGCCCGTACGAGGAACCAGAACTCGCTCTCCGGGACGCCGAGGCGGTCCTCGCACAGGGCCGAGAGGTAGCGGAAGACGCCGACGAAGAGCCCGGAGTGGATGAACTGCGGCAGGAAGTCCGCGGGCTCGGTGAGCAGGACCGCCCGGACCTCTTCGGGCAGGGAGTCCAGCTCGGGCAGCGGTTCGGCACTGATGTTGACGTCGTCCACGAAGTCCTTGACCGCGAGGCGGACCGGGACGTCCTGTTCGTCGAAGATCACGATGGCGTTCTCTCCGTGCGGGGAGAAGACGGTGCCGTAGCGGTAGAGGAAGTGCAGGAGCGGGGGGAGCACGGCGGCGAACAGGCGCTGCAGCCAGGCCTCGGGGGTCAGCCCGGACCGGGCGACGAGTTCGGCGGTGAAGGAACGGCCGCGCGGGTCGGTGTGGAGGAGCGAGGCGAGCGTGCGGGCACGCTCGCCTGATGCGAGGCGGCCGGTCAGGGGCTCGCGCCAGATCGCGCCGAGGAGCTCCTTGTACTGGTACGGGACCTCGGGAAGCTCGTCGTAGACGGCGTGGCGGACGGTAACGGAGGCGACCTCGCCGAGCAGGATGACCCGGCATTCGTCGCGGAGGAAGGGGTCGGCATCGCGCAGGGAGTGGATCCAGGCGGTGACGGCGGGGGCGGCGAGGGCGAGGTCGCTGGGCAGGCCGCGCCAGACCATGGTGTTGAAGACGGAGAGCGGGAGCTTGACGCTGTGCCGGTCGGGACGGGTGAGGTTGAGGAACGTACGGATGGACTGCTGCGGCAGGCGCACGTCGGGATCGGCGGGGAGCGGGACGAGGGCACCCGAGGCGAGGGCCGGGGCGAAGAGGGGGAGGACGACCTCGTCCCACTGCCAGGGGTGGACCGGCAGGTAGAGGTAGTGGAGCGGGTCCAGGCCGCGGTCGCGCAGGGCCTGGTCGAAGGCGGCGCGGGTGACGGGGTCGAGCTCGGCGGAGTAGAGGCGGGCGGGATCCTCCAGGCCGGCGGTGCCGCGGTAGGTCGCGAGCGAGGTGTGGGCGGCGAGCCAGGGCAGCCGTTGGCGGGTGCGGGACTCGGGGGCCCAGGCGGCGGTGTCGGATGCGGATAGACCGATGCGCCCCTTGTTGAGGACGAGCCAGGGGTGGCCGGTCTGGTGGCCTTCGAGCGCGGCGTAATCGAGGTCGGCGAGGACGTCGGCTGTGAGCGCGGTGTGATCGATCCGGGCGTCGGCGCAGAGGGTGGCGCTCAGCTCTCGGACGAGGTGGCCGAGGGTGACTCCGTCGACGCCGAGGAGGGTGCGGGAGCGGGTGAGGAAGGCGTACGGGTCCCCGAAGGGGGTCGGCGGCTGTCGTGAGGACGGAGGCGGGGTGAGGGTGATCGTGTCGGGGGCGACGTGCCAGCTGCCGTAGGCGCGGCGGCGGGCCCGGAAGCCGAGACTGCTGCCGTCGTCCAGGGTCAGGGTCCACGCGTCGCCGTCGGCGGCGGCGGCCGGGGCGGGGACAGGGACCGGGACCGGGCTGATGATCTCCTCGTAGGCGAACTCCGCGAGCATCTTGGCGAGCAGTCGCCTGGCGGCGCCGTCCCAGGTCGCGCGGTTGAGTTCGGGGGGTGTGCGGGGGTGCTGGGGCGAGTGGGGCGCGGAGGGTTCGGCGGAGTCGGGGGCTGCGGGAAAATTCGGCACGGGACTCCTCGGAGATCGGGAACTGCGCTTCGTCACGCAGAGTTATCAAAGGGAGAGGTGCGAAGAGCGACGACGGGTCAGGGTGTGCGGGGCGGCAGTCAGAGGAGATTGCGCAGCGCCCGCTCCCGGACCATCAGGGCCGCGCGCTTCTCGGGAAGGTCGATTTCCGTGTAACAGCGGAATCCGGAGCTCAGGAAGGCCGATACGGAGGGGGTGTTGCGGATGTCCGGTTCCGCGATCACGCGTGTGCAGCGAGGGCGGTTGTCGAGCACCAGGTCGGCGACGGCGCGCAGCAGAGTGGTGCCCAGGCCCCGGCCGCGGTTCGGGCCGTCTCCGATGAGCAGGTGGATACCCGTGTCGTGGGGGCGCGCCGGGTAGTGGCGGGAGAGCGGGTCCAGGTCGGCCCGGTAGATCTCCCAGTAGCTCATCGGTGTGCCATCGAGGAGACCGAGGCAAGGGATGCTGCGGCCGTCCCCGTCGAGCTGGGCCCGCAGGTGGGCGGCGGTGACGGCAGCGGGGCCGGCGAGCTCCCAGTAGGCGGCCACCTCGGGGTCGTTCATCCAGCCGGTGAGGAGTTCCAGGTCTCGGCCGGGGCGTACGGGATCGAGGCGGAAGGCTCCGGCGGGGGTGTCGGTGCTGCCCCAGGTCGCCGGGGAGTCGAGGAGGTCGGCCTCGGCGAGCAGGGGCAACAGCTCGGCGGTGCGCCGCAGTTCGAAGGTGTCGTCGAGGGGCCGGACCAGGCCGGTGGCGTGGGTGGCGGGGCGGACGGGATCGGCGGGGGCGTTTGTGGTGGGCATGGGGGCTCTTCCCCGCGTCGGCGGCGACGCGTCAATCGTGGAGGGGGTTGGCGATGGTGACGTAGACGGACTGGGTGTCGACGGGTCCGACGAGTTCGTCGAGGCCGCCCAGGCGGGTGAGCAGGTTCGCCTTGCAGCGCAGGGTGGGCGAGTCGAGCAGCCTCGCGGGGAGCGGGCCGAGGCCTGAGGTCTTGCCGAGGAATCGACGGAAGGCGGCGAGGAGCACGCGCTCGTCGGCGAGCCGCTGGGATCCGAAGGCGCCGATGAGGCCCAGCACGTTGTTGATGCCGAGGTAGTAGGCGAAGCGTTCGTCGGTGACGGCGTCGGAGACGAAGGTGTCGCTGAGGCTGCCGATGCCGGGGAGCCGGTGCTCCAGTTCCGTGCGGTGGGACTCGCGGAAGTAGTAGCCCTGGTTGTCGCGGTAGCGGCCGCCGACCGGCCAGCCGACCGGGTCGAGGAGGACCAGGGTGTTCTGCTGGTGCGCTTCGAGGGCGATGCCGGCGAGCGCGTCGAAGGCGAGGACCGGAAGGACCACATGGTCGAGGTAGCGCAGGAACCACTCGGCGGAGACCGCGGAGGTGGTGCGTCCGGTGGCGGCGGCGAGGGCGGAGACGATCTCGGCGAGCCGCGAGCTGATGGTGGTCCGCCCGGGCCAGGGGCGGGGCGAGGTGAGCGCGGCGACGCAGACGGCGTCGTCGCCGGAGCGGAAGGGGTTGTGGCGCAGCAGGGCGTCGAGTCCGGGGACGGGGGTGCCGTCCGGGGAGTCGACGGCGACCCAGGCGGGGTCGCGGACGATGTCGAAGCCGGGGTGGGCCGTCTGCCACTGCTCGGCGAGGCCGGTGCGGAGCAGCCGGTGCACTTCGACACCGCGGTGGAGCTCCTTGCGGAGGTTCTCCCGGCGGGAGTTGGTGATGCGCAGGCCCAGGGAGAGCTTGAGCATCGCGGGCGCGCCCGGGCGGTGGACGGTGCGGACGGAGGAGGTGGGGTACCAGTGGGCGCCGTACGGGCCCAGGTCGTGCAGGAGTCCCGCGTCGCGGAGGGCGGCGACGGCGGGGCGCTGGAGCAGGTCGCGGGCCTGCCAGGGGTGAAGGGGAAGGGGGATAGCGCCGTCGGGGAGGGAGAGTCCGGGGGCGAGCCGGCCGAGCAGCGCGGTGGCCGAGACGGGACGGCCGCGTTCGGTCCAGGCTGATTCGGTGGCGAGGACGGACGGCGCGACGGCGAACCAGTGCAGGGGGAAGGAGCCGTGGAGTTCTGGTGAGTAGCGGCGCACTTCGGTCTCGGAAAGTCCTTCGCGGCTCTTCGGGTCCGGCTGGAGGGGGTGGCCGAGGAGGAGGGACTGTTCGGCGGTCAGGAAGCGGTCCACACCGATGTGGGAGGGGGCGGCGGGGCGTTCGCGCCGGTCGGCGATGAACTCGGCGGTGCGGCGGACCGAGTCGGCGACCCGGCCGACGAGGTCGGCGCTGCCGCGGACGCCGCAGGGGCCCGCGGCTGTGGCTGCGACCGTGGCCGCATGTGTGCCTGTGCCCTCGCGGGCGATCAGGGCGGCCAGGGTGACGGCGTCCAGGGCGGGGGCAGCGGCGGGGGCGGCGGCCAGCCGGGCCGGGCCGAAGCGGTGCCATCCCGTGGGGGACCAGTACCGCACGGGGACGACCAGGGCCGCGCCGGATGCGGGGAGGGGGATGCGCAGCGGGGTCCCGGCGAGGCCGTCGGGGCGGCGAAGGCCCGCTTCGCGGACCCAGCAGCGGAGGAGGTTCTCCACTGCCGCTCCCTCGGCGGCGACGGCCGGGTCGGGGTGGTCCAGGAAGTCGGGCACCGCTGTCGGCGCCACTGTGGGGGGACCTGCCCAGCCGGGCCGGGGTCTGGGCGTGCCGTCCTTCTGACGCGGCACGGTGGCCGCCGCCTCGATTCCGGTCGCGGGGGGCTGCTGGTGCGCTGCTCCGGCGGTGGGGGCCGGGACTGTGGGACGGGACTCGACGGCCGGGGAGCGGTCGGCCGGGGAGCGGTCGGCGGAGGCCTCGTACCGTTCGGCGGCTCCGGGCGGCGGTACGGATGCCTGCCCGGGCCCGGTGGTCCGAGGAGGATCGGCGGGAGTCGGCGGCGGCAGCGGTGGCGCGGGGGGAACGAGCCCGGGGGCGGTGTCGGGAGACGCCGCGGGGGCCGGGCGCTGCTGGACCTCGGCGTGGCCGGGGTCCTCCTGGGCACCTCGCTCGGGCGGCGTGGGTGACCCGGGGGCCAGCTGGGCGCCGGGGTCGGGGTCAGGGGCGGGGGCTCGATCGGGTGCCTGGTGTTGTGCGGGGGCGGGGTCCGCGGGTCCGGCGGCCGCGGGGGCCGGGGACTGCGGGAGCGGCCCGCTGTGGGGCGGGGTGGACTGGTGCGGATCGGGCATCGCGGGTCCTCGGGGTCCGGGTCAGTGGGGTCGTCGGGCTGCGGCCGGGATGGCGTCGGCCAGGCGGTCTAGGACCGCCGCGGCCTGCTCGTCGGTCAAGGTCAGTGGAGGGAGCAGCCGGACGACGGCGTTGTGGCGGCCGCCCAGTTCGACGATCAGGCCGCGGTCCAGGCACTCCTGGCGGACGGCCGCGGCCAGGGCCGGCGCGGCCGACCCGGTGTCGGGGTCGACCAGTTCGACGCCGATCATCAGGCCGCGCCCCCGGACGTCCCCGATGCAGGGCTGGGCGGAGGCCAGGCCGCGCAGGGCGGTCAGCATGCTCTCGCCCAGGGCGGCGGCGCGCTCGGCGAGCCGGTTCTCGCGGACGAAGGCGAGCGTGGCGGCTCCGGCGGCCATGGCGAGCTGGTTGCCGCGGAAGGTGCCCGCGTGGGCGCCGGGGGTCCAGATGTCCAGGCCCGCCCGGTACACGATGACCGCGAGCGGCAGGCTGCCGCCGATCGCCTTGGACAGCACCATCACATCGGGCACCACCCCGGCGTGGTCGACCCCCCAGAAGGCACCGGTGCGGCCCACTCCCGTCTGTACCTCGTCGGCGATCAGCGGGATCCCCCGCGCCTCGGTGATCTCCCGCATCCGGCGCAGCCAGGCGTCCGGGGCCGGGAGGACCCCGCCCTCGCCCTGTACGGGTTCGACGATCAGGCCGGCGGGGGCGGGTACCCCGCCCTTGGGGTCGTCGAGGAGGTTCTCCGCCCAGCGGGCCCCGAGTTCGGCCCCCTCGGGGCCGCCGATTCCGAACGGGCAGCGGTGGTCCTGCGGGTACGGGAGCCGGGTCACCCGTACGTCCTGGGCGCCGCCCGAGGCGGCGAGGGCTCCGGCGGTCATCCCGTGGTAGGCCCCGGTGAAGGCGAGCAGGCCCGAGCGACCGGTCGCGGTGCGGACCAGCTTGAGGGCGGCCTCCACGGCGTCCGTGCCGGCGGGTCCGCAGAACTGGATGCGGGCGTCGGCGGCCAGTTGCGGTGGCAGGTTGGCGAACAGCTCGGTGGTGAAGGCGTCCTTGACCGGTGTCGCGAGGTCGAGCACGTGCAGCGGAGCCCCGGAGTCGAGGACCTTGCGGATGGCTTCGAGCACGACCGGGTGGTTGTGCCCGAGGGCGAGGGTTCCGGCCCCGGAGAGGCAGTCGAGGTAGCGGCGCCCGTCGGCGCCTTCGATCGTCAGCCCGCGGGCCCGCACGGGGACGATGGGCAGCGAGCGGGCGTACGTCCGGGCGGCGGACTCCCGCTGCGCCTGTCTGCGCAGGATGCCGTCCGGGGAGGGGGACCGGCCGGGCCCGCCAACTCCCCCGGCCGCGCCGGGTCCTGGCACCCGGCTCCCCTGCGACGGCACCTGCGGCGCGATGTCGGGCGTGCTCTGCGGTGTGCTCTGAGGCGCGATCTCCGCCGGGAACTCTTCTGCGACCTCTTCCGTGAACTCCGCCGTGAACCCCTGGGCGCTCTGAGGCGTGTTCTGTGCGGCGGCCTCGGCCGCGGCCGGCTCGGTCAAAGCCACGAGTGTCGTCCTCCCGCACGGATTGCACTTCCGGATTGCGCCTCGAACACGAACGCTGCCCATCCATCCCCCGTACGTACCAACGACGGTGACGGCGAGGGATCACGGGTGGACGCAAGATCCTTGCCCGGCAAGGCGGGAGGGCCGGGGAACCGCAGCCCCGGGCTGTGCCGTCCCTCACCACGGCGGCATAGTGGGGTGCTGCACTCCACGCCTCGAAACCACCAGGGGGACGAACGACATGCGACCGAACCGACCGGTCACCGCGATCCTGTGCGCGGCCGCGCTCGCGCTGACCGCCGCGGCCTGCGGCCCCGGCGACGGGGAGGCCGGCGGCGACGCCAAGCCGACCGTGGCGGCGAGCCTTCCGGGCAAGGACGGGATCAAGATCCCCGACGGGCTCAAGGACAAGCTCAAAGAGCACGGCATCGACCTGGAGAAGTGGAAGGGGGGTGCGTGGAAGAACTGGAAGAAGGAGGACTGGCTCCGCGAGGCGGGCGACTACGTCAACCCGATCATCGAGGGCCTGTGGGACCCGGACCGGATGCGTGACGCCGAGCAGCCGCAGCAGCCGGCCGTCGACCCGGACGCGGGCAAGGACCAGGGCGTGACCGACCCGACCCCGGCGCCGGTGACGGCCAAGGCGGCGAACACGCCCTACCACACGAGCGTTCCGCAGGCGGGCAAGGTCTTCTTCGACGGCCCCGAGGGCTCGATGGTCTGCTCGGCGACCGTGGTCAAGGACCCGGCCCACCCCGGCAAGTCCAACCTGGTCTGGACGGCGGGCCACTGCGTGCACGCGGGCAAGTCCGGTGGCTGGTACCGCAACATCGCCTTCGTCCCGTCCTACAACAACGCGGGCAGGCCGGCGGCGCAGCTCAAGGGCGCACCCCGCGAGCAGGTGGCCCCGTACGGCGTCTGGTGGAGCGACTGGGCGCAGACCTCCGACCAGTGGATCGCGAACGGCGGCCCGACCGGTGGCGCGGGTGCCCCGTACGACTTCGCGGTGCTGCACGTGACTCCCGAGAAGGGCAGCGGCAAGTCCCTTGAGGAGACGGTCGGTTCGGCGCTCCCGGTGGAGTTCAACGCCCCGGCGGTGACGAAGGTCGCGAGCCTCACGGCCACCGGATACCCGGCGGCGGCGCCCTTCGACGGCCAGAAGGCCTACCAGTGCGCGGACAGGCCGGGCCGGCTGTCGCTGACGGCGAACGACCCGGTGATGTACCGCATCGGCTGCACCATGACTGGCGGTTCCTCCGGTGGCGGCTGGGTCGCGGCGGGCGCGGACGGCAAGCCTGCGCTGGTGTCGAACACCTCGATCGGCCCGGCCAAGGCGGGCTGGCTGGCCGGACCCCGGCTGGGTCCGGAGGCGCAGGGCATCTTCACCGCGGTGAGCGGCAAGTTCAAGTAGCCCCGGAACGACGGAGAAAGGCCGAGGCCCCCTGCACCGCAGGGGGCCTCGGCCTTCTCACATGCACGTCAGCACGTCATGCGTCCGTGCGTCACCGCTTCGCCAGCGCGTACGGCGCCAGGTCCGCCGCCAGCTCCTGGTGGACCCGTGCCTTGAGCAGGGTGCCCTCCGGGGTGTGCTCCTCGGAGATCACGTCACCCTCGGCGTGTGCCTTGGCGACCAGCGAGCCGCGGGTGTACGGCACCATGGCCTCCACCTCGACCTCGGGCCGCGGCAGCTCGGTGTCGATGAGCGCGAGGAGTTCCTCGATGCCCATGCCCGTGCGCGCCGAGACGGCGATGGAGTGCCGCTCGATGCGCAGCAGCCGCTGAAGGACGAGCGGGTCCGCCGCGTCCGCCTTGTTGATCACCACGATCTCGGGCACGTTCACCGCGCCGACCTCGCGGATCACCTCGCGCACCGCCGCCAGCTGCTCCTCCGGCGTCGGGTGCGAGCCGTCCACGATGTGCAGGATGAGGTCGGAGTCGCCGACCTCCTCCATCGTGGAGCGGAAGGCCTCGACGAGGTGGTGGGGCAGGTGCCGGACGAAGCCGACCGTGTCGGCCAGGGTGTAGACCCGGCCGCTCGGCGTCTCGGCCCGGCGCACGGTCGGGTCGAGGGTGGCGAACAGCGCGTTCTCCACCAGCACGCCCGCGCCCGTGAGGCGGTTGAGCAGCGAGGACTTGCCCGCGTTGGTGTAGCCGGCGATGGCGACCGACGGCACCTTGTTGCGGCGCCGTTCCTGCCGCTTGATGTCACGGCCGGTCTTCATCTCCGCGATCTCCCGGCGCATCTTCGCCATCTTCTCGCGGATCCGTCGCCGGTCGGTCTCGATCTTGGTCTCACCGGGGCCTCGGGTGGCCATGCCGCCACCGCCGCCGCCACCCATCTGTCGGGACAGCGAGGCACCCCAGCCGCGCAGGCGCGGCAGCATGTACTGCATCTGCGCGAGAGCGACCTGCGCCTTGCCCTCTCGGGACTTGGCGTGCTGGGCGAAGATGTCCAGGATCAGGGCGGTCCGGTCGACCACCTTCACCTTGACGACGTCTTCGAGGGCGATGAGCTGGCCGGGGCTGAGCTCGCCGTCACAGACGACGGTGTCGGCGCCGCTCTCCATGACGATGTCGCGCAGCTCGCGCGCCTTGCCCGATCCGATGAAGGTGGCCGGGTCCGGCTTGTCGCGGCGCTGGATCACGGCGTCGAGTACGAGGGCACCCGCCGTCTCGGCGAGGGCGGCGAGCTCCGCGAGGGAGTTCTCCGCGTCGTTCACCGTGCCGGAGGTCCAGACACCGACGAGGACGACACGCTCCAGGCGGAGCTGCCGGTACTCGACCTCGGTGACGTCTTCGAGCTCGGTGGAGAGGCCGGCGACGCGGCGCAGGGCCGCACGCTCGGAACGTTCGAACTGCTCGCCGTCCCGGTCTCCGTCGATCTCGTGGCTCCAGGCGACGTCCTCTTCCATCAGGGCATCGGCCCGAAGGCTCTCGGTGAAGCTCGGCGAGTCCGGCACGTCCCGTGCGTCCCGCGCGTCCTGGGAAGGGGAAGAAGAGGAGGTCATTGGATCCTTACGTCGATTCGAATAGCACTGCTGGAACTGTCACGTCCAACGTGTCACACCGCCGGGGGATTCCCCGAACGGCCCCGTCGATGGTGACATGCCCGTTCCCCGGCGGTCACACCCTTTATTTGCCGGCCGCGGTCCCGCTCCACTCCGGGTGCCCGGGCATGGCGGGGGTCGTCTCCCCGTACAGCCACGGCTCCAGGAAGTCCTTCAGGTCCCGGCCCGCCTCCTCGGAGGCCAGGCGTACGAAATCGTCCGTGCCCGCGACCCCGTCCCGGTGGTCCGCCACCCAGCGCCGCTCGACCCGGTCGAAGGCCTCCGTACCGATCTCCTGGCGCAGCGCGTAGAGGATCAGCGCCGCCCCGTCGTACACCACGGGCCGGAACAGCCCGATCTTCTGGCCCGGGGCGGCGGCCTTCGGAGCCGCCGGGGGGCCGCCCGCCGCCCGCCACTGGTCGGAGCGCTGGTACGCCTCGCGCATGCGTCGCTCCAGGGAGTACTTGCCGAGCCCGTCCGCGTACAAGGCCTCGTACCAGGTGGCGTGCCCCTCGTTGAGCCACAGGTCGGACCAGGTCCGCGGGGCGACGCTGTCGCCGAACCACTGGTGGGCGAGTTCGTGGACCATCACGGCCTCCACGTACCACTCGGGGTAGCCGTCGCCCGAGAACAGGCCGTGTTCGAAGAGCGAGAGGGTCTGCGTCTCCAGTTCGAAGCCGGTGGTGGCCCGGGCGATCAGCACCCCGTAGTTCTCGAAGGGGTAGCGGCCGACGCGCTCCTCCATCCATGCGATGTGCCCGGCGGTCTTCTTCAGCCAGGGGTCGAGCTTCTCCCGGTCCCGGGCGGGCACCACGTCGCGCAGCGGCAGCCCGTGCGGTCCGGTTCCGTGGACGACGGCGGAGCGGCCGACGGAGACCTGGGCCAGCTCGGTGGCCATCGGGTGCCGCGTCCGGTACGTCCACGTCTTCGAGGAGCCCGCACGCAGGGTGCGGAGGGCGGGAAGGACCGGCAGCCCGTTGGCGACGACCGTGAGCCCTTCCGGGGCGGTGACCCGGAAGGTGAAGTAGGCCTTGTCGGCGGGGTGGTCGTTGCAGGGGAAGACGCGGTGGGCTGCGTCCGCCTGGTTGGCCATGGCCAGGCCGTCCTCGGTGGGCACCCAGCCGCCGTCCCCGCGTCCGCGTGGGTCGCTGGTGTGCCGGACCGTGATGTGCAGCGGCACATGGCGCGGAAGGGGGTGTGCGGGGGTCAGTACGAGGTCCTCCCCCACGCTCTCGAACCGCGCCGGCTCGCCGTTGACCTCGGCGGACGCCACTTTTCCGTGGGTGAAGTCCAGGTTGATCCGGTCCAGGGGCTGCAGGGCGCGGGCGTCGATCACGGTGACCGCGTCGAGGGGGGTGCGGTTGTCCTTGTAGGTGAAGGACAGGTCGTAAGAGAGCACGTCGTACCCGGGGTTCCCGAGCTCGGGGAACAGCCGGTCGCCGATGCCCAGCGCCGCCGGCGGGGGCAGCACGGCGGCGACGAGGGAGAGGGAGGCCGCGGTGAGCAGGGCGGCGCGCAGGCGCGGTGAGGTGAGCTGCATCCACCACCGCTTACCAGCGCCCGCCGCGCTGCCGCGAACGGCGCGCGACGAGTCCACCCGAACGGGACCTTCCGGCGCCGACCCGGCCTACGCGCGACTGACGTCATAGACGCCGGGCACGTCGCGCATCGCCCGCATCAGGGCGGGCAGCCCGGCCGCGTCGGGCAGCTGGAGGGTGTAGCTGTGCCGCACCCGCTGCTCGACCGGGGGTTCCACGGTCGCGGAGACGACCTCGACCCCCTCGCGGGCGATGGCCTCGGTCAGGTCGGCGAGCAGATGGGGGCGGCCGAACGATTCGGCGAGGAGCGTGACCCGGCAGTCCGCCGTGGCCCGCCAGTGCACGGCGACGGAAGTACGCCCCACCGCGCGCATCTGGGCGACCGCGGCGCAGTGGACACGGTGCACGGTGACGGCCCCGCCCCGGACCACGAACCCGGCGACCGCGTCCGGCGGCACCGGGGTGCAGCATCCGGCGAGCCGGACGGGGGCGTCCGGCAGGTCGGCGACGGCGTTGGCCCCGCCGCCCCGGGCCCCGACCACCGACAGCGGCGCCCGCGCGGCCGAGGTGGTGGCCATCGCCCGGTCGGGATGGGCGTCGAGCCAGCTGCTGATGGCGATCCGGGCGGCCGGGGTCCGCGCGTGGTCCAGCCACTCGGCGGCGGGCCCCGAGGAGGCGTCCTGCGCGAGCAGCAGCTGCACGGTGTCCCCGTCGGACAGCGGGGAGGAGAGGGAGGTGAGGCGCCCGTTGACCCGGGCGCCGATACAGCCGTGGGCCGCCTCGCCGTGCTGCGCGTAGGCGGCGTCGATACAGCTGGCACCGGCCGGCAGACCCAGCGTCCCGCCGTCGGCGCGGAAGACGGTGATCTCCCGGTCCTGGGCCAGCTCGGCGCGCAGCACGCTCCAGAAGGTGTCCGGGTCGGGCGCGGACTGCTGCCAGTCGAGCAGCCGGGACAGCCAGCCGGGCCGCGTCGGGTCCACCCGCTCCTCGTCGCATTCCGCGGCGTCGGCCGTCGCGGTGGCGTACGGATTGCCGAGGGCGACCACGCCCGCCTCCGCCACGCGGTGCATCTGCCGGGTCCGCACGATGACTTCGGCGACGTAGCCCTCGGGCGTGGCGACGGCGGTGTGCAGCGACTGGTAGAGGTTGAACTTGGGGGCGGCGATGAAGTCCTTGAACTCCGATACGACCGGGGTGAAGCAGGTGTGCAGCTCTCCCAGGACCGCGTAGCAGTCGGCGTTCTCGCCGACGAGGACGAGGACACGGCCGAAGTCGGAGCCGCGCAGCTCGCCGCGTTTGAGGGCGATCCGGTGCACGGAGACGAAGTGCCGCGGGCGGACCTGCACCTGGGCGGCGATGCCGGCCTCGCGCAGGACGGTGCGTACGGAGTCGGCGATGGCGGGCAGCGGGTCGCGTTCCCCCGCGTGGGCCGCGATGAGCGCGCGGGTGTGCTCGTACTCCTCGGGGTGCAGGATCGCGAAGACGAGGTCTTCCAGCTCGGTCTTGAGGGCCTGGACGCCGAGCCGTTCGGCGAGCGGGATGAGCACGTCGCGCGTGACCTTGGCGATACGGGCCTGTTTCTCGGGTCGCATCACGCCCAGGGTGCGCATGTTGTGCAGCCGGTCGGCGAGTTTGATGGACATCACGCGGACGTCGTTGCCGGTGGCGACGAGCATCTTGCGGAAGGTCTCGGGCTCGGCGGCGGCGCCGTAGTCGATCTTCTCGACCTTGGTGACGCCGTCGACGATGAAGCAGACCTCGTCGCCGAACTCCTCGCGTACCTGATCGAGGGTCACCTCGGTGTCCTCGACGGTGTCGTGGAGCAGAGAGGCCGTCAGGGTGGTTGTCTCGGCGCCGAGTTCGGCGAGGATCAGGGTCACGGCGAGCGGATGTGTGATGTACGGCTCACCACTTTTTCGCATCTGACCGCGGTGTGAGGTCTCCGCGAGGACGTAAGCGCGGCGCAAAACGGACAGATCGGCGTCCGGATGGTGGGCGCGGTGCGCCTCGGCGACGTGCCCGATGGCGTCCGGGAGGCGGTCGCGGGACGTGGGCCCCAGCAGGGCCGCGCGGCCGAGCCGGCGCAGATCGAGCCTGGTCCGGCCCCGTCTGCGGAGCTCAGGGCGCGCTTCGGGGTGTGCTTCGGGGTTCGTGGCCTCTGCACTCATGGGCACCTCCGGCGGCTTCGACCGGCGGTGGCGGGCATGGGGTGAGCCCTCAGGGCCGGTGCCTGATGTTACCGACCCCACCACGTGGCGCAGTCCACCTCTCGCTGAGCGTGAAACGGATCACCCATTAGAGGGAAGCTTCAGGCGAAGGCCGTTTCGGTGAGCCAGGCCGCTTCGAACTCCCCCGCAGCCACGATCACGGCCGGTCCGGTCATGTCGATCTGCCCGTCGGGGTGCTCGGTGATGACCAGGGTTCCGCCGGGGAGGTCGACGGTGTAGGTGACCGGCCGGCCGGTGGCGGCCGGGTCGGCTCCGTCGCGGCGGATGGCGGCCACGGCCACCGCGCAGGCGCCGGTGCCGCAGGAGCGGGTCTCGCCGGAGCCTCGCTCGTGCACGCGCATCGCGACGTGCCGGGGGCCGCGGTCCACGACGAACTCGACATTGACCCCGGTCGGGTAGGCGGACGCCGGGCTGAACGGCGGGGCGGCGTACAGGTTCCCTGCGTCGTCGAGGCTGTCGACGAAGGCCACGGCGTGCGGGTTGCCCATGTTGACGTTGCGCGCGGGCCAGCTGCGCTCGCCGACCGAGACGGTGACCTCGCCCTCGGGGAGGACGGCGCGCCCCATCGAGACGGTGACGTCGCCGCTCTTGTCGAGGTGGACGTGCTTGACGCCGCCGCGGGTGGCGATCGCGAGGTCGCCGGGCTCGACGTGGCCGGCGTGCTGGAGGTAGCGGGCGAAGACGCGTACGCCGTTGCCGCACATCTCGGCGATGGAGCCGTCGCTGTTGCGGTAGTCCATGAACCACTCCGCCTGGCCGGCCAGGTGTGCGGCGTCGGGGTGCGCGGCGGATCGGACGACGTGCAGGACGCCGTCCGCCCCGATCCCGGCTCGGCGGTCGCACAGCTTCGCGACGGCGGACGCGGGCAGCTCCAGCGAGTTGTCCGGGTCCGGGACGATCACGAAATCGTTCTCGGTGCCGTGGCCCTTGAGGAAGGGGAGGGTGGTGTGCGTCACCCGCTCATGGTACCGAGCCGCAGTTCAGGGGCGCTGCGCAGGCCCCGCGGCGCGGCCCGGGCGCGGTCAGCGCAGCCGGGCGACGCGGTACACGGCAAGGCTGACGACGGCCAGCACGACCAGGGCGTACAGCGCGGCCATGCGCCAGTCGGGGCGGCGGCCGCTCCCCCGGGCCGGGAGCCCGGGCCAGGTGTAGCCCACCCGGCGGGCGGCCATCATCCCCCAGCCTCCGGCGCAGCAGCTGATGAGGAAGCCGAGCATGGCGACCACGGCTCCGCCGTCGCCGAACTCGAAGGCGAGCGGGAAGGCGAACATCAGCGATCCCGCGGCGGCGAGCACCGCGATGGGGGCGATCTGCCACAGGCGCAGGCGGCGCTGCGGGCGCAGCTCGACCTCGACCGCGGGTCCGGCGGCGGCCTCGGCCTCCGCGGAGTCCGGTGCGTCCGGGCCGTCCGGGGTCAGCCGCGCGGGGTCGGCGGGCAGGCCGAGTCCGGCGGGGCCGTCGGGCCCCGCGGACCCGTCCGTCGGGTCGGGGGACCCGTCCCTCCGGTCGAGAAGCCTCGGGTCCGCTTCCTGCCGGGTGTCGTCCCGCCCGGTGTCACGAGGGCCGGCCTCCATCGCCACGCGCCCTCCCCACTCGGACTCAGTACGCCGCAATTCACTGCGGGTGACCACACCCGCTGGAGTTTGATGATGGCACGCCGCCGACCCCTCGACGGGCGCCCGGGGCGTCCCGATGCCATCACGTGATCAGGCTGTGACCGCTCGTTCGACCAACGTCTGCGCGAGCCCGGCGAGTTCCCCCCGGTCCGCGGCGGCGCCGCTGAGCCAGTGCACGCGCGGGTCGCGGCGGAACCACGAGTCCTGCCGCCGGGCGAACCGCTTGGTGGCCCGGACCGTTTCGGCCCTCGCCTCGTCCTCGGTGCACTCCCCGGCGAGCGCGGCGAGCACCTGCTGGTAGCCGAGCGCCCTGGAGGCGGTTATTCCGTCCCGCAGGCCCCGTGCCTCCAGCTCGCGGACCTCGTCCACGAGCCCGTCCTCCCACATCCGGTCCACGCGCAACGCGATCCGCTCGTCGAGCTCGGGCCGGGCCACGTCGACGCCGATCTGCACGGTGTCGTAGACGGACTCGTGGCCGGGCAGGTTGGCCGTGAAGGGGCGGCCGGTGATCTCGATGACCTCCAGCGCGCGGACGATCCGGCGGCCGTTGCTGGGCAGGATCGCCCGGGCGGCGGCCGGGTCGACGGAGGCGAGGCGGGCGTGCAGGGCGCCGGGGCCGCGCAGGGTGGCCTCCTCCTCCAGCCGGGCTCGGACCTCGGGGTCGGTGCCGGGGAACTCCATGGCGTCCAGGGCGCCCCGCACGTAAAGGCCGGACCCGCCGACGAGGACGGGCGTGCGCCCCTCGGCGAGGAGCTTGTCGATCTCGACGCGGGCCAGCCGCTGGTACTCGGCGACGTTGGCGGTCTCGGTGACGTCCCAGATGTCCAGGAGGTGGTGCGGGACGCCGCCGCGCTCCTCGGTCGTCAGCTTGGCGGTGCCGATGTCCATCCCCCGGTAGAGCTGCATGGAGTCGGCGTTGACGACTTCGCCGTCGAAGTGGCGGGCCAGGGCTACGCCCAGATCGGACTTTCCGGCCGCGGTGGGACCGACGACGGCGATGACCCGCGGTGCGGGGGCTGCTTTCCTCACTGCCCCAGTCTCGCAGCCCCCGGTCAAGACACGCTCATGTACCCGATCGAGCTACGTGACGGGGTGGGGGAGGCGTCGTTGCCCTGGCGGGGTTCGGCCCGGTGGAGGCCCCTGCGGCCACGGGGGAACTTCACTCACACGAGTACCGTTAAAGGAGTAGACATGGGCGTTTTTGATCGGCTTTTTCGCCGTAAGGACCAGGGTGTGACCGAGGCGGTCGCCACCGAGTCCCCGACGGCGGAGTCCGGTTCGGCCGAGGAGACCGTGGCCGAGGAGACCGCGGCCGAGGCGGCTGCCGTGGAGGCTCCTGCGGCGGAAGCCGTGGAGATTCCGAAGCAGCAGTCGGCCGAGGTGGCCGCGGACAGCGAAGCCGGCGACGGCGCCCGTACGTAGCGACCGCCAACGGAAGGTGACCCATGGGCCTGCTGGACAATCTGAAGGCCAAGCTCGCTCCGGCGAAGGAGAAGGTCGAAGGCCTCGCCCAGAAGAACGAGGGCAGGATCACCGAGGGTCTGGACAAGGTGGCGAAGGCCGTGGACTCCAAGACCCACGGCAAGTACAGCGACCGGATCACGAGCGGTACGGGCAAGGCGAAGGACGCCCTGGGCAAGATCGCGCACAAGGACACCCCCGGCGGGCCGACGACGCCGCCCGCCGCTTCCTGACGCGGTACCGGAAAGGGGCGCGGGGGGCGCGGGGGGGGGGGCGCCGCCCCCCCCCCCCGGGGGCGGGGGGGGCGGCCCCCGCGGGGGGGGGGGAGGCGCCCCGCGGGCGCCCCCCACCCA